>JAADDJ010000051.1 GCA_013153965.1 Thermotogae bacterium
CGACCGCCACGACCTCACCCTTCTGCGGCTTCTCCTTGGCGGTATCGGGGATTATGATGCCGCTCGGCGTCTTCACCTCTTCCTCCTCTATGCGCTTTATGACGACGCGGTCTGCAAGCGGTCTGAGCTTCACTGCCATGGTTCTTACCTCCTTTGTTGATACGGTTTTAACTTATGTTAACTCTAAAGGTAAAGAATAATGGTCGGAATTACCCCGCTTGTCAAGTGGGAATTCGCAGCAGTATCACGACGGTAGAATTGCCACGTGAGAGTGTTCATCGTGGGCTCCCCTTTCACCGGCAAGAGTACCCTGCTGGCCAGACTCACGGGAGGGAAGGAGATAGGCACCCTCGCCGTAAAGGATGAGCGACTTGACGCCCTCGTGAGGGTGTTCAGGCCGAGGAAGATAACTCCCCTGAAGATGACTCTGGTTGATAGCGACGCCCTCGGGAAGCTGTACAACGAGAACAAGCCCACCCGGATATTTCAGGAGCTGGTGGAGGCGCACGTATTCTTGGAGGTGAGCGGGGGACTGGTGGGGGATTTCATGAGCTTTACGGATACGACCCTCAAGTTCCTCACCATAGAGAGCAACGTCCTCTCCAAGAGGCTGGAGCGTCTGAGGAAGGAGGTGGCCGTCGGGAGGGCCGATGCTCGTGAGCTGGAAGTGATAGAGCGGGCGTTGGCGCACGTTTCGGAGGGCATCCCCCTGTACGCGGCGGGCTTCTCGGAGGATGAGGTCAGGATTCTCAAGGGGCTCGGATTGCTCTCAATCAAGCCACGGGTCGTGCTCTTCAACGCCACGGACGATGGGGGGCCCGACGAGGACGCTCTGGAGGAGGTGCGCGCTCAAGGGCTACCCCACATTACCATCAACGTTCTGCGAGCCCCGGAGGAGGTTCTGAACGCCGAGGTGTCCCGTGCCCTCCTCTCCGCCACAGATACCATAACATTCTTCACCCCCAGCGAGAGGGAGACGAGGGCTTGGCCGCTCGCGAGAGGCTCCACGGCCCTCGCCGCTGCCGCCACCATACACAATGATCTGGCGAGGGGCTTCGTGAGGGTGGAGGTCATCCCTTGGGATAGGTTGGTGGAAGCGGGGGGCTGGAAGGAGGCGCGTGAGAGGAACTGGGTACGCGTGGAGGGACGCGACTACGTGGTGAAGGACGGCGATTGTCTGTACGTGCGCGCCTCTACCTGATGACGTACCTCCGCATCTCCAGTATGCGATCCCCCTGCGAGACCACCACCATGTAGATTCCCTTCCTCGGTATTCGCATAGTTCCTCTCTCGGAGATCAGGGCGCGCGCCATCACCCTTCCCGACACGTCGTACGCCGTGAGGGTTATGGGACCTCCCGAGACCACATCGGCCTCCACACCCTCGGAAGTTAGCCTCAGGCTGTAGCGTGCCCTGATGGGGGCTTCCTCCACGCTAAGATCATCGTCCTGACCGAGGGGCCGGCAGGTGGGTTCAACGCCGCCAGAGACTACCAGGGCGAACGGCTGGGGACCTTGGGGTACGTTGTAGCCTTTGACAACCACGTTGAAGGTTCCCGAGATGCCGCTCACTCGCACTATCTCCCAAGTGTTGGCCCTGTCGGGGGAGGCCGTGGCGTCGTCGGGGGTCAGGTTGTCCGTTCCGGTGGTCGTGTTGTTCCCCACGAAAACCTCCCCTCCGGGACCCCGCACCACCAGATCCAGATCATTGACCAGACAACCGCCCGTGGATGTGGCGCAATCAAGGCTGGCGGGATAATCCGTCCATGTGAGGACGAAGCGGGTTATCATGTGGGGGTTGGTGATGTCTATTGAATAGACCACCGAATCGCCCGTGTTCAGACCCGTGGTGTTATCCACGAACCACAGGCTGGACTTGCGGATGTCGGCCGAATCGGTCGCCGTCTCCCAAGCGTCCTCCGGGCAGAAGTACATGAAGTTGTCCAGAACTATCCTTCCAACCCCCTCGTTCCCGTTGGGAACGGGCGAATCGCCGGCCGAGAATTCGCTCCCAAACTCCACGTCGTTATCGTGGGCTACGGGAACGGCGGACGCCAAGATGGAAGCCTTGAGGAGGGCACCGGAGGGGGTGATTGAGGCTCCCGAGCCCTCGGTCCCATCGCCGTACCAACCCTCCCGATAGTACTGCCTGATCAGCAGGGCGGAGCCGGCCGCGGAGGGCGTGGCCATGGAGGTCCCCATCCACCGCGAGGAGGTGGTTATGCCGCAGGTGGTGCTTCCATCCACCGAGTAAGTGGTATCCCCTATGGCCAGAACATCAACGCTGAATCTTCCGCTGGCATAGATGCCGTAGGCGCTCCATCCCATCTTGGCATCTACATCCCTACCCATAGCTCCCACCGTTAGGTCATTCTTCGCCGTCCCCGGGTCGGAGGCGCTGCTGTAGCATCCGCGTTGACAGCGGTCATCTCCGTGGTTTCCGGCGGCGAAGACGACGAGCATATCCCGATTGTTCCACATGAAATTATCTATTGTTTGGGCGTCGGTGTTGTAGTCTGTGGGGGCGCAACCCGCGAAGCAGGTGTATCCCCAACTGTTGGTATGGACGCGCGCACCCCGCTCGTACGCGTCGGACAGGACCGTACCGAAGCCGGAGCTCCCTCCTCCCAAGGGGGACTGGGAGACTATACGGGCCATGTAGGCCATTCCCCTGTACTCCACGTTGGAGGTGCCGGCGGCATCGCTCCACCCCACCGCGGTCCCCGCCGTGTGGGAGCCGTGGCACCCCGTTCCGGGGGAGCCATCGCAGTTGGTCCCCGGAGGCAAGCTGGAAGCCCCGCACCCGCTCGCCTCGTAATCGCACAGGTCAACTATCTTGCTCTGCGTCCCCACATTCCCTGAGAAGAAGCAGTGGTCCGCGTTGAGTCCATCATCGTTGTGGCCCAATATCTGTCCCTCTCCGTGTATCCCCTTGGCCCACACTATGGTGTCGGTGGGGTCGGTTATTTCGGCCAGGTCCGCCCAGAGGCCCGACTGGTGATTGACCGCCTTGCGGTCGTTCCACAGCTTCCTGTGATGCATGAACTCAACGAACTGGACCTCGTCAAGCCGGGTCAAGCCCACGAGCTCCTCGGCCGTGGCGAGCACCTCCACGTAGGGAGGCGCCACATTACTATGAACGACCTTAAATCTCTTCCTCAGCAGATTCTCAACCCTCGCCAGATCCTCGTCGGAGAATAGTACCACCCTCGCCCTGTAGAGGTCCCCCTCCCGCTGGAGACATCCGGAGTTCAACTTCTCGTTCAGGAATTTGGGGAGCTTGTACTTCGCGTCTATGGGAACTATCCGTACGACGTAGGGCTTGGATAGGGCCTCCTTCAAGGCGCCCCCGTCGCCCGATACGACGAAGGCGAACTTGGGATAGTATCCGTAGAATCGCAGCCCGAGCTTCTTCAACTCCTCCTTCTGTCGCGGCAATATTGGACCGCCGAATTGAAGGACGTGGTACTTGCCGTCCGTTATCCGTGAGTCCTCTTCAACCGCATAACCGTTTATCCATAGGGGAGGATAGACCACCATCCACATCATGACACCAATATTTTAGACTTGAAGACGGACCGTTTGCATGGCCGTTGCATCTTTATAATCCCCGGCATGCTCAACGTTCTACTGAGTCAGCAGAGCGCGGGGGGAATGGGGGATCTCCTGAGTCTGGCCCTCCCCTTCGTGATAATGATAGCCGCCTTCTACTTCTTCATTATAATGCCCCAGAGGAGGGAGGAGAAGCGGCGCAAACAGCTCATAGAGAGCCTGAAGAAGGGTGATAGGGTCATAACGGAGTCGGGCATAGTGGGCACCGTCGTGGAGGTCAAGGATAACGCGGTGGTCTTGGAGATCTCTCCGGGGGTTAGGGTCGTATTCCTCAAGTGGGCCATCCGTGGGTTGGAAGAGGAGGTGAGGGGGGATGGTAAGAAGGGTTAGGATCTATCCTGACCCGATCCTGCGGGAGGTCGCCGCGCCGGTTGATAGGTTGGACGATAGGGTGCGCGCCCTCGCGCGGGACCTGATAGACACGATGCTCGCCAACGAGGGTTTGGGCCTATCCTCCAACCAGATAGGGGAACTTCTCCGGGTGATAGCAGTGTATAAGGGCGAATTTACGGGAAAGGAGGATGAGACCCAGATCCTAATAAATCCAGAGGTCATATACTACGAGGGTGAGGAGGTTGATGAGGAGGGATGCCTCTCCTTCCCCGGCCTGTACTTTGACGTGAGAAGGCCCTATCTGGCCGTGGTTAAGGCCCTTGAGCTTAGGGAGGATGATCTCGTTCCGGTTGAGATAACGGCCACAGGTCTGTACGCGCGTGTGCTCCAGCATGAGATAGACCACATAAACGGCATCCTGTACATAGACTATCTTGAGCCGAAGACTCGGGCCAAGAAGTTGAGGGAATGGAAGGAGAGCTTGAAAAAGCAACGGTTATCCACCTGAGGGAGGTATCCTCAACCAACGATGAGGTCTTGCGCCTGCGCGGGAGTGTTCCCCTACCCTTCTTCGTGAGGGCCGACGTCCAGCGGGCCGGGCGCGGTAGGATGGGCAGGGAATGGATATCGGACTTGGGTGGATTGTGGATGAGCGGCCTACTTGAGAGGCGACATCCCCGCGATAACTACAAGATGATGCTCGGGGGGGCTCTGGCCGTCGCCCGGGTCGTAGAGCGTGAGGCAAGCATCCGGCCGGAGGTGCATTTCCCCAACGACGTTATGGTGGGGGGCAAGAAGCTCGCGGGGATCCTCGTTGAGGAGCGGGATGGCCTTCTTATCGTCGGCGTGGGGTTGAACGTCAATCAGGCGGAGCCTCCCCTTCCGACGGCCACGACCTTGCGTCTCATCACGGGTCGCACCTACGCTATGGATGTCATGGCCGACCGACTGGCGGCCGAGATATTGCGGATGCACTCCCTCCCCTTCGGTGAGGTGTTCGCCCTCTGGAAGGGGAATCTGGCCACGCTGGGGAGGTACGTGGTCCTAAGTATGGCCAACGGTCGCACTCTGAGGGGAAGACTCTTGGACATAACCGAGGATATGCTCCTGCTTATGGAGGGAGGGGTATCCGTACCGGCGGAGCACGTCCTGAACGTGAGGCGGTTATAGACGGTCGTTTTACCCCCCTATAATCCCCGACTCATGTCCGGTAAGTACCTGTGGAGGTTGGGACTGATAGCAGCCCTCTTCGTCGGTGGCATATACATGCTCATCCCCACGTACAAACTGCTCACGATGAGCGAGGAGGAGAAGCAGAGGATCGGTCGGCAGCAGCTGTTTGACCTGAAGAAGAAGGCTCTGAACTTGGGACTGGACATTCAGGGCGGTATGTATATAGTCCTTTCGGTGGATAAGTCCAAGGTGAAGGATCCGGCCCAACTGAAGGATGCCGCCGACAGGGTCGTTGAGGTGATACGTAATCGTGTGGATCAGCTCGGCGTATTTGAGCCGGTGATCCAGAAGGTGGGTGAGGACAGGGTCATAGTTCAGCTCCCGGGTGTGGTGAGTAAGGAGAGGGCGAGGAACATAATCGGTAAGACGGCCCTCTTGGAATTCAAACTTCTGGCGGACGACAAGGTCTTCGCCGATTTCCTCAAGAGCGTTGATGACCTGCTCCGAAAGAGGGGAAACTTCACGGCCGACACGAGTCAGGTCGGTCCCTTTACCCGACTCCTCGTGGGATACGAGGGAGATGTGGCCGTCCCCGAGGAGAACTGGGACAAGGTTGATAGCATCCTCAACCTCCCGGAGGTGAAGCGGCTCATCCCTCCGGGCTATCAGGTCCTCTGGGGCAGGACCATAACCACGAAGGATGGCAAGAAGCTCCGCAAGCTCTTCCTCGTCCAGAAGAGGACGCCTCTAACCGGTGCCCATCTGGTGGATGCTCAGGCCACTTTGGGACAGCAGCAGATGGCGGGGCAGCCGGTGGTACATATAACCTTTGATAGGACCGGAGCCGTCATATTCGCCCGCCTTACGGGGGAGAACGTGGGTAAGCGTCTGGCCATAGTCTTGGACGGTGTGGTCCAGTCGGCTCCCCGCATTCAGGAGAGGATACCCACAGGGAACGCCCAGATAACCGGAATACCCACACTTCAGGAGGCGCAGGACCTGGCGGCCATCCTGCGTGCCGGTGCCCTACCCGTCCCCGTGAAGATAGAGGAGGAGCGAATAGTCGGACCGTCGCTCGGTGCCGACTCCATACGTCGCGGCATGATAGCCCTGGGTGTGGCCTTCATCTTGGTCGTCATATTCATGCTCCTCTATTACAAGGTCGCCGGAGCCATAGCCGTTCTGGCCCTGCTGGCCAACCTCATCTTCATACTGGACGTGATGGCCATGCTGAACGCCACCCTAACCATGCCGGGAATGGCGGGTCTCATCCTGACGGTGGGTATGGCCGTGGATGCGAACGTTCTGATATTTGAACGCATAAGGGAGGAGCTGCGGAAGGGCAAATCCTTTAGAACGGCCCTTGAGGTCGGATACGCCAACGCCACCAGAACCATACTGGACGCGAACATAACCACCCTGCTCACCGCCATAGTCCTCATGTTCCTCGGCGTGGGACCCATCCGAGGGTTCGCCATCGTGCTATCCATAGGTATCGTCATAAACCTCTTCACGTCCATAGTGATGACCCGCTGGATATTCGGCTATCTGATAGAGGATAGGAAGATGCAGGCCGTTCCCATCTAAAGGAGGTAAAAAATGAGGATAAAGTGGCTTGAAAATCCCAACATAGACTTCATGGGGAAACGGAAGATCGCCTACGCAGTCTCTTCCGTACTCGTGCTCGTAGGTCTCATCTCCCTACTCCTGCGTCTGACGCCCCTCGGCTCCCTCTTCGGGATACGGCAAACATGGTCAATAGACTTCACCGGTGGTAGGCTGGTTCAGGTGTATGTGGAGGCACCCATAGACCAGGTGCGTAGTGCTACCATAAAGATGGGTTTGAGGGCGGAGATACAGAATGTGGGTCAGGCCCACGAATTCCTCATAAAGTACAAGGAGGATGTGGAGCCGGATAGCCTCGTGCGAGGCCTTGAGAGGATACTGGGCAAGAAGGTCAGGCTTGACAGGGCGGAGCATGTGGGTCCGAAGATAGGGGCCGAGCTACGGGAGAAGGCCCTCATACTGACCATCGTCGGACTCCTCGTCATACTCTTTTACATATGGTTGCGGTTTGATATACTCTTCGGTCTCGCAGCCACCATAGCCCTGTTCCACGACGTGATAATCACTTGGGGGCTACATTCCCTGTTCGGATTTGAGACGGATATGACCGTCATAGCAGCCCTCCTCACACTCATAGGTTATTCAATCAACGACTCCATAGTCGTGGCCGACCGTGTGCGCGAGTATTTGGGCCGCTTCAGGCTCATAGACGTATCGCCGAAGGACCTTGAGAGGATATTCAACGACGCCATAAACTCCACCCTATCCCGTACGGTCATCACATCCTTCACCACCTTCATCGTCGTATTCTCCCTGCTGCTCTTCGGCGGTCCGGTCCTCTTCAACTTCGCGTTCATACTGACGGTGGGCGTCTTCGTCGGTACGTACTCCTCAATATTCGTCGTATCCTCACTGGTGCTGGATTGGAGGTTGAGGGGGTTGCGCCGCAAGGGAAAGTAGTTGGCGACCCCTATGAACCTCAAACTCACCCTATCGTACGATGGGACGGACTTTTACGGTTGGCAGGTTCAACCGGGCAGGCGAACGGTGGCGGGCGAGCTCCACAGAGTTCTGGACAGGCTCGTTGAGGGCGAATACAGGCTCGTGGGGGTGGGAAGGACGGACGCCGGAGTCCATGCCATAGGGTACGTGGCGAACCTAAAGGTGTCCGGAAGGTTGAGGGTTCCCTCGCGCTCGCTTATGCACAGGCTGAACCGCATGCTCCCGGACGATATATACGTTCGGAGTGTGGAGAGGGTTCCGGAGGATTTCCACGCCCGCTACTCGGCCAAGTACAAGATATATCGGTACCTGTTCGGACGTGAGTACGACCCTCTGATGAGGCGTAGGGTATGGTTCCTCCCCCACAGGTTGAACGTACTCCACCTGAACGAGGCTATGAGGCTCCTTCTAGGCACCCACGACTTCACCTATCTCGCCGCCGACGAGAGGGAGAACGGAGTATGCACCCTGTACGATATAACCTTCGGACATACCGGAGGTTGGGTCTTCATGGATGTCAAGGGAAACAGGTTCCTGCGAAAGATGGTGAGGTTCATGGCGAGCCTGTCGGTCATGCTCTCGGAGGGTAGAGTGGCGGAGGAGGATGTAGTCGCCATCCTACGGGGGGAAGGGAGGCCGAGGGGACTCACCCCAGCCCCGCCTTGGGGCCTGTACCTGCTGGAGGTAGGATATTAGCACACTTTCGCCCCTGTCCTTCCCTTCGGGTCTATAATAGACACTATGCGTAGGCTAGTATTGTTTTTCTTCCCGGCGGTCCTCGCTGCTCAGGATATGGATATCTACAGGGAGGAACAACCCACCCGCTTCCAAGCCAACTTGGAGGTCTATGGCTCAACCGTCTATATCGGCCAGCCCGTTCCGGATCTCGTCGGCTACGCCGCTCCCGGTACCGGAGATCTCCTCAACATCCTCCGCGCGAGGGGTGGAGTTTCAATAAGTTTCGCCAATAAATTCACCATCGGCATAGCAGGCATGTACTCCGGAGAGGCCACGAGCGACATAAAGGGACTGCCCGTGGGGGTATCCGAGGCTTACGTTCAGCTGGATACCTTCGTAACGCCCATAGGAGGGCAGGGCGTCCTCAGGATGGGTAGGCAGATAATAAACTTCGGTCAAGGTCTGGCCTTCGGGGATTATCACGGATTCGGCTCCAACGCCATAAGGCTCGGGTACAGGTTCTCCCCGGCGTGGGAGTGGTATCTGGACATCCTCTACGTGAAGAGCAACGAGAGCGGAGCCCGTCAGGTTGAGAAATTCTACTACCCCTTCGCGTACTACAACGCCGCCGAGAACGAGATAGCCTACAAGTGGATAAGCACCAAGTACGACATTGAGACGTGGGCCGTCATATTCCAGCGCAAGAAGGGCCCCCGCGACAACTACGAGTTCTACGTCTATGGGGCCATGATGAGCGAGCAGAGGCTCATAGGTAGCGGCTTCAACCCCTACTGGATAGGCGGCTACATCGCCATAGGCCCCATAGGGAACTTCTACATGGATGCGGAGCTCGGGTACATGACGGGTATATGGGACTCCCGCCGCAGGATATACGGCGACTTCTCCGACCAGATATACGACGTTGTGGGTGAGGGACGCCTGAATCTCAACGCGTACGCCATAGGCATACGGGCCAACTACGACTTCACGGACCAGATAACCGGAGGGGTGTCCTTCTTCACCTTCAGCGGCGACAACCCCAACACGGATGGGATGTACGAGGCTTGGATAAGCCCCATGCCCAGAACCGCCGGTGTCCATACCTTCAGCAACTGGACCCACTGGACGGGTATGGGTGAGGTATTCACTTGGAACTATCGTCCCGACAACTGGAGGAGCGTCTTCTTCTTCAACCCCACCAACTTCGTCGCGGCGAACATAAACTTGGTGTATAAGGCCTTCCCGATCCAGCAGTCCATGGTTGTCCGCATAGACGGCTTCGCCTTCGCGGAGGCCGCCTCCCCCGAGGGCGTGGACCCCTATCTGGGAGCCGAGGCGGACATAGCCGTTAAATTCACCTACGCGGACATAGCCGACATCGGGATAACCTTGGGGTACTTCCAAGCCGGTCCCCGCCTCCAGAGCACCGGATGGTCCCGTCCCTCCCCCATAGAGCTCTACCTGCAGGGTGTGGTCCCCGACTATCAGGTCCTCAAGATAACGGGAGGATCCTACGTCGCCCGTCTGTGGGTATATCGCTCCGTCAATCTCTTCTAAGGGCCCGTGCCATTCGTAGGCACGCTGGTCAATGCCCTCGCCGTACTCGTGGGTAGCCTGGTGGGATGGAAGGTGGGGGGAGCTCTCCCCTCCACCCTCAAGGGCAACCTTCAGAGGCTATTGGGGGTCATAACGGTGGGCTTGGCCGTGAGTATGCTCGGCGAGGGGGCCCTGCTGGAGGGCGCGGCCACGTTGGTCGTCGGCTTTTTCCTCGGGCACATCCTCGGGCTTGAGCGACGTGCGAGACGTTGGGCATCCCACGGTGGAGTGATAGCAGCCGTCGTGCTCTTCTGTACCGGTCCCATGACCGTCTTGGGCTCCATAAAGGACGCATTCGGGGAGCCCGACATCCTGCTCGTGAAATCCATGCTTGACGGCACGGTCTCCGTCCTCTTCGCTTCCATATTCGGCCTGCGAGTGGCGTTGGCGGCTCTTCTCCTGCTTCTGATTCAGGGGGGAATGGAGACCCTCGCCCTCCTCCTCGGTGGCCTGAATATACCCATGAACATTCTGAACGCCACCGGTGGCCTCATCCTCCTGCTGATAGGTTTGAACCTTCTGGAGCTGATGGACTTCCCGACCGCGGATACCCTACCCTCCCTTCTGCTCGTACCCCTATGGTCGCTCTTCTCATAGCCCAGAAGTTCTACGAGAATCCCATGCGGGGAGCCTCCTACGGTTTCTATTGGGGGTTCCGCACCCATCGGGCGTGGGCCATGTTGGAGTACGACGAGAGCAAGAAGCTCCTCAAGGAGCGTCTGCTCCTGAATGTGGATACTTACCCCTACACCTTCTACATATCCTACCCCGACACCCTCATCATCGGAGGCCCCGACGGATGCTACTCCTATCTTTTCTCAAAGGAGGGTGTCTCTCCCGTGGGGAGATTGAACGTTTGCAACTCAAAGACGTGGATGTTCCGCGGTGGGGACGATACCCTCCGCGTTCTGGTGCCCACCGGCAGGAGGGTTGAGATCTTCAAACTGCGGCGGATGCGCTTCTATCACGACACCACCCTCCTCTACGACTATCCGGTGGTCGGGTGCTGGATATACGATACGCTCACGTGCGTGGTTGATACGGGACCCTTCAGAGGCGGAAGCGACGCCCAACTTCTGGACGCGGAGGAGGATATCGTACTCATCACGTACCCCCGGGGGATACGTCTCCTTAAGGGGGGAAAGACCTTCCTGACCTTGAGAACCCCGGCTCGCCCCCTCGCGACCTCCTACTCCCACGGTCTCCTCCACGTGGCCTTGGGCTCCTCCGGCGTCCTGACCGTTGATGCACGCACGGGCGCCCATACCATATACGAAGGTATAACGGCCGTTAATCTGTACTCATCCCTTTTCCGCTTCGTGGTAATAGTTGAGGATATGGACGGATGTCTGTACGTCTTTAGACCCGTATTCCGTCCCCCGTCCATCGCTCCCGTCTCAAAGGCCCGGACGACCTACTGCAGAGGAACGGGATAACGGTACGGCAGTATAATAGCCAACCATGAGAAAGATATGGGCAATTCCGATAGTCTTGTACTTAGGAGCCGCCCTCCACACGTCCTGCGTCACCGTTCAGGAGAACCAGCCCAAGCTAACTTTGGATCAGCGTATAGACTCGGCGAAGGTTTGGCACTCCATAGGCAAGGATGATCTTCTGAAGGCGAGGGATGGGAGAGCCTCCTATGAGACCGCGATAAAGGAGCTCCACAGGGCCTACACCTACACCGTCGCCAAGGATACCACCGGTACCTTGGATTCCCTGCGGAAGGAGATATCCCTTGACCTGGCGTACGCCTTCCTGATGAACAAGCAGCTGGACTCGGCCGAATTCTACTACAGGCACGTGACGGAGATAGACTCCACGGATCCGAGGGGTTGGCAGGGTTTGGGTTTCCTGTACGGCATAGTGAAGGAGGACTACGTCAAGGGTGAGGAGTTCTACAAGAAGGCCCTTGAGCTCTCGCCGGACAACCCGGACGTGCTCTTCGGTCTCGCCAAGGTCTATGAGAAGGCCGGGAAGCCGGATGAGGCCCGCAAGCTCTACATGGAGGCTCTGGAGAGGAATCCGGATAATCCCGCCCTCAACCGCTCCTACGGGGAGTTCCTCTACGAGCAGGGGAACTACGCCGAGGCCATAAAGTACCTTGAGAAGGCCTACGAGAAGCGGAAGGATAAGAAGGATCTGCTTGAGACCTTGGTTGATGCTTACCTGAAGGCCAAGAAGAGCGGCGCCAACGTGAATCTTGAGAACGCCCTCCCCTACGCGACGAAGCTCATAGAGATGGCTGACAGTCTGGAGAAGTACAAGTACTACATCAAGCGCGCGAAGATATACGAGCAGATAGGGAAGAAGAGGGAGGCCATCGCCGACTACGAGAAGGCGCTTGAGCTCAATCCCAACGCCAAGATCCTGAAGGTACGTTTGGCTTACCTTTACGACGACGTGGGCAACACGGCTAAGGCCGAGAAGCTGGCCCGCGAGGTCGCATCCGACACGAGCATAGACGCCAAGTACAGGGCTCCGGCCTGGGCCCTACTGGGAGATATACGTCAGCGTAGGGCCATAGCCCTGTACAAGGCCAAGAAGTATCAGGAGGCCGTATCCACTTTTGACAGCGCCATAGCCGCCTACCAGCAGGCTGCTCTACTCGGAAGCGGCAGCATCAAGACCTACGCCCAGAAGCAGCTGGATAGGGTTAGGAAGTGGCGGAAGAAAGCCTGGCGTAAGTGGAAGAGGATAGACTGACCTCCGAATGTCTGCGTAGAATCCTACGGTACGCCGAGGGGAAAGGTTGGAGGGGGTATGATCCCTACGATGGCCTCCTCTCCCCCCTCGGCAACCTTCCTATTCCTCTGTATCGTCTTCTGTTTCAGCAGGTCCTCAAGCGCTCTCCGCTCTGGCTTAGGAGGGTGCTCCTGATACCCGAGAGCCACAATCCGAAGGGTTTGGCCCTGTTTCTGTGGGCTTACTCGTTGCTGGGAGATGAGGGGCGTGCGAGGAGAGTCTTTGAGATTCTGATACGATACAGGACGGATCTGGAGGGGGGAGGCATAGGCTTCGGCTACAACTTCAACTGGCAGAGCAGCGTCTTCTACGTACCCGCCTACACGCCCAACACCATAGCCACCTCCTTCGCCATCTTCGCCATATCCGAGGCGAACCGCCGCTTCGGATGGGATTTCCCTCTGGAGCGATTTCTCCCCTTCTACGAGAGATATCTGAACCGATTCAGGGACGAGAACGGCAAACTGTGGATGAGCTACACGCCTCTGGATCGCCTCCGCATATTCAACGCCTCCATCTTGGGGGCCGTGGCTTACGCCACCGCAGGGGGGGATTTGGATGTCCTTCGGGAGGTGGCCGACACCCTATCCTACTACCAGCGGGATGATGGCTCATGGCCCTACGGCCTCGGACATCCCCGCATGGACTACGTGGACCACATCCATACGGCCTACAACCTGTGGGGACTCCGTTGGGCCTCCGAAGTCGTCGGCGGGTGGGAGGAGACCGTATCCGACGGATTCAACTTCTACCTGAGGAATCTCTTCAACGATGAGGGGCTTCCCGTGGGACGGCTGGGCGGGCGGGGACACGACACCCACGACGTGGCCGCCGCCCTCATAACGCTCAAGATGTTCGGCGAGAGGGAGCGGGCCATAGAGATTGAAAGATACGCCTGCGCTCATCTCGTCGGCGAGGATGGACGGGTGTTTAACGGCCCCAAAGACAGACGGACCTTCATGCGATGGTCCGTCGCGTGGTTGAGCCTCGCTCTCGCCTTCCCTACCTGACCCCCTCCGGCAGATGGCCGTGGGTCTCCTCGTGCCTGCGGACCAACCTCTCCCACTGGTGTTGGATGTAGCGCTTGACGTACTCAAGCCTCTGGGGGTCCTT
>JAADDJ010000003.1 GCA_013153965.1 Thermotogae bacterium
CCCTGCCGCCCACCCGGGCCAGCGGTATAAGACTCGGGACCCCCGCCCTCACGACCAGAGGGATGAAGGAGCCGGAGATGCGGGAGATAGGCCGCATAATCGCCGACGTCCTCAAGAATCCGGACGACGAGAGCGTGAAGGAGAGGGCCCGCTCCAAGGTCAGGGATCTGACCGAGGCCTTCCCCCTGTACGTGAGATATCGGAGGGCGATGGAGACCATACTCTCGGGAGATTGAGGAAAGGCGACGCCTCAACTTCTCCAGTATAATATCCGCTTCATGCACGTTCCCATCCTGAAGGTGGAGATAGCCGTCCCGAAGGAGCGCTGGAGAAAGCTGGTAGATGCCTTGGCATATTGGGAAAACTTTCACGTTGAAGAGTACGACGGGGAACATCGCTTTCCGCTTACGGAGGAGGAAGAGGAGGAGAGGAGGAAGGCTCGCAAAGTCCTGAACCACATCTCCGAGATTGAGAGCATCGTAGGACCCATAGACGAGCTTCCCGTTTCGGCGGAGCTGAAGTACGAGGAGGTCAAGAGGGTACGGGACGAGTTCGCCGAGGTGGGAAAGGCCATCGCCAAGCTCAAGGAGGAGGAGAGGCGACTGGCCGACTATCTGGCCCTCTCAAAGAATCTCCCCGAGGGTAAGAAGGTCATAGCCGTAGTTCTGGCCCGAAACGAGATATCCTCAAAGGCCTTCCTCGTCAATCTTTTGGAGCAGTGGGGTCTCAACTACGACGAGAGGAGCGTCGGGGACAAGACGCTCGTGGTGATTGACGCCCCGGAGGACAGATACGAGGAGATTTTGAACGAGCTCCAAAGGAGGGGATTCACCATCCTGCGGCCTCCCAAGGGCTACTCCTCCCTCGCGGAGGTGCAGAGGGCCCTGACGGAGGAGATACCCCGCAAGCTTAAGGAGTTGGAGAGGGTGCTCTCCTCGCTGAAGGAGAGGTACCTGAACTTCCTGCGGGAGCAGAAGTTCGTCGCAAAGGACATAATAAACGTCCTGAGGCTCAAGGAGAAGAGCTTCTCCGCCTCAAAGTTCATGGCCTTCCTCAAGGGGTGGATACCGGCGCCCAAGGTTGACGAGCTGCGGGCCCTTCTCAAGAGGGTGGATAGGAACGCCTTCCTCCACGCCAAACATCCCGAGGTGGCCGAGTACGAGAGGGTACCCGTCGCCCTCAAGAATCGTCCTCCGCTCTCGTGGTTCCAGAGCCTGCTTGACATATACGCCCCTCCCGTCTATAGGACGTTTGACCCCACCGTCATAATCGCCTTCTTCTTCCCCCTCTACTACGGATTCATGCTTGGGGATGCCGGATACGGACTCGTGGGGATGTTCCTGTTCTGGGTTCTGGCGATGGTATCCAAGCCCGGAAGTCAGGGACGCAACCTCTCCATGGTCTATTTTATAAACTCCCTCATGGCCGTCATATTCGGCCTCATCTTCGGGGAGATATTCGGAGATTGGGGCATAAAGATGGGTCTCATAGAGCCCCTCTTCCACCGTACCCACAACGGCATGGACCTGCTCTTCATCGCCATAGGCTTCGGATTCTTCCAGATCCTCCTGAGCATGCTCATAGGCGTGTGGAACAACTGGATCCTCAGGCACACGGGCCACGCCCTGTTTGAGCTGGGACGCTTCTTCGCAATACTCGGCATCCTCCTTCTCATAGCCCCCAATCTCGGGGCCATAGGCATAGAGAGGCCTTGGCTCAAGTCCATCTCCGCCCTCTCCCCCGTCCTAACCCCCTTGGGTGCCATCTCCTTCGTCTTGGGCGCCATACTCGTGTTCATCGGTGAGGCCAAGTCCGGAGGCGTCATAAAGGGGATGGTGGGGCAGATAGAGATATTCTCCGCCTTCGGAAACGTCCTCTCCTACGCCCGACTTGCCGCCGTGGGGCTGGCGTCGGCCATACTCGCGGAGATAGCCAACCACTTCGCCGACATAGTGCCCGTACCCATCTTCGCCCTGACGGTCGTCGTGGCGTTCCACGCCTTGGCCTTCGTACTGGGTGTGGTGGACCCCACCATTCAGGGGATGCGTTTGCAGTTCGTGGAATCTTTCACCAAGTTTTTCCTGCCGGCGAGCAGGATATTCACACCTATAAGAAAAGGAGGTAGAATATGAAGAGGATTCTTGCGACTTTCTTCAGCATCACGCTTTTGCTGATGTTCAGCGTGGGCTTTCTGATGGCCGCCGAGGCCGGCACCGGTAAGGGATGGGCCGTCTATATCGGCTCCGGTCTGGCCATGGGGCTCTCCGCGCTGGCGACCGGATACGCGCAGGCCAAGATAGGTGCCGCCGGAGCTGGGGCTCTGGCCGAGGACAAGAGCCTGCAGACCCCCATCCTGATACTCCTCGCTCTCCCCGAGACCATCGTGATTCTGGGGTTCGTCATAGCGTTCCTCATCTTGATTTTCTAAGCGTGAGACTAAAGGAACTGATAGAGGGGGAGGTCCGCCGAAGGGCGGAGAGGATCCTCATGGAGGCGCACGAGCGGGCCTCCCTCATCCTCCACAAGGCGCGTCTGGAGGCGGACGACATCATCCGCGAGCATCGTCCGCTCGCCCAGAGCACGTACGAGCAGAGCTTCCACTCCTTCCTGTCCCGGTACTACACCGAGGCGAAGGCCAAGGTGCTCTCCGCCCAGATGGAGGTCCTCAAGGAGGCCCGTCGCAGGGCGATGGAGTCCCTGTCCGAAATCGTAGCCGACAGGCCCCGATACAGGGACCTACTGAAACGTCTGGTGGAGGCCACGCTCGGATACATAGGCAAGAGCGCCGCCGTCCATGTGAATCCCCGGGACGTGGAGTTGGTGAGGGAGATACTGGAGGAGTTGCCCCAAGAGTGGGTTCTCAAGCCGCCCAAGGACGCCTCCATGTGGAACATAGACGTCTCCGCTTGGGAGGTCGTCCCCGATGAGAGCGTGTGGGCCGGCGTGGTGGTGAGGGACAGGGAGAGGAACTTCATCCTCAACAACGACCTATCCGTGAGGTTGGAGCGGGCCTACCAGTCTCTGCTTGAGGACTTCCGGAAAGAGGTGGAGTACTTTGAGGAAGGAATTTGAGGAGCTCAAGCGGGAGATAGGGCGGGCGGTCGTAGGCTTTGATTCGGTGGTTGAGAGGCTGACTGTGGCCGTAATAACCGACGGCCACGTCCTGATCGTGGGGGTTCCCGGATTGGCCAAGACCTTGGTCGTGAGGGCCTTCGCCAAGGCTCTGGGACTCTCCTTCAACCGCATCCAATTCACCCCCGACCTGATGCCGACGGACATAACCGGGACGGAGATCCTGCGAGGGAACGAGTTCGTCTTCGTCAAGGGACCTGTGTTCGCCAACGTCGTTCTGGCGGACGAGATAAACCGGGCCCCTCCCAAGACCCAATCGGCCCTTCTGGAGGTGATGCAAGAGCGGAGGATAACCTACGCGGGCAAGACGTACGAGGTACCCAAGCCCTTCTTCGTTCTGGCCACCCAGAACCCCATAGAGCAGGAGGGGACCTACCCGCTCCCCGAGGCCCAGTTGGACCGCTTCATAATGGAGATTGACATCACCTATCCCTCCTACGAGGACGAGCTCCGTATAGCCCTACTTAGGGGTTTTGCCGCCTTGGATGAGATAGGACAGGTGCTCACGGAGGACGACATCCTCCGCTTCCAGCGGGAAGCATCCCAGCTCCCGGTTCCGGACCACGTGGTGGAGTACGCCGTTCGGCTGGTCAGGAATACCCGCCCCGTTGAGCCTTCCGCCCCGAAGGTCGTTAAGGAGTTCGTGAGGTACGGCGCGGGTCCGAGGGCCTCCCAGTTCCTCGTCTGGGCCTCCCGCTCGCTGGCATACATACGGGATAAGGCCGTCCCGACCACCGAGGATGTGAGGGACCTGTTCTACGACGTCCTCAAGCACAGGGTGATACTGCACTTCCGGGCGGAGGCGGAGGGTATAACCGTACGTCAGGTTCTAGACGACGTCCTGAAGGCTACCCCCGTCAAGTGATCACCTGAAGGTCCTTATTATCCCCTCAACCCTCAGAACCAGATTGACCTTATTCTGGCTCTCGGGAGCGAAGACCCCGGCGTCCAACAGGTAGAACCGTCCGTCCTTGTTGAAGGCGTAGGAGACGAAGGGCCCGCCGGCGACGAGGGTGTCGTTCTTCCAGAGACCGTAAATCTTGAGGATACTCACACCCGCCACGTTGTCGGTCATGGATGTGATGTACTCACGCACGACGCTATCCCCCTCGTAGTATATCGTCGTCAGGCTGTCGCGCAGATTCACCACATCCTCCAAGGTGAAACTCCTCTCCGAAGGCTCGGAGTATATGAATATGAAGCGGCTCGGATTCCCCTTTATGAAGGAGAGGAATCCCTCGCCCTCCTTGTACTCCTTCCATCCGGCCGGTATCACCATCTCCAAGCCGAAGAGCCGCTTGACCTTCTCCATCGCCTTCCTGTTCTTCCCACCCAAGAACTCAACCTCCGAGAGCTCTCGTATGGCCTTGTTGAGGATGGTATCCCATATCACGGGCATATAGTCGGTTATCATGCGGAGCATGGCCCTTGAGTCGTAGGAGCATACGAGGATGGTGAAGTCCCCCCTGAGGAAGAGATTCTTCCTGAAGAGAACACCCTCCTCCTCCTTGCAGAGGCTCCAGAGGGAGTCGTTCGGCAGCAGGAATAGAATCTTGTTG
Source organism: Thermotogae bacterium (assembly GCA_013153965.1). GTDB lineage: Bacteria > Hydrothermota > Hydrothermia > LBFQ01 > LBFQ01 > JAADCS01. Next base: position 4,692 of record JAADDJ010000003.1, read on the forward strand.
CGGAAGTTCTCGTACTGGGGAAACTTGTCCCACTTTATCGGACGCAGGTATATGAGGGTCTCCGGTTGGGGCGTGTAGAGGATGCGGGTCATGTACTTGTAGAGGGCTCCGGCCGAGAATTTGCTGTCCTCCGAATACACCATGAGCACCTCGCGACTCGTACCCACCAGAACCTTCGCCTCACCGCCGCAACTCGCGAGCGACGCTACGAGCGCCAGCACGAACGTTATCCTTAAAAGCCTGTTCAAGTTCTTATTTTATCCCCGAAGTGGGGACGCCCCCTCACCTAACTAAGACCTTCCTTATCTCCTTACCCTCAACCACGAAGTAAATGCCCCTCGTCTTCGGGATGGCGCCTCCCACGTACTTGCCGTCGCTCCTATAGACGGCCCTTCGCTCGGGGGTAGCTGTGAGGTCCCTCGCTCCCTCGGCCACGGCCACACCCGAGGCGTATATGACCTCCGGAGGGCTCCAGTCTCCCCACCCCTTGGCGGTGTTGTACCCTCTCATCTGCAGGTAGTAGGTCCCCTGCGTCAGGGTCAGGGTATAGGGCAGGGAGGTGATGGCCGTATCCACCACCACCTCGCCGGAGAACTCCGGCACCGGGTGTATATCATCTACGAAGAAGCCGTCGTCCGTGACGTAGGAGTCGCTCACGAATCTGAAGCGGAAATATACCCACTTGCCGACCCAAGGCTCAAGAGAGTACGCCTTTCGCACCCATCCGCCGGAGCTTCCCGTGAATTTCTCCAACGTGTGGAAGGCACGTCCATCCTCCGACACCTCAACGAAGGCGGCGTCGTAGTTCAGCTCTATGGAGTACCAGGTCCAGAAGGTGAGGCTGTCCCCCGGCCGCACGAGGTACGGGTAGAGGATTGTCATATGGTTGGCGGCGTTGTTGGTGTAGTTGGCGGCGAACGAGTAGGAGCCCCCATGCGCCTGCGAGCTGGAGCGGGTGAATCCGCTGTAGGTCCAGAGAGCCATGGATGTCTCGGCGTCGTCGGTCCCGACGGAGTAATCGGTGAAGTACCGGAGGGCGAATCTCTCGGGGTCCATGTAGGGGGAGCGGAGGGTGGGGGATACGGAGAATGTGAGGGGCACCGTGTCGGGCAGATTCAGGGAGTCTATGCGCACCATGGCCTTTATGAGGCTCCTTATGGTGGGGGCGTTGCGCAGGAGGGCCGCCATCCCCTTCCAGTTCTCCCTGACTATCTGGTCCAGCTGGGTGGCGTCGGGTTGGAACTCCTCGCAGGCCTCAACCGTGAAGGCTATCATCGGATAGCCGCTGGAGTATATGGAATGCCCGTACTCCCAATCGTCCGAATCGGCCGTGGCGGTGTAGCCTATGTCGGGCGCCTGAACGGCCGAGTAGGGATTGTTGTTCTCCGTCACCATCTGGGAGGCCATGCTGTCGGCGAGGGCGTAGAGTAGGGCATCGTCGGGCGCGCTGCTGGAGGTATATCCCCACGGGTACAGAACGACACCGCTGTAGGTGTGATAGTTTATCGCCGCGACCAGATTGGGATGGCTCTCAACGAAGGCCCTGATGGCATCCGTCTCCGCCTCGCTGAAGGGTAGGGGACCGCAATACACGTCGTCGGAGGGGTAGTTGGTGGTCCCGGGCGTGGGAGTACAGTGCTGCCCGCGGGGGTCCGCGTTGTCGGCTCCCCGGTAGTTGCGGTTCAGATCCACGCCGTAGGTTCCGAACTCCGGGAAGTATCGGCGATTCTTCCGCCACATCGTGTTGCCGAGGTCGTAGGAGTAGTGGTATCCGTCGGGATTGACCAGGGGTATCACGTATATGTCAAGGTTATTGACGAAGTCGGTTATCTGGGGGTCGGAGCCGTAGCCACGAAGGAGCGTGTCTATGAAGAACATGGTTATCTCAACCGTGGGCCACTCCCGGGCGTGGTGGAGACCCGTTATGAGAACCGCCGGCTCACCCTCATCGGTATCGGGGTTGTCCGTTATGCGCAGAACTATTATAGGCCTACCCTCGTAGGTGGTGGCGAGGGTGTCAAGGCGGGTTATACTCGGATGGGCGGTCGCGTAGGACACCAGGTCCGAGAAGACCTGGTCCGTTGACCTGTAGGAGCCGAGAACCCTCGCGGCGTGGGCCTCAACGTCCTCAATCACCACCTCACTTTTGAGACCGAGACCTCTGATTATTCCGACCTCTCCCTCACTCACGGCTATATCCGTCCATTCGCCCCTCGGGGAGAATCCGACCACGTCAATCTCCCGTAAGGGAAGTCGCTTCACCTCGTCGGGAGGGGCATAAACTCTTAGGATCACGTTGGGCGCTCCGTTGTATGCCACAAAGAGCAACATCATGATACCTGTATTCTAACGCAGGTAGTCGCCCTTAAAATAGGAGCATGCTGGTGTTGATGTTTTCCGCTCTGTCGGCTGCTCCCTCGTCGGGAGTTAGCGTGGGTTTGGTTCTGGGGGATCCCTCGGGTATCTCCCTCAAATTCTGGGGAACCGGCGGCAACTCCGCCTTCCAGCTCCATGCGGGTGGGGGAGGCTTCATAGCGCCGGGCTGGTTGGCCATATCCGGCTCCCTGCTCTATCACATATCCCTAAGCCGCCAGACCCCCATACAGGGCTATCTGGGGCCGGGGGTGTATGTGGGTGTCTCCTCAAGGACGAACGGCGTGGGAGTCATAGGTCTGCAGATGCCCTTCGGCCTGGAGTTGATCTTCAGCGAAGTTCCCCTTGACCTCTTCATGGAGATACCGCCCATATTCTACATGACCACCGAGGGGAATATGGGCTTCGGATTGGGCATGGGACTGGGGCTTCGCTTCATCCTCAAGTAGTCGGAGGTAGAATCTACCGATGGCTGTCAAGGCCCTGAGGGGTTTTAGGGATATTTACGGTGAGGATTGGGAGAAGTTTTTGAGGATATACGAGACTTTCCGCTCCACCTTGGACCTGTTCAACTTCACGTGGATAGAGACGCCCATCCTTGAGAGGGTGGCTCTCTTCGTCAGGTCCGTTGGGGAGGATACGGACATAGTGCAGAAGCAGATGTTCGCCTTCAAGGACAGGGGAGGGAGGGACGTGGTCCTGCGACCGGAGGGGACGGCCGGCGTTATAAGGGCCTTCGTGGAGCATGGCATGACTCCCCCCAAGAGGTTGGCATACTTCGGACCGATGTTCCGGGCGGAGAGGCCCCAGAGGGGCCGCTACAGGCAGTTCTACCAGATAGGCGCCGAGTTCATCGGGTATTCGGGTTATCTGGCCGACGTGGAGGGCATCCTATCCGCCTACCTCCCCCTGAAGAGCTTGGGGCTGAACGTGGAGGTTCTCATAAATACCCTCGGAAGCGCGGAGGCGAAGCGCAGGTACTCTCAAGCCTTGCGGGAGTACCTGGCCGGCGTTGATGATCTGTGCGAGGATTGCAAGCGGAGACGGCGGACCAACCCCCTGCGGGTTCTGGACTGCAAGGTGGATGGGCATCGCATCTCACCCCCTGACATCTTGGACTTCGTGGATGAGAGAGAGAGGGAGAATTTCAACAGGATGATGGAGACTTTGAGGGAGTGGGGGGTCCCCGTGCGCAGGGACAGGAATCTCGTGAGGGGACTGGACTACTACACGGGCGTCGTCTTTGAGATAAAGTCCAAGGATTTGGACGCGGCGCAGAGTACGATTCTGGCCGGCGGACGGTACGATGGCCTCGTTGAGGATCTCGGGGGCAAACCCACGCCCGCCTTCGGATGGGCCGCCGGCGTTGATAGGATAGCCTTGGTATATGATGGAAGACCCGAGAGAAAACCCCTCTACTTCGTCGTCAGGACGTCGGAGGAGCTGAGGGAGTACGCCTTCTACGTACTCATGAGGCTGAGGGAGGAGGGGAAGAGGGCGGACATGCTCCACGAGAGAAGGAGTCTGAAGGCGCAGATGAGGTACGCCCACAGGGTGGGTGCCCGATGGGTCGTTATAGTGGGTGAGGAGGAGTACGAGCGTGGGATGTACAGGCTCAAGGATATGGAGACGGGTGAGGAGAGTCTGGTGGCCCTCTAACGCTCTACCGGTATATCCCCGAGGAGGATGATCTCTCCCCGCGCCGTTATGGCCATCTTAACCGCCAGCACCGTTCCCCCGAAATCCCCTATAAGGCGTGGGATCTCCGGGTCCCGATGGCACGGTTTGAATGCCCTCGCCAGAGGGTGAGCCGCGACGAATATCAGCACCCCCTCCAGAGCCCCCAAGAGCTCTATGTGTCGGCGGCCCCTCTCGGTGATGGTGTCCGGGTACCGGGCGCTTCCATCCTCGGGAAAGTAGAAGACGGCGCTCTTTATCTCGGCGAGCCGCTCCCCTCCGTCGGGCATCCTGAGGAGGAGGTCAAATCGGGAGTTCCCCACCTTCACGTGGCGACCTACGACCTTCACCCCCTCAAGCCCCTTGATCGCTCCGGCGGATATGGCGCGCGCCACCGCCTTCTCCTGCAGGGACGTGTCTATGAGGGTGTATAGGGCGGATCCGGACACGGACGTTCCGACCATCCGATATCGCAGTTTCCTACCAGATATGGGGATGCATAGAGCGTCGGTGCCGGGTACGAGGAGATCCTCCAGCCGTCCGGTGTTGTTCGTATGCACCTCGTGCGTGAGGCCGTTGATTACGACCCGGGAGACGAAGCGGTTAATCCGCTCAAGAAAGCGACACCCGACGGTCTCAACCTTCAGGAGACTCGTATAGGCCGAATTTCTTCGCGAGCCTATCAACTATGACCTCCTCCCTGTCCCTGCTGACCACCAGACACATCTTCATATCCGAGACGCTCATCATAAATATATGCTCCCATCCCACCACCGAGAAGACGGTTTCGTGAATCTCCGGGCTCGTACCGACGCCCCAACCGATCACGCAGATAACCGACAATCCCTCCCTTATGGAAAATCTCAGGTTGAGGTCCGAGAGTATCTTTAAGGCTTTATCCCTCTCCTCCTCCGGCACGAATAGGACCAGATGTCTGCCCGTTGAATCGTGGGAGAAGTTCAAAACCCTGACCTCCCCCATCACCTTGGCCAAAAGCGGCACACCCTCCCGTCCCTCCACGTCGTACATCACGACCGAGTCGGTGGTTATCGCCTTAACTCCCGGACTTTCCAGATGCTCCCGTTTCTCCACTAAGGTACCTCCCCTATCGGGCTCGTACGAAGATAGTATAAGGAAGGGAAGTTCGTACTTGGCGGCCAGATTGACCGCCCTCGCGTGCATGACCTTGGCCCCGGAGGAGGCCATCTCCGACAGGACGGCGTAGTCCAACCGACGGTACCTGCGGGCCTTGGGGAATCGGCGGGGATCCAAGGCGAAGACTCCCGGCACATCCGTGTATATCTCACACGGGACATTCCCGAGGGATATGGCCAAGGCCACGGCCGTGAGGTCGCTTCCTCCCCTGCCGAGGGTGGTTATCTCCTTACTCAAAGAGACCCCTTGAAATCCGGCCACCACCGGCACCTTGCCCTCTTCAAGAGCCTCGGTTATCCTGTAGAGCTTTATCTCCAACACCCGGGCCCGGTTGAATTTGTTTTCCGTGATTATGCCCACTTGGGAGCCCGTGAAGGATACGGCCTCAACGCCCAGATCGTGCAGGGCCATGGAGAGGAGGGCCATGGATATACGCTCCCCGACACTCAAGAGCATATCCAACTCCCTCGGCGGCGGGTTCTGGGAGATACTGTAGGCGAGGGTAAGCAGCTCGTCCGTAGTCTTCCCCATGGCGGAGACGACGACGACGGGATCGCACGTCTCTCTCTTGTCCTTTATGATCTCCGCCACCGCCTTTATACGCTCGGGGGTGGCGACGGATGAGCCTCCGAACTTGAGTACGCAGGGTTTCATCGTAGGATCTCCAGATGCAGGCTTTCTAAAAGATCGTCATAGTCGTAGGGATCTTCGGCGGGATCCAAGCCGGCGAAGGAGTATGAGATAAAAATTATCTTGCGATGGGAACGGAGGGTGTCGGGAAAATCTTTTCCGACGAGTACTCCACCTATCGCATCCTCCTCCAACTCCTCCAAATACTTCTCTATCTGCCGCACGTGTCCCCTACTCACTCTGCCTTTCTTAACCTCAACGGGGATGGCTCCGATCCTCCCGATGGGATTACGCAACTTGGCGAATATATCCACATGCCCTTCCATAAGGGCCCTCTCGGAGAGAAATTCGTATTCCCGAGGATCATCATGCGAGCCGAGACGATCCAAGATATCCCCTATGATTTCATGCAGTTTTTTCTTCACCAAAGTCTGAAGGATGTTCTCCTTGAAAAGATAGACCTCCGGCTCCCGCACCTTCGCATTCACAAACGTTATCTTGGGCTGAAACATATCGCCCCCGAAATCACCAACCTTCGGATCCTCCGGTGAAAAGGTCCCCATCTGCGACACTACGGATAGGCTCACACTATCTGATTGGAAGTGGCTCTTCCTGTATCCTCCACGAAGTAGAAGATTTTGAGCAACGTAATTAAACTCGGGACGGATGAGCGATTCGTTCAAACTCCGTATCCTGCGGAGTTTTAGACGGAAGGGAAAGTAATACTCTCTGCCACTCTCGCGGAAATGTATGGGAGGCCAGGGAGGCAGGTTCTTTGCGTTCCTGTAGGCTATCTTATCGGCAACTTCGTAGAGGTTCAGAATGTGGGCACCGTAGAGGAAGGAGACGTAATCACCGACCTCAACGTCCAAGAAGGCCCATAGACCGTTGATGCTGTTAGTGAATCCCGCCCACCCGTACTCCAGACAACGTTCCAGATGTTCCCTGCGCGAGACGGCTATCAGATAGTACGCCCTCCCTCGGGTCATCCCATCATATCAGATGCAGCCAGTTGTGCAGGAGGAAGTATATACGTCCGAGGAGCAACGATATACGCCCCATAACCGTATAACCGAACGAAGCCCCGAAGGCCACCATTATGAAGACCGTACCCACGCTAACTATGGGCCTCATTATACCCTTCTGCTCCGCCGAGAAGAAGAAGTAGAGGATGGTGGTTATCACCCCCACGAGGAACACCCAGTTGGAGACCGTACTCATCAGATCCGGAGTCCATAGGGGAAGGAAGGTGGCCTGAATCTGAGGGAATATGAACCCTTGGAAGGCGGCCGTTATACCGATACCCGTACCGATCCCGATGGTGACGGCCAGCGGATATAGGGATATCCACCGCAGGTGGGGAGCGATGTACCCGAATATCTCCAACTTGGCCAGAATCATCAGACCGAGGATAACCCCTATGAGTATAACCAGCTGCCCCACGGTTAGGAAGGGAACCTCCTGACCGAGGAAGTTGAAAGTACCCAGCTTGAGGATCACGTACTTGCTGTCCCTTATCCCCTGGGCGATCTGGGGCCATATGGCCTGGTTGAAGGCGTTCATGAGGCCGTACCCCGCGGACACGCCGACGAAAATATGCTCGGCGAATCTATAGACCGGGTTCTCCTTGATTATGAGGGATAGGATGGCGAGGGTGAAGAACGCCGCCAGCCAGACGCCCAAAACTTCGGCCCAACTTCCGCCCATCATATCACTTCCTCTTCTTGCCCTTTATCTTCTCCAGCTCCTTCAGGAGTATGCGATAATTCTCCTCCAAAGCCTTCACCTTACCCACGGCCGAGGAGATCTCCCCCTTGGCCTCCAGAACCTCCGAGCGTAGAGTTTTCACTTCCTTCTCCAGTTTGATCAGCCTCTCCTCAAACTTCTTCGCGTCCCTGCTCGTCGCGCATCCGCCCAGCCATAGACTTCCCGCTAAGACTGCCAGCAGTACGTACCTCATCGGACGGATATTATAGGGGGGTAAAAGGATGGGATGCGCCTAAAACCCACCTTAGAATTCCACCCTAACGGAGTTGGCGGGGCGTAGCGCAGCCTGGCAGCGCGCCTGGTTTGGGACCAGGAGGTCCCGGGTTCAAATCCCGGCGCCCCGATTGCGGAGTGGTTGCTTGTGGATTGAGGGGACATTGAACGTAGCAGGGGCGTAGTCCCGCCTATGGCGGGACGCACTGGTTTGGGACCAGGAGGTCCCGGGTTCAAATCCCGGCGCCCCGATTGGCGAAATGGTACGTCTATGTGTTGAGAAGTTTGAAGGATAGAGGATACTATATAGGCTACACTTCAAATCTGGAGAGGAGGATAGAGTTTCATAACGCTGGAAGGCAAAGATCAACTCGCCACAGGAGACCTTGGCGGTTGGTATATTACGAAGAGTTCAGCAGTAGGTCGGAAGCCATACGGAGGGAAAAACAGCTTAAAGCCTACAAGGGCGGTGAAGCCTTTAAAAGACTCATAGGGGCGTAGTCCCGCCTATGGCGGGACGCCTGGTTTGGGACCAGGAGGTCCCGGGTTCAAATCCCGGCGCCCCGATTTAGGGCCTCACTCCTTACATCTCTTCACCTTCAGCTTCACGGGCAGGGGTTTCGGTACATCAACCCTGACGGCTACGAACGGGGAGGTTATAACCTGTATGACCATGGATCCGGGTTTGGGACAGATCTCCTTAGCCACGACCGTCAGGCTCTTACCGTCGGACTTTATCTCCTCTATCTCAACCGAGTACCCTCCGGTAGGTCGCTGTCCCAAGAATACAAGTAGCGTGCGCTCATCCCCGTTCTCCACCAGATTGGCGTAGGTGCTATCCCACCATACCGCCTTCTCCTCCATAACCCCCGACATGTATCCCTTCGCCACCACCTCCCACGATATGGGGTTGGATTTACCCATAAGTACGAACATCCACATCATAGGCCCAGCTCATCCTCAATCTCAAGGAGGCGATTGTACTTGGCCGTCCGCTCACCCCTCGCGACCGCCCCCGTCTTTATCCAACCGCTATTTACGGCCACAGCGAGGTCGGCTATGGTGGTATCCTCGGTCTCCCCGGAGCGGTGGGAGATCACGGTCTTCCATCCGGCCTTGTGCGTCATATCAACGGCCTCAAGCGTCTCGCTAAGAGTTCCTATCTGGTTGAGCTTTATCAAAACGGCGTTGGAGTATCCCTCCTCTATACCCTTGGCTATGAGCTTGGGGTTGGTGGTGTATATGTCGTCTCCGACGATCATCAACCTGTGGCCGAATTCGGACGTTATGAGCTTCCAGCCTTCGTAGTCATCCTCCGAGAAGGGGTCCTCTATGGAGATTATGGGGTAGGAGTTTATATAATCCTCGTACGTGCGTAGCAACTCCTCCCTCGTCATCTCCTTCCCCTCAAACCTGTACCTCTCGCTGGAGGGGTCGTACAGCTCGGAGGCGGCCACATCAAGGCTCAGGAAGATCTCATGCCCCAGCTTGTACCCGGCCTTCTCTATGGCCTCAACCAGAAGCTCCAGCGCCTCCCTGTGGCTCCTCAGGTTGGGAGCGAATCCGCCCTCATCCCCCAAGCCGGTGCTTAGACCCCGGCCCTTGAGTATGCCCTTGAGGGTGTGGTATATCTCACTCCCGGCCCTCACCCTATCCTTGAACTTCCTTATCCCCTTGGGAGTTATCATGAACTCCTGAATGTCCAGATTGTTGTCCGCGTGCTTCCCGCCGTTTATGAAGTTCATGAGGGGAACGGGTAGGAGCTTGGCATTTACTCCCCCTATGTAGCGGTAGAGGGGTATGCCCAGCGACTTGGCGGCGGCGTGGGCCACGGCCAAGGAGACTCCGAGGATGGCGTTCGCCCCGAGACGGGCCTTGTGGGGAGTACCGTCCAAGTTTATCAGGAGTTTATCTATGCCCACCTGATCATAGGCATCCTTACCCACGAGAGCCTTGGCTATCTCATCCTCCACGTTCCTGACGGCGTTGAGGACGCCCTTTCCCATGTACCTCTTCTCCCCATCCCGCAGCTCAACCGCCTCATTCTTTCCCGTGGAGGCCCCCGATGGGACCCTCGCCACGCCCACACTCCCATCCTCAAGGATGCATTTGACCATAAGGGTGGGATTTCCTCTGGAGTCCAATATCTCCAGAGCCCTAAGCGATGTTATACGCATAGCCGGTATTTTACCGGCGAAATGCCGGATCTCCCGCGAAGTTTTCAAGGATAGAATTGGTGAAGTGCGTAGGGTGATACCGGCCATATTGCTCATCATGGTGCTCGGATGCGGAAAGGGGGAAGAGGAGAGGGCCGTAGGCGTTGAGCCCGGCGCCGACTCCGTGAAGGTGATAGCAACCAAGGCAGGAAGGAAAACGTGGGTTATGAAGGCGGCGAAGGTGAGGGAGGAGAACGACACTTTGACCGGCTACGGGATCACCATAAGGTTCTACAAGGGTGGGAGGATCACATCCATCCTCACGGCGGATTCGGGCAAGTACGACAGAGTGTCGGGGAACATGACGGCGTTCGGGAATGTGCATCTTGTGGCATCCGACAGCACGGAGATGTGGAGCAGAACTCTCAGCTGGGATGAGAAGCGGCAGGTGATATGGACGGAGGATTCGGTCAAGATACTTGATCGCAGGCGGAACCGCACCCTCTGGGCCAAGGGCATGGAGACCGACGCCTCCGTGTCCTACATAAAATTCAAATCATCCGTTCGCGGCGAGGGTGAGGAGGAGTTTGAGGAGTGAATCATCGGCCATAAAATACGCAAACTATGCTAAATTTAGCACTTTTGTGTATGATATCCGAGGGTGAGGATATAATCATCCTACCTCCGGACAGCATGGAGGCCTTGGCCGAGGAGCTCCCCGAGGTGGCCCCGAAGTGGGCTACGTTCCACTCTGGAGCCCGTCCCACCGTCTTGACGGCCGAGTTCCTCGGCCCCCGCCCGATGTACGGCGAGTACTGGTCGGACGGTACGGTGAGCGGACGAATATCCTACGTACTCCCACATCCGACGGATCCCAACATCATATACGTGGCGGCGGCCAGCGGGGGAGTGTGGAGGACGACGGATGGGGGGACAACGTGGGAGCCCCTTACGGACGGCCTACCCGTGTTGAGCAGCGGCGCCTTGGCCTTTGACCCCACGGATCCCAACGTCATATACTACGGAACGGGAGAGCAGCACTACTGCGGATGGAGCTGCTTTCCCGGAGATGGCCTCTTCGTAAGCACGGATGCGGGCAACACGTGGGTGAAGTTGGCCACCACGGATGAGGTCGGCTCCTACATCAGCGAGATATGGATAAGGCCGGACGACCCCAACGTCATATTCGTCGCCAGCGAGGATGGGCTTGCCAGAAGCGCCGACGGGGGGACCACTTGGAGCTGGGTATTCACGGCCGGAGACGTAAATAGCATAGCCGTCAGGTCCGACGATTACGATATTATGTTCATAGGCGTCTATGGGGAGGGTGTATTCGTCAGCACCGATGGAGGAGACACTTGGAGCCAGATAACGGACCTTCCTACCGCCGACATAGAGAGGGTTGAGCTGGCCATATCCCCATCCGACCCCGACGTGATATACGCCAGCTTCACGGATACCCTGAGCGCGCTCTACGGCCTCTACAAGAGTACGGACGGGGGTGCCACGTGGCTAAGGCTCAACGGAACTCCCGACTATCTCTACTCGCAGGGGAATTACGACCATCACATAACCGTCCATCCTCTCCACCCGGACACCGTATTCGCCGGAGGGGTCTTTCCCTACGACACCACGCGCCACGGCATAGTGCGCACATTTGACGGGGGAAACGCGTGGGAGGATATAACGGACAGGACGCCCAACGGCAAGGTCCATCCCGACATACATCACTTCGCATGGGGTACCGACGGCGCCCTCTACGTGGCCTGCGATGGAGGACTCTGGAGGTCCTACGACCTCGGAGACAGTTGGGAGAATCTGAACGAGGGGCTCGGGATCACCCAGTTCTACACGGTGGATATACACCCCGACCTGCCCGACGTCGTCGTGGGAGGGACCCAAGACAACGGCACGGCCATATGGTACTCCGATTGGGGAGACGATTGGGAGAATGTGCGCTCGGGGGATGGTGGCCCCGTCCTATGGCTCCCGTTCGCTCCCGACTCCTTCCTGACGACGTACGTGAGCATGACCTATCTGAAGATGTACGAATGGACCGGAAGCACCTTCAACTACGTGGCCTATCTGGGAACGCCCTGGTCGGGCGATGTGGCCTGCTGGACGTGCGGCCCCCTGAAGGGGGATCCCGATGGAGATACGCGCACCCTGTACGCGGGCACATCAAGGCTGTGGATGAGCACGGACGGCGGTGAGACGTGGTTCATGGCCGCCGATGGCCTAGTCTCCAGCTCCTACGGCTATCTCATGTCCATGGCCGTATCCCCCAGCCTTGACACCCTCTACGTGGGCTCCAGCTCGGCCGACTTCAAGGTATCCTTTGACGGTGGGAGCACGTGGATAAGTCGCACCCTCCCGGACGTCAGCACGTGGGAGGACATCACCGACATATGGATAAACCCCTCCGATGCCTCCGAGGTCTATGCGACCATAAAGCAAACCTACGGGGCCAAGGTGGTGCATTCAACCGACGCCGGAGCCACCTGGACGGACATAACCGGCAACCTTCCGGACGAGTACGTCTATTCCTTGGCCGTGGATTTCAGGACCACGCCTCACACCCTATTCGTCGGAACCCGCCGGGGCCTCTTCTACACGACGGATCAGGTCAATTGGACCTTCGTCTCCTCCGTACCCTCCGCCCCCATATACCAGATGGACATCTTCCCCGAGCAGAACTTCATCGTGGTGGCAACCCACGGCAGGGGCATGTGGAAGGTCTATCTTCCAACCGCCGTATCGGTGGCGGAGAGGGGAGAGGAATCGGTCGTACCCGTGGCCCTTCACGGGAGACGGGTCGTGGCCAGATCCCACGTGCGGATATACACGGTTGATGGTAGGCTGATAGCCACGCTTCAAGCGGGACAGAAGCGGGAGATGGATCCCGGCGCCTACTTCGCCCTCTCGGAGGTGGGAGTCTTCAGGTTCGTAGTCCGTTAGGGTAGGCGAAGAGGCGGAGGAAACTCCCTATCAGGTAGAGGGAGCCGGTGATGACCGTATCCCCGTGGATACGGTTGAGAATCTCATGGAGGCCACCCAGCATCCCGCACCTCCCGTGCAGGAGCATGCACGTCCTAAAGACCTCCTCCGGCTCAAGGGAGCGGCGCCACGGGTAGCGGGTTATGAAGATCCAGTCCGCCACATCCGCCACGGTACGGATGAATCCGTAGTAATCCTTTCCCCGGCTGAAGGCCAGAACGAAGTTGAACTTCCTGTGGGGGAAGATACGTCGCAGCGAGGAGACGAGGGCCTTTGCCGAGACGGGATTGTGTGCCCCATCAACCAAGAGGAGGGGGGACCTACGCAGGATATGCATGCGGCCGGGGACGAATACCCCCGTAGGATCAAACTCCAGACCCAAGGACTTGAGGGCGTGGTATGCGAGGGCGCCGTTCTCCGCCTGAAACTCCCCCAAGACCGGAAGTCTCACGACGCGACCGTCCGTCTCAAACACAGTACCCTCCTCACCGACGGAGAGTACCCTATGGCTAACCACCACCACGGGAGCGCCGAATCTCCTCGCCCTTCTCTCAATCACCGGCAGAACCCGGGAGTTGCTCTCCGGGGTAATTATTGGAGCCGCCCCCTTTATTATGCCGGCCTTCTCGGCAGCTATCTCCTCAAGCGTCTCCCCCAGTATGGACGTGTGGTCGTAATCTATGCGGGTGATCACCCCCACCTTCTGCTCCACCACGTTGGTGGCATCCAACCGACCGCCGAGCCCCACCTCAAACACCTGGTAGTCCGTTCCCTTCCTCAGAAAGTGCAGTATGGCCGCCCCCGTCATGGCCTCAAAGAATGTGGTCGGAAATCCCATGTCCGAGACCCGGAAGAGCTCACCGAGAACTTCGGCGAAGTCCTCCTCGGATATCGGAGTGCCGTCTATCTGGATGCGCTCGTGTATGCTCACCAGGTGGGGGGAGATGTTCATACCCGTCCGGTACCCCAAGTTGCTCAACGACCTCGCCAGCATATGCACCACGGAGCCCTTCCCCTTGGTCCCCGCCACCAGAAGGGGAGCTCTCAGGAGTATGTGGGGGTCGCCGAGGGCCCGAAGGAGGGCCCGAAACCTCCCTATATCCTTGACGAATCCCTTCGTGCGCTCATAGTTGGCCAAGCTGTAGAGTCGTCTTAGGACTTCCCTGTACTCCACCTGCCGCCAATTCTAACGGTGGTGGTTTGCGTTCGGCCCTCCCGCCCCGGTATAATAACCTCCATGAGGCGGTATCTATTTCTCCTGCTTCTCGTCGGATGCGGAGGCTCTCCCAAGGAGGAGGCCTCCACTCCTCCCCAGAGGGGGCCCCAACAGATGCGCATGGAGCCCCACACCGGACCCCCGAAGGGACACGAGGACAAGGTGAGCGTGGAGAGGCATAGGCTCTACAGACTTCAGGGGCTTCCGGAGGAGTACGCCGGCCGAACCAATCCCTACGAACCCACGCCGGAGTTGATAAAGCGCGGCGAGGAGATATACAAACAGCACTGCGAGACCTGCCACGGTGAGGACGGCAAGGGGGACGGTCCCACCGCCTCCGGACTTGATCCCAAGCCTTCGGACCTCTCATTCATAATGACGCGCCGCATCGCCACCGACGAGTACCTCTTCTGGACAATATCGGAGGGCGGGAAACCAATAAAGAGCGCCATGCCCGCCTACAAGGATATTCTCAGCGAGAAGGACCGCTGGGCCGTCATCCTCTACCTGCGGGATAGATTCGGACCTTAGAAGACGAGAACCTTCCGGCTGCTGCCCCGCCCCACCCAGAAGTATATCCCCGCTCTCAGGTGGATTCTCCCTCCCTTGGCCACCAGCCTGCCCGCCGCGTCGTATAAGGCCCCCCAGCGGAGGGTGATGGTGCGCCCCTCAAGGGTAAATGGGGGGGTATCCTCCCCTGTGCGCTCCCGCGAGGCCAGCGCGAGAGGATGGAGATACACCTTCCCGAAGGTCGCCGGATCAGAAAGGTTGGCCGTCTGCGGCCAAAGGCACACGACCTTGCCGCTCTCGTAATCGTAGTACGATAGGGCTAAGCCAAAGGATTCCCCCGTCAGATTTAGGGAGGCGGGGTCCCGAAGGGAATCCTTGGGGACGGCCCACTCAACCTGGACCTTGTATATGGCACTCCCATCGTAGTGGAAGGAGAAGGACGCGCCCATATCCGGGCGAAGTGAGGGCGTGGAGTCCGGCGGATAGGAGAACCATCCCCCCTCGTATAGGACGTTAAACCCCTCCCCGTCGTCCCAAACACCGTCGCCATCGTCGTCCAGAGCGAACGTCAGTTGATCCCCGTAGGAGAGATAGATATCGTAGAAGGTCTTCAGGGCGAGATACACCGCATCGCCATCGTGGAGGACGAAGAGGGAGCAGGCCGCCGTCGGGATGCCGCCGAGCCAGTTGGAGGCCTCAACCTTCCCCGCGAGGCTCCATGAGGAGTCGGATAGGACCCCATCTATCAGGCGTGGGGCCCCTACGGGAGCGGATATCACCGGGGATGGGGACGGATAGACCCGTATGGAGGTTTGGATGGTGTCGTTGTGGGGATAGGTATCCCCCGGCGTGGATACCGAGAGGCGGGCGGTCAGATATCCGGGAAGCATGGCAACCGTCTCAAGGTACAGGACGGTGTCGGCCCCCGGCGGGAGGGAGACCGTGTCGCTCGCCGAGGATAGGGATACCACCTCGTACGTGGCGTATATGGTGGCCGAGTCTTCTCCGGCATTTCTGACCCTGTAGCCTACGCGGAACATGGAATCGGCGAATATGGGGTAGGGCACGAGGATCTCCGACGCCTCCGCATCCGTTCCGAATCTGACCATCGCGTCCAACCTAACCTCATCAACGGAGAAGAAGAGGGCCGCATCGTCGGAGCGATAGACGAAGGCCACCTGAAGGCTCTCCGCGGCGGATGTGAAGCTCAGGCTATCAATCCCCACGGCCGAGGAGTCGTACCTGCGAAGCAGGATCCAAGGCCCCCATACTCCTCCGGAGAACTCCCGCAGTAGCACCTCCGCCGTATCCGACCCCCCGGGGAACTTGACGAACTTGAAGGCGAAGGACAGACTCAGCCACTCGGGACTGTAGGGCGAGGGTACGGCCGGAGAGAGTAGGGTATCCACCACCGAACCGTCGCGGGAATCGGCGACCGCGAATCTCCCATCTCCCGGAGGACTCCTGAGATCATCGTCGCCGGCCACCCATACCGAGCCCGTGCGCTCCCAACCCTCCGGCGGAAACTCATCCTCAAAATCCTCCCCGAGCAGGGATACCCCCGTCAGAGAGAGAACGAAGAGCACGCCCTATTTTAAAGGCGCTACCAGCGGTATATCACCCCCACGTTGAACAGATGCCCTTGGAAGGAGTACTTTCCGGGCATGTAGGGGTCGCTATACACGTAGCCCTCGTTGGATATCTCCCTCTCGGGCGTGCGGGTATAGGTGTAGGCGAAGTTGTAGGTCCAGAAGTCCCCGACGCTCCAGCTGAACCCTCCGGAGAAGCCTATACGGTTGCCGACGTCGGGTATGAGGGGGTTGAAGGTGCTATCGGGTATGGGGGACTGGTCGTACGCGAAGCCGAAGCGGAAGGACAGCCAGTCGGTCAGATCCAGCTTCGTCCCTATGCCCACCTCAAAGACGTTGTGCCAGTTGAAGTGGAGGGTGTCGGCCTTCACCTGCTGGTAGAGGAGGGTCAGGTCGTCAAACTCCATGACCACATCCTTCAGGACTCCCCAGAAGACGTAGTTGAAGCCGAAGGATAGGGTGAATATCTTGGTGGGCCTTATGGAAATGCCGACGCCTATATCCGGAGGGAGAGGCAAGCGGGTGGTGCCTTCGCCGCTCCCTTGGAATATGTATCCGCTGAAGAGGGTGCTCAACTCCGGGCGATGCTCAACGATGTAGTCGTTGCGGGGGGTGAAGAGCTGGAGCTTAACGTTCCCGTAGAGATTGGTGGGGGTGTAGTACCTGCCCGTGAGGGCGAATGTGAATATCTCCCCCAGGTAGGCGGTCAGTCCCGCGCTCATCCCGAGGGATACGCCGTAGCCCTTCAGCTTGGTGTCAATCGGCCAGAGGCGGTACTCTATGGGGGCGCTGGCGGCGTCGGGATTGACGGTGGCGGGATCCAGAAGCGTCACCTTCCTCACCAGTATGGACATGAGGACGGGTCCTCCGGAGAGCCCCAGACGGAACGGGCCGACCTCCTTACCGAAGCCCACCCAGAGGGCCAGCGACTTGAAGTCGGACTCCCAATCGTACTTGGGATATGAGGGCTCCTCCCACGTGGTGTCGTACGCGTTGTAGTAGTTGAGGGGGAAGTCGTAGAGGTCCCAGCGGGTACCCATCCCGAAGGGGGCGAAGGCGGCGAATCCCCAGGTGAAGCTCTCGCCGTACCTGACGAAACCGAAGGAGGGTATCAGGAAGGGAGGGGATTCGCTGTAGGCCGTGTTATCCTGAAGACGAGGATAACCGCCGTCGTATCCCAGAAGGTTGGTGTTGAGCTGGTACTTGGTTATGGGGGCGATGGTCAGCAGGTCAAAGCCGAAGGAGTTCCTCTGGTCGGACAGGAGGGAGGGGTTCCAGTAGAGGGCGGAGTAATCATTTACCAAGGTGTAATTCACCCCACCTATGGCGAAACTTTGGGTTCCGAAGGAAAGCCTAAAACCGGATGCAAGTAAGAACGCTATCATTTTCTCCTCCTTTGAA
This sequence comes from Thermotogae bacterium, assembly GCA_013153965.1. GTDB lineage: Bacteria > Hydrothermota > Hydrothermia > LBFQ01 > LBFQ01 > JAADCS01. The sequence continues at coordinate 22,376 of JAADDJ010000003.1, forward strand.
AACTTCCAAGGCCAGCATTATACCCCGGTTTAGTGCTTTATTAGGACCTGAAATGCCGTCATCGCTACCACGGATAGGGTGACCGTGGTGGCCACGACGGTTGAGGAGGTGTCCTTGAGGGCGTCGGAGAGGAGCTCGGAGAAGGCGATCCAGAGCATGGCGCCGGCCGCGAAGCCCAAACCCACGGGTAGGAAGGGACGGAACATCTCAACGAACATGTACGAGGGTACGGCCATCAGGGGCTGGGGCAGGGACGTGAATATGGCCCAGAGACCCGCCCACACCCACGATATGCCGCGGGGAACCATGACGAGGGAGACGGCCAAACCCTCCGGTATGTTGTGGATGGCTATGGCCAAGCTTATGAAGACGCCAAAGTCCTCGCCACCGCCGAACGATACCCCTATGCCCACGCCCTCCGCGAAGGAGTGGGCCACCATCACCCCGATTATCATGAGGACCTTGCGGGCATCCACGCCGCTCAGAATGCCGATGTGTATATCCTCCTGGTCGTGAAGGAGCTTGTGGCTCAGGATGATGAATACGAGACCGGCCACCACGCCGGCCAAGGTGCGCAGGAGGCTGTAGTTTATGCCCTCGTTTATCAGACCGAAGCTCGCCGTTATCATCAGGCCGGCGGCTATGGCGTTGGCTATGCCCAGGTACCTGCGGCGGAAGGTCCTGAAGAAGGCGAAGGGTAGAGCCCCGAGACCGGTGGCTATGGCCGTTATGAGAGCGTAGATGAAAACCTTCCAAAGATTGGTAGTTTCCGACACCTGCAATTCTAACCCCGTAGGTCAAATTTACCGCAGGGATAGGCTACTTAGGATGCTGCCGTCCCTCCGTCTCACGGATATGCGACCGTCCTCCACCTTCAGATACGTGAAGTTGAACATCCAGTCGCCCGGACAGGCGAATATCTTTCCGGAGACCCGCCGCAGGATGGGTATGTGCAGGTGCCCCGACACCACCACATCCGCGCTCTTCTGGGATACTATGCGGTCTATCTTGGAGAAGTTGAATCTCTCCTCCATCCTGCGACTCTCGTGAGAGAGCCTCGTGGCCAGCCAAACCCCGAGGTCCGGATGGAGGAGCGAGAAGAGGAAGTTGGCCCACCGGCTGTGGAATACGGCCCGGACGAAGCCGGGCTTTCGGCTGCCGAAGAGATAGTCCCCGTGGGTGAATAGAAATCTCCTTCCGAAGAGGGTCCTCTGAAATCCGAAGCGATGCACCTTCACCCCGACCGACCTCCAGAAGTCCCCTATCCAAGCGTCGTGGTTGCCGGAGACGTAATGGACTCTCTTCGTCTGGGCCAGATTTATAACGGTGGCGGTGAAGAGCTGGGCGTACTTTGGGACGACGCTCCTGTACTCGTACCAGAAGTCGTACATATCGCCCAAGAGGATGAGGACGTCGTAGTCCTCGCTCCGCAGGAGGGCGACCAAACTCCTCTCCCTATCCTCCGTTCCGAAGAAGAGGTGGGAATCCGAGACGACGAGGACCCTCACGGAAACCGAATTCTACGGGGGTGGCACGGTTAGAATAGGGGCGTGAAGTGGGTGGATAAGCTCAAGAGCGCCCTCGGCGAGGAGCGAGTCAGGGACGATTACGCCCACCGGGTCGCATACAGCCGCGACTCCTCCGACGCGCCCCCGGTGGTGCCGGAGGTGGTGATACATCCGGAGGATGCGGGGGACGTGCGGGAGGCCCTTCGTATCCTATCCGAGTACCGTGTTCCCCTCACACCGAGAGGCTCGGGGACATCCCTGAGCGGTGGGTCCGTACCCGTGGAGGGTGGGGCCGTGATGGTCTTTGATAGGATGAACCGCATAAGGGAGATAGACCCGGAGAATCTGATAGCCGTCGTTGAGCCCGGCGTGATAACCGCCCATCTTCACGAGGCCGTTGAGGGGATGGGCCTATTCTACCCTCCGGACCCGGCCAGCTCGGACACCTGCACCGTCGGCGGGAACGTGGCCGAGAATGCCGGAGGTCCGAGGGCCTTCAAGTACGGGACTACCAAGCACTACGTCCTCGCCCTTGAGGTGGTATCCTCATCCGGCGAGATATACCGAACTGGGAGCCGTACCAAGAAGTGGGTGGTGGGCTACGACCTGCCCTCACTCCTGACCGGGAGCGAGGGGACCTTGGGGGTATTCACCGAGATAACCCTAAGGCTCCTGCCCAAACCTCCGCGGCATCTGACGCTTCTGGCCGCCTTCCCCGACGAGGTTTCGGCCAGCCGGACGGTCTCGGAGATGGTAAGGGTCGGCCTCCTACCGGCCGCCCTTGAGTTCGCCGACCACAGATGCATTGAGGCGGTGGGGGATAAGGTGGCCCCCTTCCTACCGGAGGGTACGGGGAGTTTCCTCCTCGTGGAGTACGACGGTTTCGGCCCGGAGTTTGACAGTCAGGTTAGCCTGACGTACGACATAGCCTCAAGGAACGGCCTCCTGAACATGTTCGCCGCCGAGGATGAGAGCACCCGCCGGAAGCTCTGGGCGGTGCGGCGGGGGATACTCCCGGCGCTGGAGGCTCTGGGGTACGTCATAAGGCACGAGGACGTGGTCGTGCCGCGCAGCAGGATCCCCGACCTGGTGGCCCACGCGGAGGTAGTTGAGAGGGCGACCGGAGTCAAGTTGGCCAGCTTCGGCCACGCGGGGGACGGCAACATTCACGTAAATGTCCTCTACGAGCCGGGGGAGGAGGCCGCGGCGGACCGGGCCGTGGAGATGGTCGTCGCCAAGGTGTGGGAGCTGGGAGGGACGGCCGCGGGAGAGCATGGGGTGGGGACCCTGAAGAGGAAGTTCATGCGGAGGGAGCTGCACCCCATCGCGCACGACCTCTTGAGACGGATAAAGGATACGTTTGACCCGGCGCATATCCTCAACCCCCACGTGATGTTCGGCGATTGATATCGGATTTAGAATCGTCTCCGATGAATAGATTCGCCGTCAGATTCACCTACCTGCTGCCCATAGAGGGAGAGCCCATAGAGGATGGGGTTCTGGTCGTTGAGGATGGACGCATAGCAGCAGTGGGAAGGTGGGGGGAGGTCGCCCTTGATGGGGCAAACGTCATAGATACCCGTCCATCCGTGGGACTTCCAACCCTCGTGAATACCCACACCCACACGGCGATGGTGGCTTACCGGGGGCTCGCGGACGACCTCCCGCTCTTCAAGTGGCTTGAGGAGTACATCTGGCCCGCCGAAGGAAAGACGGTGAGTCCGGAGATGGTGAGGCTCGCCTACCGTCTGGCCGTGGCGGAGATGGTCTCCGGGGGCACCGGCGCCATAAACGACATGTACTTCTTTCAGGAGGCGGCGGCGGAGGTCCTGGAGGAGATAGGTTTTAGGGGAGTGCTGGCCGAGGGACTGATAGACTTCCCCACCCCCTCCTTCGGGAAGCCGGAGGAGGGTATAAGGATAGCCGAGAGGCAGCTGGAGAGCAACGGCAGGTACAGGTACGTGCGTTTCGGCGTTGCCCTGCATGCCCCCTACTCCTGCTCCGAGGCTCTACTCAGGCGTGGCCACGAGTTGGCCAAGCACCACTCCGTACCTCTCCACATGCACGTGGCGGAGACGGAGGATGAGGTGAGGCAGATAACCGAGCGCTACGGGAAACGTCCGGTTGAATTCTTGGATTCGCTCGGCCTGTTTGAAGGTGTGCATTTCATCGCCGCCCACTCGGTCCATCTCTCCGAGGGGGAGATGCGCATATACGCCGAGAGGGGCGTTAATGTGGCCCACGACCCCGAGAGCAACATGAAGCTGGCCAGCGGCGTAGCCCCGGTCCCGGATTATCTGAGGCTGGGAATAACGGTGGGACTGGCCACGGATGGGGCCGCCTCCAACAACGACCTGGATATGTTCTCCGAGATGCGCACGGCCGCCCTGCTGCACAAGGTGGTCAGGATGGATCCCACAGTTATGGATGCCCGAAGTGTGGTTGAGATGGCCACGCTCGGCGGAGCCAAGGTGCTCGGCTTGGATTCCCTCATCGGCTCCCTCCGTGTGGGTAAGAGGGCGGACTTCATAGCCGTCTCTCTGGATCGGCCCCACCTCCAGCCCATATACGACCCCTACTCCCATCTGGTCTATGCCGCCAAATCCTCCGACGTTGATTGGGTCTTCGTTGATGGACGTCCCCTGAAGAGGGAGGGCGTGCTAACCTTCGTGGAGGAGGGTGAGATTACCGAGATGGGCGAGAGGCTCCGTCGCATGGTCCTGAGGGCCCTGAGGTGAGTCGGAAGGTCTGGACGATCCTCTCTGTCCTCCTCGCAGCCGCGGCCTTTGAGATGGTAGCGGGCAGGGTGGGGATGAGCCCCCACATCCTGACCCTCCGGCTTTTGAGGCTCGCTCTGGGGCTGACGGCCGGTCTGGTCCTCGGCAGCACGGGTGCCGCCCTCCAGAGGGTTTATAACAACCCCCTGGCCGACGGGTACATCCTCGGCATATCCGGGGGCGCCATCTTGGGGGTCGCTCTGGCCGAACTCCTTGGGATCCCCTCCTACGACTTCCTGTGGGCCTTGGCCGGCTCCGCCGTCGTAGGCATCCTCCTGATATCCGTATCCCCGAGAGTCGGGAGGCTGATGATTCCCGTGGTCGGTATAGGTCTGGGGATGTTCTTCTCCTCAATAGCCATCCTCCTCTTCATGATGGCGGGCGTTGAGGCTTCGCGCACATTCTACGCCCTATGGGGGACCTTGGGACGTTTCTACGGCTACGGAGAGCTCCCCCTTCTGGGTGCGGTCGTCCTCCTGTCGGTCGTGGGCGTCGGATACCTTTCCCGATTCCACAGGGATATGGACGCCGTGTCTTTGGGTGAGGTGGAGGCTCTGGCCTTGGGATACGACCCCAAGAGGACGGTCGTACTGGTCACCGTCGTAAGTGCCGTCCTCGTCGCCCTTATAACGGCCCTCGTGGGTGTGATAGGTTTCGTCGGAATAATGGCGGCCCACATACTGCGGGGTGTGGGGGTGAGGGAGGGGAGGTCCTTTTACGTCCTCTCGGGGGTCGTCGGCGCCATCCTCATCCTCCTCTCCGACGCTCTCGGCAGGCTCCTGCTCGGTATAGATCCCCCCGTGGGTGTGGTGATGAGCATAGTGGGGGCCCCATTCTTCGTCTATCTGGCCGCAGGCGGCAGGGTATGACGCCACCTTAAAATGCCGCCGTGGTCCAGCTGGCTTTCCTGATATTCGCCTTCGTCCTCCTCGTCATCGCCATCCTCTTGGCCTTCAAGGACCTCTGGGCACCCTTCATCCTCCTCGTCTTAGCCGTCATGGCCTTCTACAGGGCGGGGGAGAGGTTCTGGGGGTCGGTGGCCCTGATAATAAGCCTGGTGGTGGTCCTGCGGCTGGCCTCCAGCGTCCTCTGGCCCGTGGGGTTGGCTCTGGTGATAGCCTTCATCTTCCTGCCCGTGGTCAGAAGGTTGGAGAGGTGGAGGATACCGCGTGGGGTGAGCGCGGCCGTGATCATCTTGGGGATGTTCTTTCTGAGCATCCTGCTCGGGGGCCTCATCGTCTATCAGGTCTATCTACAGATGAACGACGTCCTGCGCAACCTTCAGGACTTCTTGGCCTTCAACCGAAATCTGGAGAATATCCTCCGCTCCTACGGAGTCTCCGAGGACTTCATCCAGCTGGTCCTTGAGATGCGCAACTACGTGGTGGCCACCCTGCCGGGCCTTCAGGGGTTCCTAAAGAATGTGCCCGCGTTCCTCTCCTCATCGCTTGAGATGGCCTTCTCAACCATAGTGGGACTGGTTTTGGGCTTCTACGTCCTCAAGGATACGGACGTTCTGGTGAAGGAGTTGGACAGACTCGTACCCGACGACTTCAAGGGGGTCCTGACGGAGATGTACCAGCTTCTGGCCCAGTACTTCAGGGGTCAGGTGACGGTGGCCTTCATAGTGGGCTCGTTCGTGGGTCTGTCCCTGCAGATTCTGGGTATCAAGTACGGATTTTTGATCGGTTTTCTCGCGGGCATCTTCAACCTGGTGCCCAACATAGGTTTCGCCCTGACGGTGATATTCGGCTCCCTCATCATCCTCGTATCGGAGCCGAATCTGCTGCTGGCCTTCCTGAAGTTCGGGGCCGTCATGGCCCTTGACCAGCTGCTTGAGACGACGGTTCTGACGCCTAAGATATTGGGCAAGAGTGTGGGCATCCACCCGGTCCTCGTGATGCTCTCCCTGATAATCGGGGCGACCCTATTCGGCGCCCTCGGCGTTATTTTGGCCGTCCCCGTCGCGGCCTTCCTGCGCTCTCTCTGGATAGAGCGTATAAAGCGGAAGCTTTAGAGGGCCTCCCAACCGGCGAATATCTCGTTGAGGACCTCCCTAAGGGCCGCCAGCACCCCATCCACGTACCTTCTGAGTTGCTCCCTCGTGAAGGGGTAGGAGTTCTCCCTCCCCTCAGTGTATAGGAGGATGCTCCTCGGGGCCGGATAGACCGAAACTCCGGCCTTCGGATGGTAGGCCGGATAGGCTCTCTCCCGGTTGAAGGAGTCGTAGGCCTCGGGATAGGCGGCGACCACGAAGGCGAACTCCTCAACGCCCGCGTGCCCCTGAACTTGGCCGAATATCTCCTGCGATAGGGTGGGGACCAGAGCCCACCAGTCCAGCGAGGCCACCTTCATCCCCGTATTCAGGTGGATGGAGTGGAGGGCCTCCTTGAGATGGGATGTGTTTCCTCCGTGCCCGTTTATGACCACCAGCTCCTCAACCCCGTTGCGGTGCAGGGAGAATCCCACGTCCTCAACGACGGCCTTGAAGGTCTCGGGAGAGAGGCCCAGACTCCCCCTGTGGGCGACCAGCGAGCGATTGACTCCGAAGGGTAGGAGCGGCAGGATGTCGGCCCCGTACTCGGGGGCCAAGGTTCGGGCTACGTACTCGGCCGATATGTTGTCCGTACCTACGGGAAGGGGACCGTGGGCCTCAACCGTCCCCACCGGCCAAAAGACCCTGCGGGAGAATTCCCCGTAGGTGCTCTTAAGCTGCCACAGGTTGGCGGGTGAGTTCATCCTCGTACTTGCTCAAAAATACGCGGGCGACCATCTCGGCCGAATCGCCCAGAGGGCAGAAGTTCCTGCCCCTCATCATATCTGCTATCTCCCTCAGGAGGGACACGTCGTCCTTCGTCATGTATCCGCGCTTCTCGGCATTCACCAGCAGGCGGGTCATCCAGTTGCCGCCCTCCCTGCAGGGGGTGCATTTCCCGCACGACTCGTAGGAGAAGAACTCTATGGCGCGGCGGAGCACCTTGAGGGCCGACGTGCTCCTGTCAAGCACTATAACGGCTCCGCTTCCGAGGGTGCTACCCACCTTCTCCAAGTCCTCGTGGGTCATGGGAACGTCCAGCTCGTCGGGGGTGAGTATCTGGGAGGAGAGCCCTCCGGGGAATACGCCGAGGATCTCCGCGTCCTCCGGGACACCGGCCACGTCGTATATGAACTCCCTGAGCGTCAGGGAGCCCAGCTCAAACTCATAGACTCCCGGCCTCTTCACGGCGCCGGATATGGAGAAGAGGCGGGTCCCTCTGCTCTCGGGGGTTCCGAGCTGGGAGTACCAGTCGGCCCCCTTGGAGAGGATTATGGGGACGTTGGCGTGGGTCTCAACGTTATTGACGGCCGTGGGCTTCCCGTAGAGCCCCACCTGACTCGTCCTCGGGGGTTTGAGCCTCGGGTAGGGCCTCTTGCCCTCAAGGCTCTCCAAGGTTGAAACCGCGTAGCCAGCTATGTACGCCCCGGCACCGAGATAGACGTATATGTCAAAGTCAAAACCGCTTCCCAATATGTTCTTGCCGAGATACCCCTTGGCGTAGGCCTCCCTTATGGCCCGCTTGATGCGGGGGAATATCCACAGGTACTCGTACCGCAGATACATGTAGCCCTCGCGGGCCCCTATGGCCCTGCCGGCTATGGTCATCCCCTCAAGCACCAGGTGGGGCGCCCTGTAGAGGAGCTCCCTGTCCTTGAAGGTCCCCGGCTCCCCCTCGTCGGCGTTATCCACCACGTACTTGGGCCCGGGATGGTCCTTGGGTATGAAGGACCACTTCCTACCCGTGGGGAAGGCGGCTCCGCCTCTACCCTTGAGGCCGGCCTTCTTCACCTCCTCTATTATCTCGTCGGGCTCCATCTCCAAGGCCCTGCGCAGGCCGGAGTATCCGCCTAAGGACTCGTAAGCTTCAATCGTATGACTTTCTGGCTTTTCGGTGTAAGAAAGCAACAGCCTGTACTCTTTTGCCATAGGAGTGGTATTCTAACGCAGAAGGGGGTCGCTTGAAATCGGCAAGTCGGAGAACGGCCTTAGAATAGCGACCATGTACGTTGCCCTGCTGGTTCTCTACATAATCTTGGTCCTCGTGATGATAGTGGTCATCCTCATTCAGGAGCCGAGGACGGGTGGAGGTTTGGGTATAGCCTTCGGAGGGGGAGTTGAGAACGTCATAGGCGTGAAGACGGCACCCACCTTCTTCACGAATCTGACCATCGGTCTCGGCGTGGCCTTCGGCCTTCTGGCCTTCATCCTGTCCCTCATGTCCGGAGCCCGGGCCGGCAGCGCCTCCGTCGTGGTGAGGGAGGCCGGCAAGGGTACGGTGTATAAGGTGCTTCAGGAGATGCAGAGGCAGGCGCCGGTGCAGGGGGCTCCGACCACTCCAGCCCAACCCCAACAGGGTCAGGGCGCTCCCGCCCCCCAGAGTAGGTGAGGATGCGCGAATATGCCTTCTTCACCAACTTTCCCACCCCCCAGAAGATAACCCTGTTCAACCATCTGAGCGACGCCTTGGGGGGTAGGGTGGTCTTCTTCTTCTACACCCGGGGTGTCTCAAAGAGGAAGGGGTGGGACGTGTATCTGAAGGATGCCCTGTTCCGCTACGAGATACTCGGGGCCCGGGACGTCAAGGTCCCTCTCGGGTGGGGCAGGACCGATGAGGGGCACTTCTTCCTTCCGACTCGGCTGCCCTCCATGTCCAACTTCCGCAAGGTGGTCGTGAGCGGGGGCCTGACGCCGTCGGAGCTCGCCATAGCCTTGAGCGCGACCGCCTCGGGTGTCCCGTACGTCGTATGGACCGGTGCCCCGTCCATATGGTTCGGAGGGCCTTGGGGCCTGCTCTACAGGGTTCCGGTCAGGTTTCTCCTCTTCTCCATGGCGCACGCGGTGGTGGCGGCCACGTCCATGGCGGCCGAGCATGCCCGCAGATTCGGGGCCCGTAGGGTCATGATAGCCTACACATCCTTTGAGCATACGAGATTCCTGTACGAGAGGCGGCACGAGGGGGAGCAGCCCCGCCTCCTCTTCGTGGGTAGGCTGGTGCCCTTCAAACGTTTGGACGACCTGCTGCGGGCGATGGTTGCCCTTGAGGACCTGACGCTTGATGTGGTGGGGGAGGGTCCCCTTAAGGGGAGGATCCTCAGGCTGGCCGATAGGCTCCGGCTCGGCGACCGGGTCCGATTCCTCCCGCCCGTTCCCTACGAGCGTATGCCCGAGATGTACCGGAGGTACGACGTTCTGGTCCTTCCCTCCAAGGATGAGGTCTTCGGATTCGTCGTCGTTGAGGCCCTCCTATCCTCCACGGCCGCCGTCGTATCCGACAGGGTGGGGGCGAAGGACTTCCTGCCGGACGTGGCCATATTCCCCGTTGGGAATGTGAGGGCTCTGGCCGAGCGTCTGGACCGGATGAGGGACCCGGCCCTCAGGGAGGAGGTCGTAAGGGTGGGTAAGGGACGAGTCCTTCGGGAGGCGACCCCCGAGAGGTGGGCCGAAACCTTCAAAATGGCTCTTGAGGGTGGATTACACCCTTAAAATTTCCACGAGAATGCCCTATACCGCCATAGTAGGTTTGCAGTGGGGGGATGAGGGGAAGGGTAAGGTGATAGACTTTCTGGCCAAGGATTACGATGCGGTCGTCCGATTCCAAGGAGGGGCCAACGCCGGCCATTCGGTCTATGCCGATGGTAAATTCTTCGCCTTCCATCTCATACCCTCCGGTATGCTCTGGGAGGATGTGGTGGGGATAATGGGTCCCGGCATGGTGATAGACCCCGACGCCTTCTTGAGGGAGCTCGGGGAGCTCAGCGAGATGGTGGGTCCTCTGGAGGGCAGGCTGTTCTTGGACCCCAGAGCCCACATCGTCATGCCCTACCACAAGCTGGAGGATGCCCTGTTTGAGGCGGCGGCCGACAGGCCCATAGGGACCACCCGCAGGGGGATAGGTCCCACCAACAGGGATAGGTACGGCCGCCTCGGCATAAGGGTGGGGGATACCCTCCGTCCCGCCTACCTCAAGGAGCATATGAGGAGGGCGTACGACTTCAACCGCCGCGTGGTTGAGGCCTACGGGGGCGAGATGCCCTCCTACGAGGAGCTGTACTCTTGGCTGGTGGATTTCGGCGAGAGGATTCGGCCCTACGTGAGGGACACCGTGGAGATGCTTGACGAGCTGGAGCGGAAGGGGGCCCGGATACTCTTGGAGGGCGCCCAGGGCACCTATCTGGACATAAACTTCGGCACCTACCCGTACGTCACCTCCTCCCACCCCATAAGCGGGGGAGCCACCGTGGGAGGCGGTATAGCACCGTGGAAGATAGACAGGGTCGTGGGCGTGTTCAAGGCTTACACCACGAGGGTGGGGGAGGGACCTTTCCCCACGGAGGAGCACGGGGAGGTGGGCGAGCGCCTCAGGGAGATAGGGGGCGAGTACGGGGCCACGACCGGGAGGCCGCGCCGGTGCGGATGGCTGGATATACCCATGGTGGCGTACGCCACCCTCATAAACGGGATAACGGACCTCTTCGCCACCAAGATGGACGTTCTGGATGAGCTGGGTATCTACCGGGCGGCCGTCGGATACGACCTGGGAGGTCGCAGACTCCGCTATCCGTCCCCCTACTCGGCCGACTGGTACGAGGTTAAACCCATATACGAGGACTATCCGTCGGGCGATGCCCTGCTGGAGGCCGTTGAGAGGGCCGCGGGGGTTGATGTGGTGTTCGTATCCGTCGGGAAGGATCGCGATGCCGTCATAGAGAGACAAAAAAGGAGGTAAGGTATGGGAAAGCTCAAGCCTAAGGGACAATCTAAGAAGGCAGCGGGCCTAACGCCTAACGATGTTAGGAACTATCAGTTCAAGGGAGCCCTCTTCGGAGGCTACAACAAGGGGGCCGTTGAGGAGTTCAAGGAGCTGGTGGCGAGGGAGTTGGAGAGGTTGAGGAAGCAGCTCGCGGAGATGGAGAACGAACTGGCCCAAGCCAAACTGCAACTCTTGGACTTGGATGAACTGAAGGAGCTTTTGGAGCAGAGAAACGACGAGGTGGAACTTCTGAAACAGCAGAACGAGGTTCTGGAGCAGAAGCTCCGGGAGTGCGAATCCAAGGGAGGTGGGAGTGAGGAGTACAAGATGGCCTTTGAGAGTCTGTCAAAGGAGTACAACGCCCTCAAGGAGGAGCTGGTGAAGCTCACCCAGAAGTTGAAGGCCCTTGAGGAGGAGAACGCCATGCTCAAATCCCGCTCGGCCCCCTCCGAGGAGGTGGAGACCCTCAAGGCGGAGTTGGAGCGGCTGAGGAGGGAGAACGAGGATCTCAAGAGGAGGCTTGAGGAGGCCGCGGCCAGCACGCCCACGGAGGTTCTCCGCATAGCCAAGGCCACGGCGGACCGCATAAAGGAGGAGGCCGAGAAGACCAAGAGGGAGACCCTGATGGAGACGGTTGATATAATCAAGGGCATGATACAGGCCCTCAACAACCTCGTGCGCGAGGTTGAAGGCAAGCTGGAGGGTAGCCATGGCCCGTAAGATAGTTTGGGCTACGGACTTTTCGGAGACGAGCAGGTACGTGGGAAGTTTCCTGCTGGCCGTCTCCAAGAAGAGTGAGACCGAAATCCTCCTCCTGCACGTCTTCCCGGATATAGCCGAGATGTACGGCCCCTTCATCCCCCAGACGGCCAACATCATCGCCCTCTGGGAGAGTGCCAAGGAGAAGGCGGAGAAAACCTTGGAGAGCTGGGCGAAGGAGTGGAAGGAGAAGGGCCTCAACCTCACCCCCAAGCTCGTGATAGGCTCCCCCGTTGAGGAGACCATAAGGGAGGCCGTCAGGTTTCAGGCAAGCTGCATAGCTGTTGGGACCAAGGGACTGACGGGACTGAAGGGGCTGCTTCTGGGCTCCTTCGCCAAGTCCCTACTCAGGACGTCTCCCGTGCCCGTCCTGACGTTGAGATTCCCCCACGTGAAGCTTGAGAAGATACTGGTTCCGGTGGACCTGTCGCCGGCGACGGACTTCGTCCTAAAGTACCTGCCCAAGATTGAGGACCTCGGCAAGATAACCCTCTACCACGCCGTGGTCGTGGATTTCTTCATGGAGGAGGAGGAGAAGGAGGAGCTACGCCGGCGGATACTTGAGGAGATGCCCCGGTATCCGGGAGCCGACGTCGTCGTTGATATAGTCTATAACCGCTCGCTGGACATCGTTCAGGCCATAGTAGATTACGCCGAGAAGAATCGCTACGACCTGATAGTCCAGACGAGCCACGGGCGGAGCGGCATAGAGAAGGTGATATTCGGAAGCGTAGCCGAGGGGGTGATAACCCGCAGCCACGTACCCGTCCTTACACTGAACATGAAGACGATGAAGGCCGAGCTGCTCCGCTGATGCGTATCTTCGTGGGCACCGGGGGGTACTCAAACGAGGACTGGAGGGGGATACTCTACCCGGAGGATAGCAAGCCTTCGGAGTATTTGGAGATTTACTCCCGATATTTCAACGCCGTTGAGGTCAATATAACCTTCTACGTGATACCGGGAAGGAGGACGATAGAGGGGATGGTGCGAAAGTCCGGCGACCTGAAATTCTCCGTAAAGCTCCATCGGAGCATGACCCACGACCTAACCGCCACGCCGGAGGACTACGAAGGTTTCTTCGCCGTCCTTGAGCCCATGGAGGAGGCGGGGAAGTTGGGCGTATTCTTGGCCCAGTTCCCCTACAGCTTCAAGGATGCTCCCAAGAATCGCTCGTACCTTCAGAGCCTCGCGGAGATATTTTCGGGCAGGCGCCTCGCCGTGGAGTTCCGCCACGAGTCTTGGGATAGACCCGAAAGTGTGGAGTGGCTTCACGACATCGGCCTCTACAGGGTTTCATCCGATTATCCGCCCCTGAGGAAACTTCCGAAGCCGAGACTGTACGTTAAGGATGGCTTCGCGTACGTACGATTCCACGGCAGGAACACCCGCACGTGGTGGAGGGGTAAGGACCAGAGGGAGCGGCACGACTACCTCTACTCCTACGAGGAGTTGGTCCATTGGGTGGAGATGGTGGAGGCTCGCCGGGAGGAGTTGAGCGAGATCTGGCTCATATTCAACAACACGACCAAGGGGCACGCCCTTTACAACATCTGCATGCTCAAGAAACTCTGGCCCTCCCTGCCCACCCGCATAGACGAGCTGATAAGATGCTGAGGGTTTGGGAGTACGACTACGTGCGCCTTCGCTTTCACCCTCCCAAGAGTTTGGCTTGGGCCTTTCGGAGGGTGGGTCCGGTGTATCAGGTGCGGGGCGTGGGAAAGTTCATGGACTTGGAGATACGGCCCCGATGGGGATGGGGCCTTCTGGAGAGGATGCTCCGGTCCGTTCTGAGGGTGCTACCGGGCGAGGGAGGGATTGAGGGTATCCCCGAAGCGGTGGCCAACCGCTTCAAGGAGGCGGTTGAGGATTACGCCAAGAGCCGAATAGGCTACAGGTACGACATGAACTACGAGGGTCGGGGCAGGCTCCTCCCCCACCTCTACGACCCGACCAGACCCTTAAATCTGCCGGCCTTGGGAGAGAGGATCGGTCGGCCGAGGGAGCTCCTCTGGCTCTACGCCCTCCTGCGGAGGTTGGGCTACGATGTGCCCGAGTACGAGGAGCCGCCTCCGGGCGCCTTCAGGTTGAAGTTCATGGAGGAGCCCCGTGAGGTGGTTTGGAAGTTGGCCTATCTGCTTGATGCGGGAATGTTCGGAGCGGGCGACAGGGGCTTTCTGATAAACACCCCCTACATATACGAGGAGTACGTGGGGAGCCTCTTCGGGGGCAGGAGACCCGGAAGGTCGGAGTGGGGGATAAGGCCCGACTTCATCGTCGGAGACGGCATCCCGTTGGATGCCAAGTACAAGACGTCAGTTGCGAGGGCGGACATCTATCAGGCTTTCACCTACGCCACGCTGTTGGGCAGCCGTAGGGCCATGCTGGTCTATCCGAGGATCAGGAGCGAGAGCGTGCGTCTGGGCGACGTGAGGGTGGATATCCTATCGCTTCTCCCCGTAGAATAGAGCCGTGAAGGTCGCCGTGGTGGTTCTCTTCCCCGACTACTTTGAGAGTCCTATGCGGTATGCTCCCCTGCGCAAGGCCGTTGATGTGGGGGCACTGGATCTACGCTTCTTCTCACCCATAGATTACGCTCCGGGACCCAAGGACGTTGAGGATTACCTGTACGGCGGTGGGGAGGGTATGCTCCTGAAGGCCCCCTACGTGGAGGAGGCCCTTAGGGATGCGAAAGGGTGGATACCGGACGCTCCGGTCGTCCTCCTGTCGCCGGCGGGTAGGAGGTTGGACCAGCGCACGGTCGTAGATTTGGCCTCTCTCCCTTCGCTGATCCTCCTCGGTGGGCACTACAAGGGGGTGGATGCCCGCGTTCTAAAGTTCGTGGATATGGAGCTCTCCATAGGGGATTACGTGGTGTCGTCGGGGGAGTTGGCGGCTCTGGTGCTTCTGGACGCCATAACCCGGTTGCTGCCGGGGGTCCTGACCCACAGGGGGTCGGCGGAGACGGATTCCATACACTCCGGCCTATTGGAGCCGCCCCTATACACCCGTCCCCGGGAGCATGCCGGCGAGGAGGTGCCCGACGTCCTCCTAAGCGGCCATCACGGGCGGATAGCCCGGTGGCGTCGGGAGTACGCCCTGCGGCGCACCCTCCTCTTCAGGCCCGACCTTCTCAAGGGATTGGACCTCTCCGATGAGGATAGGAGGATCCTTCGGGAGATCATCCGGGAGCTGGAGGAGATAATCTCAGAACTCTAAGTATATCCGGGTGTTATCCGTGTAGTGATTTACCATGTCCCTGTAGAGTCTCCAAGCCTCCCGTCGGAAGGGCTCGGCCCACCTGCCACTCTCGTCGGTCAGCGTGAGGCCGTAGCGGGCGGATGCCTCAAAGTTGTTTGAGTTTGAGATGTATATGGGCCTCCCGTAGGGTCCCCTGACCCTGTAAAAGTTCAGGTCTATGGGAAGTCCCGGGGCGATCATCTCGCTTGAGAGGACGCGGTGGATCCGGGATATGTCCTCCTTGACCAGCTTCTCAAGACGACGGCTCCACTCCCTCGGCCGAGTGGCATACTTCCTGTAGGCCCTCGGGTAGAGCTCGTCGGCGTAGCGCTTCAGGAAGGCCTTCACCCGGCCCATGGGCCTTCGGAAGGGCCTGCGAAGTAGGGCCTCGGGCTCAAAGACGAAGAGGTACGCCAGACCGACCAGCGCCGAGCGGCTCTTCAGGTAGGTCTCGTTCAACTTCTTAAAACGCACGGGCACGTGCTTGCTCAGGGCGACGTTCAGATTCTCGGTGAAGGTGATTATGGCCGTCTGCCCCCTGTCGGGGGCCTTCCGAAGCAGATGGATGGAATCGTCGTACGTGCCGAGGACTCCCCTCTCCAAGGCGAATTCGTAAAGATGCGCCAGCGTTGTATCCCCCCTCCGGTACCTCAAGGTCTCAAGCATCACGACGTAGCTGTGCATCTCGTTCTCCTCCACGAATCGCGCGAACTCCCGCGGCAAATTCCTCTCCTCTCCCGTGACTATGGCGTAGAGGAGTCGGGTCTCGTAGTAGAGCAGGCGGGATTTGGTGTGCTTGAGGGCGTTCATGGTGGCCGCCAAGGACTGCAGGTAGGCTTCGGTTCCGTAGTCCGGCACGTACAGGTTGGCTATGAATTCCATCAGGGCCTCGTGGCCTCCCCCCTCAAGCTCATTGACTATGGTCAGGGGGTCTATCTCCCTCCGAAGGCGATGGGAGAGCAGGGCGTTGAGTCGGTCGTTGAAATGGAGCAGTATGAGGATCTCCTCAACGTTGCCCTCCTCCAGTATCCTCCGCTTTATCTGGCTATAGACCTTTCGGAAATCTCCCACGAAAAGGTTCAAACCTACGGACATCTGGTATATGACGGAGTACAGTTTCAGCGGTAGGGAGTGGGTGAGGGGGAAGTACTTTCCCTTGAATTTGCCGTCGTACATGCGGAAGAAGAGTATGTCCCCTCCCTCCACGTACGGGAGAACTTGGCGGTGGAAGTACTCCTTGAACTTCGGGCTCATCGTATCCCGCAGATACATGGCCTTGAGGATGCGCAGCAGGACCTTGAACTTGGGCGTTCGGACCCTGCTCTCCACGAAGCGGATGAACTCCTTGGCCCTACGTAGGTCCGATTGTAGCAGATACACGTAGAGCCACTTGAGGAGGATCTGGTCGTTATGCTCGTCGCTCCACGGACGTTTCCCCGCCACCATATCACCGTACATCCGTCCGAGGTGGGCGATCATCTCCTCGTAGGAGGCTTTGAGTCCCGTCTTCCTCTGCAGCTCGGCGATGGGGCTGTCGGGCTCCGGGTCGTTTATCAGCTGGAAGTAGTGCCAAGCGTAGGAGATTTTCCGCCCCAAGGTACGGTGATTATAAGAGGGAGCCACCTTTGAGTAGATGCACTCAAGGTACATTGGAATCAGAACCGCCTACCGTCATAGACTACACTCCGTGGCATTGGGAACGTCTGCCCACTTCATGGCGCAGGATGGCCATCCTGCTAAATTAGATTGTGCCCTGTGCTGAATTAGGACTCTTCAATAGTCGGGGGCACCTCCGGGTGCCCCCTCATTTCGTTTGGGGGGATTTTGCCACCCTTAGAATCCCATCATGCTTGAAGGAACTTGGTATCTGGAGAAACATACGGACAGTCTCCTATTCCTGCACAAGATAAAGAGGCACATCTATCACGGACGTACGGCCTACCAGAAGGTGGATTTGGTGGAGATTGAGGCTTTCGGCAAGACCCTCTTCTTGGACGGCAAGATCCAGTCCGCGCAGGTGGATGAGTTCATCTATCACGAGGCGCTGGTTCATCCGGCCATGATGACCCATCCTAATCCGAAGAACGTCATAATCCTCGGAGGAGGCGAGGGGGCCACCTTGAGGGAGGTCCTCCGCTATCCCGTTGACCGGGCAACTATGGTGGATATAGATGAGCAGCTGGTGAAGCTCTGTGAGGCCTACATGCCCGAGTGGCACGAGGGGGCCTTCTACGATGAGCGCACGAATCTGGTCTTCGCCGATGCCCGCTCCTACCTGGAGAACTCAAATGAGACTTACGACGTGATAGTTAGCGACCTGACCGAGCCTCTGGAGGGCGGGCCGTCGGTCATGCTCTTCACGAAGGAGTTCTATCAGGTGGCCTACGATAGGCTCTCGGACGACGGCGTTCTGGTGGTGCAGTCCGCGAGTGCTGACCCCTACTACAACGACTTCGTTAGGGACGTTTTCGTCACCCTCAGGGAGGTCTTCCCGAAGGTTAAGGTCTATCACGCCCCCGTCTTCTCCTTCCAGATGGACTGGGCCTTCACTCTGGCCTCAAAGGGGAGGGATCCCGAGGAGGTGGCCGAGGAGGAGATAGGCAGGCGGCTCAAAGATTTTGAGAGCAAACTCCGCTTCTACACGGAGGAGCTCCACGGGGCCCTCTTCAAACTTCCCAAGTTCCTCAAGGAGGCTCTACCGAAGGGGAGGGTAATAACCGATGAGAATCCGCCGGTGTGGTTCTCTTGATTTAAGCGGAAGGGTAAGGTTCAAGTTGGGTGCCGGCGTGGGACACGCCGACGACTACATACTGGCGTTTGACAGGGCCTTGAGGGGCGCGGGCTTCTCCGACTACAATCTCCTGAGAGTTTCGTCCGTCCTACCGCCGGGGGCGCTCCCATCCGACGAGATTCCCCTACCCAAGGGGTACCTTCTCCCTATAGCGTACGGCGAGAAGTCCAGCTCCGAGCGCGGAGCGCTGATAGGAGCGGCCGTGGCCGTAGCCGTCCCCAAAGACCCCGAGAACGTGGGGATAATAATGGAAGTCACGGGGAACGAGCCCTCATCCGTCCTTATGGATAAGGCCGAGGCTCTGGCCCGTCAGGCCATGGCCGACAGGGGCATAGAGGTGGCCGCCGTGTATAGGACGGGCGCCGATACGACCGTGGGCGATGGGGTTTCCTGCGTATTCGCGGGGGTTGCTCTATGGAGAGACCCAAGTTAGAGTTCAAGGAGGAGCACGCCGCCGGTAGCGGGCTCTACATCCGCGTGGATGAGGTTCTATACACCGGTCGCTCGGATTATCAGGACATCTTCATCTTCAGGAACGAATTCTGGGGTACGGTCTTCGTTCTGGACGGCTTGGTGATGATGACCGAGAGGGACGAGTACTTCTATCACGAGGCGTTGGTCCATCCGCCCATGGTATTCGCCGAGCGCACCGATAGGGTCCTCCTCATAGGGGGTGGTGATGGGGGAAGCGTGAGGGAGATTCTCAAGTACTCACCGAGGGAGGTTGAGGTGGCGGAGATTGACGCCAAGGTCGTTGAGGTGGCCCGCCGATTCCTACCCACGGGGAAGTATCTGGACGCCCCGAACGTCAAGGTGGATATTACGGACGGTGCCCGGAAGGTGAAGGTGAGCCGGGGGTACGACGTCATAGTCGTGGATTCAACGGACCCGGTGGGACCCGCCAAGGTCCTATTCACGAGGGAGTTCTTGGGCGACGTGCGGGAGGCCTTGAGCGACGGGGGGGTGGTGGGTATGCAGGTGGGCTCTCCCATGTTCTACGGGGAGCAGGTGAGGGAGACCTACGCGGTGCTCGGAGAGCTGTTTGAGGATGTTAGGTTCTACGTATCCTTCACGCCCACGTACCCCTCGGGAATGTGGGGTTTCCTGCTGGCCTCAAAGGGGGAGTTGAAGTTCCGAAGGGAGGTGAAGGGGGACAATCGGCTCCTTCACACCGAGGACGACATCCGGGCCCTTCTATCGCTCGGTAGGGGCTACCTGCGGGTTATTTAACCTCTATCTTCTCAACGGAGAATTTGCCATCCTCCAAGGTGAGGATGGCGAAGGAGCGCTTTCGGGTGAATATCCTGTCGGTCGCGGAGCCCGGATTGAGCATATGCACGCCATCCACCTCACCGTAGAACCACCTGTGGCTGTGGCCGAAGATTATCAGATGCACCTCCAAACCCTCCCGCTTGAACTTTTCCCTGACCCTCTTCTCCAGACCCAAGGGTGAGCCCACGCCGTGGTATATGCCCACCTTCACGCCCTCCAGCGTCTCAACCCTCAACTCCGGCAGTACCGACCATATGTCCGCGTCGTCCATGTTGCCACACACTCCGAGCGTGGGCTTGAAGCTCTCCAACTCCCGTAGGACGGACAGGGTGGTGAAGTCTCCGGCGTGAATAATGAGCTCCACCTCATCAACCCTCTCGTAGAATTCCTGCGGTAGGCTCCTCGCCCTGTGGGGTATGTGGGTATCGGAGAGGACGAGGACCTTCATCGCTTCTCGGCCGTTTTTGATGGCCACTTAACGAGTATCGCCGCCGTGGGGAATACGGCGTATCCGAATACGAACAGGATGGTGGAAATTATCTTCTCGCCGATACTCGTCAGGTAGAACGCCACCAGCACGCTCAATATAGCCAGTCCCCAAAGTATCCAGTTAATCCTTTCCATCTTCGGTGCGACCATGGCGTTTATTCTAATGGAGATTCCGGGACTTTTGCCGGCCATCTTGGGACGGGCGGCCGCTCCGGGTGTGGGTTAAAATTCCACAAGGTAGATTAAGAATGACTATGTGTCCGGTCTGGCCGCAGTGTCTGGATTGTTCGCTGTATAACGCACTGCCTCCACCACTATTGGCCTCTTCCTATACCTCTTTACCTTCATACAACACCCCGTTCTTTATCACCGTCATCTTCTCGCCATCGTAAGAGAAGATATTTATGTCCGTCTCCGCCAACTTCTCCAAGGCAGCGCTATCTACGAACCTCGCCAGTAGCCACTTCTCTACGTTCTCACCCTTCACCT
>JAADDJ010000022.1 GCA_013153965.1 Thermotogae bacterium
GTTCTAAAACGCCCCTACGTAGCGGCTGGCAACTGGGTATTCGTCGGACAGTTCAAACGTCATCTGAATTATCTCCTGCGAAAATTCACCCCTTTGGAGCATCTCCGTCTTCCCCTACCCCGGGATGAGTTCCTGATAACCTTTGACGATGCCCTAAACGGCGTCTATGAGAACGCCTATCCTCTCATGCGGGAGAGAGGGCTGAAGGGAGCCATCTTCGTGATAACGGACTTCATCGGCAGGAGGAATCTGTGGGATGCCACCTTCGGTTTCCCACGACGGCACATGGATAAGTCGGCTATAGTAGAATTATCGGAGGCCGGATGGATCATAGGCTCCCATACCACCAGCCACAGGGCTTTAACCCATCTGAATGATCGGGAGCTTCGCCGTGAGCTGGAGTACTCTAAGAAGTACCTGGAGGATCTCATAGGAAGACCGGTCATTACTCTGGCCTACCCCTTCGGTCTTTACGACGTGAGAGTTGTGAGGATGGCCGAGCGGGTGGGATACCGATGGGGATTCGCGGGCCCCTCCCTCGGAGGAAAATTCGGGTCCATGAACGTGCCGAGGATACCTGTAAATCTCCCGGACGTATTTCTCGGCCCGAAGCTGTGGGAGGCGTGCGCCCCCGTGGATATACTCCTGACACTCCCATCAAAGCTAACGCCCATCTACCAGCGGATGCGCTCCCTTCTACTTCCTAAAGAAGGTCGTGTATATGAGGACGGCCGCGGACACGATTGAAGGTCCCAAGAAGACGATATCCCTCATAGTCAGGAGGCTGCTTCCGACGAGTATCACATCCCCCGGTCCCGGTCTGTAATCTAAGGAGACCCTCTGCATCTTGGTGCTTCCCGGATGCTTAACCCGGATATTCCACCGGTTGGCCCTCTCGGTAAAGCCGTAAGCCTCAATTATGTAATCCTGAACCGTCTTGTGGGGGGCGAATTGGACGCCGCCGGGTCTCACCACCTCCCCCAGAACTATCACGAATGGGATGGCAAAGTCAAAGCTTAGGGTATCGCCGACATTTACGGGAGTTTCCAAGCTCGCCTTGCGTCCATTCAATAGAACGTTCCGCAGGACGTATATCCTCCGGGCCTGACGGAGCTTCAGGAGGATGTCATAGACCCTATCCCCCTCAGACCACTCCACCGTCCAATAGTTGCCGTCGGAGAAGTCGCCTACGGCGTATATGACCGAATCCGTCCTCTCAAGGAATATGGTATCGTACGCTCCCAATAGGGGATTCTGCGTCAGGTCCCCCTCCTTTACGAACTTCCACAGGTTGAACGTGTCGCCGTTTATCCTGACCCTACTCAGGGCGGAGTACGGCAGGGCTACCTTCTCATCCAAGACCACGTCGGAGAGGCGGGTCAGACCGTTCGTTCGCATATACCCGTTCAAAGCGGGGTCAAAGTTTCCCCGAAGCATCACGTAGAATTTGGCCGGAGATATGAGCTGGATGGAAACAAAATTTAGGGCGGGTACGAACTTCCGAAATCTGCCGAGCAGAACCTTCTGGGCGGAATCAATCGTGAGGCCTTCCACCCGGACGCTCGCCGGCCGGGAAACGGGCGACACTTCCAGAGGGACCGCCCCCGAGTTATCCACGAAGGCCTCGTACTGTATGACGGACACGCGCCGAGAGTAGGCGGTTATGAGGAGGCGATCCCCGGGATTTATGCGGTAATCGGGTGGAGGCACGAAGACGCTCTTCACCTCCGGTTTGCGCGCGTAGCTACTATCCAGCAGGGACAGGAGGAGGAGAGGAAACATCTGTCGTGCTATTATACGGCGGCCAGAGGTATAATAGTCTCTATGCTTCCCTTCTGGGTGAATCTGCAATCAAAGTACGTTCCCTACGCTGAGGATTATTCCCTGTACCTGCGCACGAAATCCACATGGCTCAGATACTATTCCTTCTACTGGTTCCGGGAGGGGGAGGAGCCGGAGAGGTTCGCCCTCCATCCTGCGAGGATCCCGGTACGTTCTATTAAAGTAGAACACAAGGGGGAGGCCGAGCCGGTCGGTCGCTCAAATCCCCTATCCTACAGCTACGGGGAGTCGGCCATGCAGATCCGCGCCGTCGGGGCCGATACTCTCCACTCTATGGGTATAACCGGGAACGGCGTGAAGATAGGCGTATTTGACACGGGATTTGACCTCACGCATCCCGCCCTATTCGGGGTGAAGGTGGGTGGCCAGATGGACTTCAACAGCGGGGACCGGCTCATGCTGGAGGATATGCTCGTGCCGCCTCCCGTGAGCATACCCTTCTACATCCACTCCTACGACTGTGAGCGTATTCCCGGAGCCTACGTCTGCGTCTATGCGGGAGCCGATGAGCGAGCCCTTCAGGGCATAAACACCCGCGCTTGGAATCTCTACCTCTACGTCCTCAACGACGATAGCAGCTGGTCCCTGAGGAACGTTCAGATGGGATACGAGTACAATCCATCCGTGGTTCCCTGGCAGGATAGCCTATTCGTCGCATGGACGTCCAGCTTCGGCACCATCAAGTTGGCGGTATTGGACACGCTCCGGGATACCGTAGCAAATGTGCGCCTCCTCACGGGCGCGCAGAGGGCGGTTCTGGATACCCTGCGGGATACCCTCATAGTCGGGGTATTCACGGGGGATAGCGTAAAACTGTGCTATTACGATAGAACTATCGGGTTGTCCTGCTGGAATGGGGCCTATGCCGGTGTGCTGTCCGGGATGTGGCTCCATCTGGATACCCTGCTCTACTCCGATGGGGATACCATCTTTCGCCTGAGTAGGGATGGGGTGGAGGCTCTGGCGGCCGGTTTCTATCCCATATACGCCTCGGGGCGGCTCGCATACATACGCCACGACAGCGTCTTCGTAGATGGTCGCTTCGTAGCCCACTCCCCTTTGGTAAGTCGCATAGCCTTCAACGGCCGGTGGGTGGCCATCCCCATGGAGGACAACATAACCGTCTTTGATACGACCGGCGACACCTTAAATCGCTACGGCTGGACGTCGTGCGATATGCCCCTGTTTTTGGGAGACAGGTTGGTTTTCCGGGCGAGGGGGGACACCGTGGCGGAGGCTCCGATGTACGGAACCGGATACTATCACGGTACGAGGGTCCTGTCCGTTCTGGCCGGGTACGTTGAGGGTCGGCTGATAGGCGTGGCACCGGGGGCCACCTACTATCTGGCCAAGACGGAGAAGGTGGGAAGGACGGATTCGGCCGTCGCGTGGGAGAATCGGGTTGAGGAGGATTTTCTGGTCTCGGCCCTTGAGTGGGCGGCTCGGAGGGGAGTGCAGATAGCCAACATAAGCCTCGGCTACGGTGAGGACCTGGGCTACTTCAACTATATGATGGATGGGAAGACAGCCATATCGTCCCGGGCCGTGTCCAAGGCTCTGGAGAGGGGCGTTCTGGTGGTGGCGGCCATGGGGAACGTGGGAAACCGCCCCATCCCGGATCCCAACGTTGGGGATACCACCCTGACCGCACCGGCGGACGCGCACGGTATAGTGGCCGTTAGCGGAGCCGTTTGGGATTCGGCGGCCCAGATGTGGGTTCCGGCCAACCAGTCCGCCTTCGGTCCCTCGGCCGACGGGAGGGTTAAGCCGGAGGTGATAGCCCCATTCACCGTCGTGGCCATAGACGACTCCTTCCCGCTGGTGAGCGTCTCCGGAACCTCCTACTCCGCCCCGCTGGTGGCGGGTGCCCTGGCTCTGGCCTACGAGCTCCATCCCTCTTGGGACGTGGCCACCTTCCGGAGCAAACTTCTGGAGACCGCCAACCAGCTCTTCGGATATCCAACCCCCAACTTCATAACGGGCTACGGGATGCCCGACGCCTACGCTCTGGCCACGTCCGAGCCCTTTGAGGTTCAGCCGGAAGGTATAACGTTCCGGGTGGTGCGCACCTACCCCAATCCCTACTCCAAGGGGAAGCATCGCGCCCTCACCGTCGTGGTTGAGAGCCCCTACCCCGCCGATTACGTGAGCCTTCGTATATACTCCGCCTCCGGAAGCCTGATGAGGGAGGAGAGGTTGAGCGTGAATCTGAGCGTGGGGATCACCGAGATTCCCGTTTCCATAGGGGACCTTCCCGAGGGCTTGTACTTCGTATCCGTACTGACGGAGAGAGGGTACGCCACGGGCAAATTCGTGGTCGTCAGGTGATACGCCCTTAAAATCGCTCTCGGCATGATGCTTCTATCGCTCTCAATCTTCGCATCTCCCGACGGTGGGAGATTGACCTTCGCGCCGCCACCGGTGGTAGGTGGCTCCGAGGGATACTACGAGACGGAGGATTACATCCTCGTCTTCAGAAAAAGCCGCGGAACTTATCTGCAGATACCCTACCCCGAGGGGGCCGAGGTGATACTGCGAAGGGGCCGGGATACCCTCCTGGTGGGGACGGTGCCCTTCCGGATGCGCACCCTCGTCGGAGGTCCCCACACGGTGGAGATCAGCTACAGGGGGTACGTCTGGAGGGGCGATGTAAATCTCCACCCGGGACATCTGAACATCCTATACATAAAGAGCATGTGGAGGGACGAGTGGAGGGAGGAGCATGAGGACTACGTTGTCGTGGTGAGGCCCGCCGACGGTACGTTCCTGCGTGTGGCGCAGCCGGCCGGTTGTCGGGTGAGGTGGAAGAACTTGGACACTTACGAGACATTCGTCGGCAGGATTCCCACGGTGAAGGAGGTGAATCCGGGCCGATTCTCGGTTAAGGTTGAGTGCAGGAGGAGGGTCTGGAGGGGCGAGATAGAGGTGAGACCGAATACCGAGACCATCCTGTACGTCAGGATGCGCGGAGGTGGGAGGCACATGCGACCCATGGACGACGTGGCCTTCGCCCGCCTCCTGAAGGCCGTGAAGGAGGCGCCCTTCTCTTCGGAGAAGCTCACCCTGATAGAGGACGCGGCCTCAAAGAATTACTTCAAGTCGGAGCAGGTCCTCCAACTCCTCAAGACCTTCAACTTTGACTCCTACCGCCTGAAGGCGGCCAAGGTCCTGTACCCGCGAGTCGTGGACCCGGAGAACTTCTTCATAGTCTATGACGCCTTCACATTCTCATCGTCCAAGGAGGAACTGCGCCGCTGGATAGAGGAGTACGACGGAAGGCGCTAAAAACCACTTCCCGTAAAGGGTGAAAGTTCCGCTCGGTGGCCGCCGTAGAATCGTTTTATCATGAAAATTTCCAAGGAGGAGGTCTTCAGATACCACGAGGAGGGACGTCCCGGCAAGCTGGAGATAGTGCCTTCCAAACCGGCCGAGACGCAGAGGGACCTCTCCTTAGCCTACACTCCGGGGGTCGCCGAGGTCTCACGGGCGATATACTCCAACCCCGACGACGTATATCGCTTCACCCTGAAGGCCAATCTGGTGGCCGTCATATCCGACGGCTCCGCCGTTCTGGGCCTCGGGGACATAGGTCCTCTGGCGGCCAAGCCCGTGATGGAGGGGAAGGCCTTGCTTTTCAAGCGTTTGGCTGACGTTGATTCAATTGACGTTGAGATAGAAAGTGAGGATCCGGATCACTTTATAAACGTCGTGAAGTCCATAGCCCCCACCTTCGGAGGCATAAATCTGGAGGACATAAAGGCCCCCAAGTGCTTCTACATAGAGGAGAAGCTCATAGAACTTTTGGACATACCGGTATTCCACGACGACCAGCATGGGACGGCCATAATCGTCCTCGCGGGCCTCATAAACGCCCTTGAGCTTCAGGGTAAGCGGATAGAGGACGTTAAGATAGTCATCTTGGGAGCGGGAGCCGCGGGTATAGCCATAGCCCGCATGCTCGTGAAGTACGGGGCGAGGAAGGAGAACATACGCCTGATAGACTCCCGCGGCGTTATATACAAGGGGCGGAAGGAGGGGATGAACCCCTACAAGGAGGCCTTCGCCGTGGAGACGGACGAGAGGACGATAAGGGACGCCCTCAGGGGGGCGGACGTCTTCATAGGCGTATCCGGTCCCAATCTCATAACGGCGGAGGATATAAAGCTCATGGCGGAGAGGCCGGTGATATTCGCCCTCGCCAATCCCGTTCCGGAGATCCCCTACGAGGTGGCGACCGCGGCCAGACCGGACGCGATAGTTGCGACGGGTAGGTCCGACTATCCCAACCAGCTGAACAACGTTCTGGGGTTCCCGTACATATTCCGGGGGGCTCTGGACGTGAGAGCCACCCGCATAACCGACAACATGAAGATAGCCGCGGCCGAGGCCCTCGCCAGGCTCGCCCGGGAGGATGTGCCCGAGAGCGTCCTGAAGGCCTACGACCTTGATGCCCTGAGCTTCGGAAAGGATTACATCCTGCCCAAACCTCTGGACCCCCGCCTGATATACTGGGTCGCTCCCGCCGTGGCGGAGGCGGCTATGAGGGATGGGGTCGCCCGCGTGAGGGTGAATCTGGAGGAGTACAGGGAGAAGCTCCGGGGGATAACGGAGGAGGCCGTGAGCTTCACGAGGAGGCTCATACACGTCAAGCCCGAGAGACCGCCGAGGATCGTATTCCCGGAGGGGGACAACGAGACCATCCTGCGCGTGGCCAACGTCCTCAACCGGGAGGGGTTGGCCTTCCCCGTCCTTATAGGCGACAGGGAGGTCATAGAGCGCAAGATAAAGGCCATGCACCTGGACTTCAAGCACGAGATAGTGGATATCTGGAGGTTCAACGTTCGCCCCTACGCGGAGAAGCTCTGGCAGATGCGCTGGAGGAAGGGTTTGGCCTTGGCCGACGCCTGCGTAAAGTTGAGAAGTAGAGGGTATCTCGGGACCATGCTCCTCCACGAGGGGGACGTAGATGCCATGCTCTACGGCGTCGTGCATAACTACGGGGAGTCCCTCCGCCCCATACTGGAGATCATCAAGCCGAGGAAAGGGGTCAAGAGGGTGGCCGGACTCTACGTGGCCCTCAGCAAGAATCTCGGTCCCCTATTCTTCGCCGACACCACCGTGAATCCGGAGCCCACGGCCGAGGATCTGGCCAACATAGCCATAATGGCCTCCGAGGTGGCCAAGAAGTTCGGGCAGGAGCCGAGGGTGGCCTTCGTATCCTTCTCCAACTTCGGCACATCGGACCATCCGTCCGTGGAGAAGCTCCGTGTGGCCCTCTCCATCCTCAAGGAGAAGGCGCCCAACCTGCCCGCCGAGGGCGAGGGACACGCGGACGTCCTCCTGAACGAGAAGATCCTCAAGGAGCTGTACCCCTACTCCCTATTCGCCAAGTTGGGGACGAGGGCCAACGTCATAATCTTCCCCGACCTGAACTCCGCCAACATCTCCTACAAGGTCCTCGGGGCCTCCTGTCGCATAAAGATGATAGGCCCCATACTGATGGGTCTGAGCAGACCCGCCCACATCATCCAGAAGGGGGACGACGAGGAGGCCATCTTGAGCTTGGCATACTACACGATAGCGCAGGTGTTGGAGAGGAAGGGATAGGCGTATCCGCCTTAGAATCGGGTGCGTGCTTCGGAAGGCCTTGGACCTACTTTTCCTCACGCGTCCTACCTTACTTCTTCCCGGATGGGGTTTCTACGTGATAGGCTATCTGCACGCGATGGGTCTGATGGGGGACCTCTCTCCCTACCTGGGAATCCCCCGCGAGCCGAAATTCTGGTGGGGCCTCCTCTCCACGACCCTCATAAGCGCGCACATATACGTCCTGAATCAGATATACGACCGCGAGAGCGACAGGTTGAATCGCAAACTCTTCCTAATAGCCGACGGATACGTGAAGGTGGGGGAAGCGTGGATCTTCACCCTTCTTCTCCTGCTGACATCGTTCGTGAGCGGATACTTCGTCGGAAGGCAATTTCTGCTTCTCCTCTCAGCGGGGGCGGTCGTGGGTACCCTCTACTCCCTGCCGCCGTTCCGCCTCAAGGGTAGGCCCTTCATTGACGCCCTATCCAACGCCTTGGGCTACGCCGTCCTTAACGTGGCGGCCGGCTACGTCTCCGTAAGAGCCGACCTCGCGGAGGCTCTGAGCATCACCCCTCCCTACCTCTTCGCCGTCATCGGCCTGTACCTGAATACGACCGTCCCGGATATACCGGGGGACCGAAGGGCGGGCCTCAGGACCACCGGGGTTGTCCTCGGAATTCGGAGGACTCTCGGTCTCGGAGCCCTCGCGGTTCTGGCGACCCTGCTCGCGTCCCTGTGGCCCCGGATGAACGCTTTCATGCTGGGAGTTAGCAGCATATCCCTACCCTTCTACGTTTGGGCCTTCCTGCGAGCCGACGAGTTTTGGGCCAAACTCTCCTACAGGATTTCGGGTCTGGCCTTCATCCTCCTCCTGATAGTCAAATTTCCCCCCTTCATCGTTCCCTCGCTGGCGGTTCTTGTAGCTCTCAAGGCTTACTATCGCCTGCGATTCGGCCTTGACTACCCGTCCCTGACCGGGAGGTGAGCGTGTTTCTGGTGGGATATATATTCACACCTTGGGAGGTGGCCCAGATAGACACCTTCTCCTCCCTCCTATACACGGAGAAGTTCCGGAAGGTGGAGGAGCGGTTGCGGTACCTTGAGGGACGGATGGATCCGCTCATTCTGGGTGTGATGAGATTGGCATACTATCAGCTCTACATGTCCGACAACAACACGGAGAGGTACTACGATGAGTTCGTATCCCTGATGGACGAGCTTCGCGGCAGGTACGCGAAGCCTAAGAGTACGCGAGAGAAGATGTTGCTGGCGACGGTCTATGCGATGGGTGCTGTACTCTACGGACGCAGGAGGAGTATCCCCAAGGCTTTGGACTTCGGCAGGAGAGCCTTCAACCTCTACCGGGAGGCCTACGGGGAGGATACGACGGTCTATGATGCCCTGCTGCCCATGGGCCTCTACGACTATGCGATCGGATACCTGACCCGCTCCAAGGGGAGGAAGCGGGAGGGGATAAGGAAGGTGAAGGTGGTTATGGAGAGGGGAAGTCTGGCCAAGCCCCTCGCCTACGCGGGCCTCGTGTATATATTCGTGTTTGACAACAAGCCGGGGAGGGCGGTATCCTACGGCTTGAAGGCCCTGCACATGTATCCGGAGAGTCGCACCTTCCGATGGATCCTCGGGCAGGCGTACCTGAAGGCGGCCATGTACGAGAAAGCCCTCAACACCTACCGGGAGATTGAGGGGGACCTGCGTAGGCGGAACCCATCGTGCAAGGTGTGCATAGCAGAGGCCCTATACTATCAGGGGGAGAGTTTGGAGGGTATGGGCAGGAGGAAGGAGGCTAAGAGCACGTGGTGGAGGGCCCTGTACTACCTAAAGCGTGAGAGGGATCCCCACAGGAGAAGGAAGGTTGAGGAGCTCCGCAAGAGACTCGCGAAGAGGGGAGTGAGATAGCCGCACGCATGTGCAGTTCCACAGTATAATACCCACGTAAGGAGGTACGATATGAAAAAGGAAAGGCGCGTACCGAGGATCAGCCAGCGTAAGCCTTATCAGAAGCCTGCGGTTCTGGGGAAGACTACCTCCCGTGGAGGTAGCATCCTCGTAACGTACTGAGGAGCAAACTGCCCCCACCTGATTGAGATGGGTGGGGGTTTTAATTTGTGTAATGTCCAAGAAACGGCTGCTGTTCTTTGATTATCTGAAGGGGCTCTTCGTCATCTGGATGATACCCACCCACACCTTGGACGGTGTGATAGTGCCATCCATAAAGGCCACGCCCCTGTACCAATCCGTCGCCTTCTTCAACGGCCTCGTCGCTCCCGCCTTTCTGGTCTCGTCGGGATTTCTGGCTGTATATACGTATAATCACGGCAAATTCCTGCGCAGGCTCCGCCGGGGGATTGAGCTCATGGCCTTCGGATACGCCACCCAGCTTCCCACAAAATCCCTCCTGCTTCTGGTCACCCTGACTTTGGCGTTCGTCCTAAGTAGCCTCGGCATCTCCCCTCCTCCGCCGCTCCCGGACTCACCCCCCGAGTGGTTCGTGCGGGGCCTCCACGTTTTTCGGCGGGTGGAGATACTGATAAGTATCGGCTCGGGTGTTCTCGTCATAACGGCCATTCTGAGATACGTTGAGAGCTTTAGGGTTAGATTCATCCTCTTCACGCTTCTCGCCTTCCTCTTCTGGGGGTTGGCCCCCAAGGTGTGGGAGATGGGAAAGGCTCTTCCCATGTTCATCGCCCCCTACTTCACCCGCGAGGGCTCGCTGTTTCCCGTCTTCCCCTACTGGGGGTTCATGTTCTTCGGCTCGGCCCTCGGAAGCTCCTATCACATGGACAGGAGGGTCACCCTCGCCCTCATGCTCGTCCCCCTCGCCGCTCTGGCCCTCACCGTTTTCGTCCCCCCTCCCCCATCCGAGGCGTCCGTGTATAACTCCCTCGTGCGCACAGGCGTTCTCATGGTGGTCCTCTTCGTCCTCATAACGGCCGAGAGTTTCGGCTTCAGGTCCGAGTTTCTGGCGATGCTGGGACGGAACTCCCTGATGTCCTACGCCTTCCACAACGCCATCGTCTATGGCTCCCCCTTCACCAAGCCCCTCGCCCACTTCTACGGACATAGGGGTTGGTTGGAGAGCCTCTTCCTCGGGGCCATGATCTTCGCCGTCACGGTCCTCTTTATAAAGGTCTGGGAGGATCTACGCAACGCCCACGGGCCAAGATTCGGCAGGAGCGTGTGGACCTTCTTCGTCCTGACATTCGCCCTCATGCCCTGGTAGGGGGCGGTTGCATCCTCCCGCCTCGGCCACCTTATAATTCCCAGTGGATGGCCAGTTTGCGCGTAGGTTCCGTCATAAGGTACGAAGGCAGAGAGTACATAGTTCTGGACTTTCAGCACATACACAAGGGTAGAGGTGGCGCCACCGTATCGGCCAAGCTCAAGGACCTGAACACCGGGCGCGTCCAGACCTTCACCATAAGGGATCTGGACAGCGTGGAGTTCGTCATGGTTGAGCGTAAGCCCGCCATCTTCTCCTACAGGGATGGGGACTTCTATCACTTCTTGGATGCCGAGTCTTACGAGGACATAACCTTCTCGGCCGAGGATCTGGGCGATATGACCGCCTACCTGAAGGAGGGGCTGGAGGTCCAGATAGTGTATGCGGACGGTCGCCCCGTCACCATAGAGCTCCCAACCGTCGTTGAGCTGGAGGTCGTGGATACGCCCCCCGGAGTCAGGGGGGACACCGTAAGTGGTGGCTCCAAGCCGGCCACGCTGGAGACGGGCAAGGTCATAAAGGTCCCTCTCTTCATCAACCCCGGCGACGTCGTCAAGGTGGATACCCGCACGGGCGAGTACATAGGTAGGGCTTGATATGGCCTCCAAGAAATCTCAGAGCTTTGACGTTGAACTCCTCAAGAGCATAGTTGATATCTTCACCCAGAGCGGCGTGGCGGAGATGGAGATATCCACCCGCAACTTCAAGGTGCGACTCTCAAAGTACGCCTCACCCGGTGCCGCACCCCCTCCCCAACCGGCGGCTCCCCAGCCGATAGCCGAGGCTGCGCCCCCCGAGTCCGAGGATACCGAGGAGGGGATACACTACATCCGTGCTCCCATGGTGGGCACCTTCTACAGGGCGCCGGCACCCGGTGCCGACCCCTTCGTCAAGGAGGGGGACAGGGTCAGGAAGGGCGATGTGGTGTGCATAATAGAGGCCATGAAGATAATGAACGAGATCAAGTCGGACGTTGATGGGGTGATAGAGGAGGTGCTGGTGGAGAACGCCCACCCGGTGGAGTACGGCCAACCCCTCTTTAAAGTTAGACTGGTATGAACGAGGGTGGTGAACGGAGGTTGAGGTTCAGGCAGAGGTTTCTGGCGGGGGTGGTCGTTCTGGCCCCCCTGTTCCTGACCGTGTGGGTCGTCCTCTTCCTGATCAATCTGATAGCAGGATGGCTGGCCCGTTTCCTCTCAAATCTTCTGGAGCCCCTGCCCTATCCCGTCCTCCTGATTCCATCCCTCCTAATTCTCGTCGCGGTCATATACATGGTCGGATGGTTCGCGACCACGTACTTCGGAAGGGCCATATTCGGCTTTTTGGACGAGGTCCTACTGAACATCCCCATCCTCCAGCACATATACCGCATAACGAGGGATACCATAAACGCCATATACGACCTTCCCAGAAAGACGGCCTTCAAGAAGGTGGTGTGGATAAGGGTCGGCGAGGGTAAGCGCATGCTGGGACTGGTCACCGACGAGACGGCCCGCGAGTACATAGTCTTCCTTCCATCCACCCCCAACCCCACGACAGGCTTCTTGATGGTGGTTGATAAGGGGCACGTTCGGGAGGCCCCGATGAGTGTGGAGGACGCGCTCAAGGCTCTCATATCGGGAGGACTGGTAAATGTTTTTCAAGAAGAACGAGCTTGACAAGCTCCTTGACGACATAAGGGAGAAGGTCAAGGAGAAGGAGAAGGAGAACCTGCCGGAGAGGCGTAGGGAGGAGATTGATGACCTCAT
This sequence comes from Thermotogae bacterium, assembly GCA_013153965.1. GTDB lineage: Bacteria > Hydrothermota > Hydrothermia > LBFQ01 > LBFQ01 > JAADCS01. The sequence continues at coordinate 12,421 of JAADDJ010000022.1, forward strand.
CCACCTGCTGAAGGGGGTCCTGCGGGTGTCAGGTAGGACCACGGAGGAGGTGATGAAACCCCGGGTGGATGTGGTGATGGTGTCCGCCAACGACACCCTTCAGGACCTCGTGGATAAGTTTCTGGAGCATAGGTACTCCCGCTATCCCGTCCTCTCCAAGATGGGGGACACCATCGTGGGTATAGCACACATAAAGGATGTCTTCCAGTACATAGACAGGGACCTGAACACCATAAGCGTTGAGGAGATAGCCCACAAACCTCTCTTCGTCCCCGCCGCCCAAGGTTGCCTTCGCACCCTCAGGAAACTTCAGGATAACCGCACCCCCATGGCCATGGTCGTTGATGAGTACGGGAGCGTCATAGGCATCGTCACCGTTGAGGACCTTCTGGAGGAGATAGTGGGTGAGATATACGAGGAGCACGACAAGGAGGAGAACAAGTACATCAAACTGGGCGAGAACGAGTACCTGTTCAACGCTTGGGTCCCGATAAGCGAAGTTGAGGAGCTCCTCAACGTGGACCTCGGAGACACCGAGAGTACGAGCATCGGCGGCTTCGTGATTGAGAAGTTGGGAGGTCTGCCGGAGGTCGGAAAGGTGATACGGGTCAATGGGGTTGAGATAGAGACGAAGGACGTTGAGCCCCAGCGGATCCGGAAGGTGATAGTCAGGAAGGTGGCGGAGTAGGCAGCGTTAAAATAGTGGCATGAGGTACGTTGCATTTACGCTCATCTTTGGAACTCTACTGGTCGGATGTGCTACCGTTCAGGAGCGCGTATCCCTCAAGGATTGCGAATTCTCCATCCAAGGTGCCAAGCTCAGGAATGTGGACCTGCAGGGCTTCAGTATGGACGTGCTTTTGAAGGTGGTCAATCCCAACAGCATTGACGCGGTGGTTGATAAGTTCGTGGGGTCCGTATTCATTGAGGGGTTGAAGGTGGCGGACGTTTCCACCAAGTACGGCGAGAGGGTTCCGGCCGGCTCATCCGTCATCCTCCCAATAAGCGTTGATGTCAAGTACTCCTACCTGAAGGAGGCCGCCTCACGTCTCCTAAACGTCATCACCCTAAGGAGGGCGGAGGTGGGAATAGAGGGGAAGGCTTACATGGAGTTTGACGTTCCCCTTCTGGGAAAGAAGACCGTTCCATATCCCATAAAGCTCAGTCGCACCGTAAGCTTCTGAGGTGAGGGGAGTCCTATCCTCACTGTACTACAACTTCCCCTCCGGGCGGGCGGTGATGTTTTTGATCCCTCCGCTCTACTGGTTCCGGAGGGACGCGGCCCGGGAGATCATCAGGGAGGTCCTACGTCTCAGGCCGAAGACTTTACTGGAGGTGGGATTCTCCGACGCCTTCCTGACGAGGCGCCTATCCCTCGCCCTACCCGACAGCCGCATAACCGCAATAGACACATCCGCCATGAGCGTCCGGAGGGCGAAGCGTCTGGCCCTCCCCAACGTCCGATTCCTCGCGGAGGACTTCTTCAAGCACGAGGGCCGGTATGACCTGGTCGTCAGCATGCACGTATTCGTCCTCTTTGATCACGCGGCGGCCCTCCGCAAATTATCCGAGATGGGAAGGATGCACATCCTCACCCTGACGGGACGCTCCCCCTTCACGATGCTTCACCGTCCCTTCCACCGGTTCATGACCGGAATGGACGTCAATTTAGTTGAGCCCGAGGAGTACCGCACCCTCGCCGAGGAATTGGGATTCTCCGTGGATATAAGGCGGATAAACCCCATAGAGAGGAGTTATATGGTCATCCTGACCTCCGATTGACCACACCGCCCATTATCAGATTCAGAACCGCACTCTCAACCTCGTCTATCTCGCTCTCCCCTTTCCCCTCCTCAAACAGATAGCGCATGGCTCCGTATATGGTGCCGCGTATGGAGTACGCGAGCGCTCCCACATCCTCCGCGATGAAGACTCCCCTCCTCTGGCCGTCGCGTATTATCTCGTTGAGCAGGTTGAAGTACCTGTCCTTCCTCACCAAACTGCTGTGTATATTCATCCTCTTGGCCATGGAGGAGAAGACGAAGCTATAGACGAAGCGTAGGAAATCCGGGTTGTCCCTCACCTGCCGAAAGTGCTCCCTTATCCATATCTCAAGCCTCCGCACGGGATCATCGGTCTCCCGGAGACGCTCCTCAAGCTCCTCCAGCGCCCGGTCCTTCAGGTACTGGAATATGCTAACTATCAGGTCCTCCTTGGAGCGGAAGTAGAAGTAGAAGTAGCTCTTGGTGGTACCCAAGGCTCTGGCGAGGTCCTCCATGCTCGTGTTGTCTATCCCCTTCTCCGTGAAGACCTTCATCGCCGCCAGAATTATCTCCAGTCTCTTCTTCTCCCGGGCGGATTCCACGCCGTATTCTACGGGGGAGGCCGGAAACTACGGCGCCAGTTTCCAGACGAAGGATATGCCGAAGGAGTACGCGTATATCTCCGATGAGAGGACGGGGACGTTGAACTCCACGTACGGGTACCGCAGGCTTCCGAAGGCTCTGGAGATCTCAAACGAGAATATGAAACTCTCCGAGGCGTAGAATGCTCCGAGTCTCCAGTTTGAGAGTCTCTGCTCCACGAAGCGCACGTCCAAGCCGAAGAATCCCCCGTACTCCTCCCCTCCCCTCACGAAGGCCCCCACACCCTCACCCGACACCTTAAGATTTGAAAAGAGGGTACCCCTCTCCCACGAGAGGATGAGGAAGGGGTACATCCCTCCCCTTATACCGTAGGCTTCGGTTCCCGAGAGGGTCGCGCTGTCCCTGAGCACATCCTCGGTCTTGAAGCCGACGACGGCGCTCCCCTTCAGATAGACCGTGTCCGAGTCGGAGGAGTACTCGGCGTAGAGCTCGTTGTTGAAGAATTCGCTCCTTTGCCAATCGCCCACCAGGTCCCTTATGTAATCGTAGGTGAGGGAGTCTGAGAAGTTCAGGGTCAGGGAGTTATACATCTCCACGCCGACCCCCAGGTTGAAGTCGCCCAGCCTCCTACCCAGCTTTACGCCCAGGTTGTACAGGATGGCCGGGTCCATCTTGAAGGCGTAGTGGTAATATCCGACGTTGTCCTCCGCAAACTGGAAGGCTAGAGCCGCCTGATTCTCCACCCCCTCAAGGGCGAAGGTGTCCTCGTAGATCCTGTCTCCCACGTATCGGATGCTCCAGAATCCCTCTCCGGAGAACCGGCTGACGTTCCCCTCAACGGATATTGAGTAGTCCCCGAGGCGTCGGCCGACGCCGAAGGTTATGGGCATGTAGGAGAAATCCGACTTGGAGTCAAGTATGGGGAGGATGCTCACCTTACCTGCTATCCTCCACCTTACGGGGAGTTTGGAGTTGAGGCCATCCACCTCAACGGGAAGGAGAGTGTCGGATACGGTCGCGTCAATATCCGCCCACAGTAGAGTCGGCGGATTCCCCTGCAGGGCGCTGGTGCCCAAGGGAGGGGTGGATAGGTGGAGGGTGGGGAGAGCGACGTAGAAACTCCAGTCCCCCGCCCATCTTACGGACATTGAGGCCCTCATACCGTTGGATATCTTGAAGGCCACCGGGAAGGCGTAGCTGTCCGGGAGACCCTCAGGGGTAATGTAGGTCTGGAGGTTATCTATCTGGGCGAAGCGGAACCCCCCGGCCACGTAGGAGGAATCCTCCGGCAACTCGTACATGAAGAGGGGCGGAGGCGGGAGGAAGTAGAATAGGGAGAATTCAACCATACTGCTATTCTACGGCTTGAGGTCAAAGCCGTACCATCTGGAGGCCGCCCTGCGGATCTCAAGGGCCATCTCCACCACCCGGGGGAACTTCGCCAGAGGTATCTGGGTGGCGGAATCCGACAGGGCACGGGGAGGATCCGGATGGACCTCCGCGAACACTCCATCCACACCGACAGCCACGGCTCCCCGCAGGAGATGGGGTACGAGGTCCCGATACCCCCCCGACGATGCTCCCCTACCCGATAGAACCTGGAGGGAATGGGTGGCGTCGTACAGGACGGTAAGTCCCTCCCTCCTCATCCACACCAACCCCCTCATATCCACCACGAGGTCATTGTATCCGAAGGTCGTACCCCTCTCGGTGATCCAAACCTCCACGTTCCCCCCACTTCGTACCTTCTCAACCGCGTGCTTCACATCCCACGGGGCCATGAATTGGGCCTTCTTCACATTGACGACCCTCGCGTACCTTCCGGCATTCACGAGGAGGTCGGTTTGGCGCGACAGGAAGGCCGGTATCTGCACCACATCCACCGCCTCGGCCACGGCGGGGATATCATGCACGTCATGCACGTCCGTCAGGACCCTCAGACCCACCTCCTCTCTAACCCGGCGCAGTATGCGGAGCCCCTCCTCCAGTCCCGGCCCCCTGAAGCTCCTTATGGACGTCCTGTTGGCCTTGTCGTAGGAGGCCTTGAATATGATCTCAACAGAGAATCTCTCCGCCACGGCCCTCAGCTCCCTCGCCACGTCCAAAACCATCTCCTCCGACTCAATCACGCACGGACCCGCGACGAAGAACATCTCCCTCATCTTAGCATCTCCCTAAGGTTCAGCTCTATCGGGACCACCACCTGGGATATGAGCTCCATGTCCCCGTAGGTGATCACGACTTCCCTGTGGACCTTCTCCAAAGGCAACGGGTACCCTCCGGGGGATAGGGTGGCCAGAAGGGATAGGACATCCGGTATCTCCCTCTCATCCACGCCGATGAACTCCACCTTGTAGGCCACGGGATAATCTTCGGAGAGCCTGACGAAGGTCTGATAGAGCTCCGTCTCAAGGATGTCGGAGTAGGAGTCCTCGTCCTCATCATCCCCCGACAGCTTGTACTTCTGCTGCGAGAGGTCTATCTTCAGGGGTGGGGCGAACCCCCTGCCCCGGGTGAAGAGGGAGAAGAGGACCTGATCCGAGTATATGCCGCTTAGGTTGTGATGCCGTATGTAATCCTGCGAGGAGGAGTCCTTGGACACGAAGAGGAGCCTGTAGCCCCTTGAAATCAATCGCCTCATCGCCTCCAGACGCTCGCGATGTAGTAGGAGGGCGAGGGCCAGATACCTGTACCCTCTCGCCGGGTAGAATTGGGCGACCGTACTTAGGAGATTCGGAGCGACGAAATCGTAGGTGTCAAACTCCTCAACCAGCCGGTTGTACAGGTCCATCCCACCCAGCTCGTCCTCAAGGGCATCCATCTGCTCCCTCTCCTCATCCGACACGGGAAGGTTAAGCCAATTTCGTGTGGGTTTGGGATTTATAACGTCGCTCACGAAGGAGCCGTCCATCAGGACCAAGGTCCTCGGGGGAAGGTCCATCTTGAGAAGGGAGCGGAGCTCCGCCAAACTCATCCACGTGGTTAGGACGTCGGCGAGGCGCTTGCGCCTGAACACCCCCCTATCCAAAGCCCCCACGTAGGAGACGGCCGACTCATCCGGCTCCCCGTTGGCGTTGAAGAGGATGGAGAGGCCGGTCAGGGCGAAGATGGTGTGGGACGTCCTGTTTGATTGATTCACCGAGCCATCCACCGCCACCACGCTCTCAACGTCTCCCCCCGCCTCCAATCTCTCCCATGGGGGGTCGTACGCCGGCCTCTCCTCCCTTCTCAGAGCCTTTGATATCCTGTCCTTAGCCTCTACTATGGCCTCGTAGAGGGAACGATGCATCACTCCACCCGTACGGGCGGCAGGACCTTACCCTTTATCAGGAACATGTAGGAGGGTTTCTGGGCGTCGGCTATATTGACCAGCTTGAGGGCATTGACCATCAGGATGGCCGTGCCCGTGGTATTGACGACGTCGGAGGGTATGACGTACATGGTGTCGGTGGGCGGCAGATTCTTTAGGTAGGGCTTGTTGTCGGCGAGCTTGAAGAATATCTGTATGGAGTCGGCTCCGCTGACGGGCGTCCATACCACCATTATGCTGTCCCCCACCGAATGGACGACGGTATCCACCAGAACGGTGTCGGGGGGAGCGAGGTCAGGCAGGGTGAAGCTGATGTACTCGTTGTACTTGGGAATTTGGACGCTCACGGTGGTGCCACCGTCCAAGGGCACCTCAACGGGCGCCCCGGAGGAATCAAGGGCCATGTACAGCCCCTTATCCGACTGGTAGGTCAAGGTCACGTCCCCGACCTTCACGGTAGCGTCCCCGTACTCCTGCAAATCCACCAAGATCTTGAAGAAGGCCGACTCGTAGGTGAGGGTGTCCATACCCTCGGGCATGAGGACACTCCCGTACTCGGACGGGATCATGCTGGTGAGGGTGGTCAGGGCGGGCCCGGTGGCGCCGCCAGTTCCGAAGACGTGCGTATGCACGAGGGATATCTCATCCTTGCAGCCCAGAAGGACCACGGCGGGTAAAATCAGGAGAAACTTCCTCATAACTCTACAATTCTACGGCCGCTTGGCGGAGAGGCGCGCCCGCGCCAGTATGCGCACCAGCTCGCAGCAGGCCACGTCCAGACGATGGGCGTACCTTTTGGAGTTGGGGGGACGGGCCTCACGGATGGCGGCGGGTAGGTCGTCCGGGGTTTCGGCGACCGTGAGTCCGAGACTGCGGGCCTTCTCCTTCAGGAAGGGATTGTCCGTCAGGACGACCACCGGTCTTCCCGAGCCTATGTAATCGTAGAGTTTGGCGGATGAGCCCAGTCTCCTCTTGCGGCGGCTCTTTATGACGACCAGTAGGACGTCCGCGGATATGATCTCGCGAAAGGCCTCCTCTCTGCCGAGGATTCTCCCCGTTCCCGGACCGAAGAGTCGCAGGACGTACCCATCCGGCAGATTTTCCTTCAGACTCTCCAGAATTGCCCTCTGGGCGTCCGAGAACACTGATCCCACGTGGGATACCCACACCTCCCCCGGATGGGGGATTGGCTCGGACGGGTAATCGTCGGGGTCGTAGGGATGCTCAAGGACGAAGACGTTCGGGTTGAATCTGCGAGCCTCATCGTACATCTCCCTGTCGTTGGCCACCAGAACGGCCGACGCTCCCTTGAGGACCCAACCCTCCAGAAGGGTATCGGCCAGCCGGTTGGGCCTGTGGGGATTGTTGGACCAAGGGTCCCGCAGGTCCGCCACGAATGGGATCCTCAAATCTCTCGCGAGCAGCCTTCCGAACACCAGAGCCGAGAAGGGCGGGGCGGTGGCTACGAGAAGGTCCGGAGACTCCATCCTCAGGGCGTCCCGCATCCTCCGGTACCATCTCACGAAGAAGGGAAGCCGGGAGTCGGGAATCACGAAGAGCTTCAGCATCTCCCTCCATCGGCTCTCCACCATCAACGGCGGGCGGTGCGGGAGCGGATAGAAGAAGCGGTATATGCGGGCGTACCCACGCATCTCGTGGGCCCTGCGCACATCCTCGCCACCGAAGAGATCCCCCACGTTGGCCAGAACGACGACATCGTGTCCCCTCTCTCCGAGGCACTTGACGAACTTGGCCCATCTCTGCGCCCCGGAGGAGTTGTTGGGGGGAAAGAAGTAGGAGAGGATGGCGACCCTCAAGGGGGTATTTTAAATGGGCTTATCGCCTTTAGAATAGGCGACTATGGAGCACGTCGTTAAGGCCCAGTTGCGTGATAAGTTCGGCAGGAACGCATCCAAGAAGTACAGGAGGGAGGGATTCATACCCGTGGTTCTTTACGGAAAGGGTGAGAAAAACATACACGCCATAATGAGGAAGGGGGACCTGATGAAGTTCCTCCACGAGACCCACGGTGAGAGCGTGGTGCTCACCGTGGATATAGATGGTGAGCAGTACATGGCCATAGTGAAGGACATCCAGCTCCATCCCGTCACGGACGACGTTATACACGTGGATTTCCTCCTCCTGCACAAGGGTGAGGCCATAGAGATTGAGGTTCCCGTCGTTATAGTCAATGCCGATAAGGCGCCGGCCACGAAGGCGGGCGGCATCATAGAGCTGCTGACCCACACCCTCGCCGTGAAGGCCGAGCCCCAGCACATCCCCGCCCACATAGAGATAGACGTCTCCAACTTGGAGCTGGGCGATGTGATATACGTCAAGGACATCAAGACGGAGAACTTCACCATCAGTGAGGACCCGGACATGCCCGTGGTGACGGTCCTGACGGAGAGGAAGGAGGCCGTCGCGGCCGAGGCGGAGGGCGAGGAGACGGAGGAGACCCCCACGGAGGGAGAGGCGGAGGGCCCAGCCTCCGAGCAGTGATGCGATGAAACCCGCTCTCGTCGGCCTCGGGAATCCGGGGCCCGAATACCTTCTGACGCGCCACAACGTCGGCTTCATGTTCGCCGATTTCGTCGCCCGACGGCACGACCTGGAGTGGGTGGAGTATCCCACGGTGGCCTTAGCCGAGCATCGGGACTTCTACGTCCTCAAACCCCTTCTCTACATGAACAACTCGGGTAAGGCCCTCCTCGGGGCCCCCATACCGGTATCCAAACTCCCCCTTATAGTAGCCTACGACGACGCCGACCTACCCTTCGGTAAAGTCAGATTTCGCATAGGCATCCGCTCCATGCCGTCCCACAAGGGACTGCGGGACATATACCTCCGCCTGAGGCGGGAGGACATAATGCGTCTCCGGTTCGGCATAGGGAGGCCACCGGAGGGGATATCAATGGCCGAGTGGGTCCTCTCCCCCTTCAGCGAAGAGGAGTTGGAAGAATTGCCCGCCATATTGGCCAAAGCCTACGAAGCCTTCCGCCTTATAATACGAGGCAAGTACGACCTGGTAGGAAGGGTCCTATCATGAGCAAGGAACGGGTACCCGATGACCCCCTCCACTACTATTGGAGGGCTCTGGAGAAGCTGAAGCCTCTTCCTCTGGAGGAGGAGTTGGAGCTTATAAGGCGGGCGAAGAAGGGGGACAAGGAGGCGAAGGAGAAGGTGATACTCTCAAATCTCCGATACGTGGTGGATGTGGCCCTGAGGGAAGGCTGGAACTCTGGGGTCCCGTTGGAGGACCTGATATCGGAGGGGAACCTGGGTCTCCTGAAGGCCTTTGAGAAGTTTGACCCGGATAAGGGGGTCAGGCTCGTGAGCTACGCGGACAAGTGGATAAGGGAGGCTATACTGAAGTTCATACGCTCCTACAAACCCCTCTCGGGCATGCCCCACATATCCAGAAGGGACCTGCAGAAGATAACCGAGCTCTATCAGGACCTCGGGAGGGAGCCGACGGTTGAGGAGATAGCCCAGAAGCTCGGCGTATCCGCCCGCAAGGTTAAGCGAATCCTGAACGCCGTGAAGACCCGCTTCTACAACACGGAGGGGAGGATATCCGAGGCGGACGGGGAGTCCTCCGACACATTCACCCCCATGGTGGCGACGGATACGGATACCATAAACCGCGAGTACGTTAGGTCCAAGCTTGAGGAGCTGATGGAGGAGGTTCTCAACTCGGACATCCTCACGGAGAAGGAGAAGATAGTCCTCTCGGAATTCTTCGGGATTGACGGAAAACCCAAGAAGTTGGCCGAGATAGCCCGCAAGTGGGGGGTCAGCCGGGAGTACATACGCCAGCTGAAGGAGTCGGCCCTCAAGAAGATACGGAAGGCCTTCCCCGAGTTTCAGAAGTTCGTTGATGAATCCTTGGCCTGACGGAGACGGATACCCAGAAATTCATAGACGTCAAATAGGCTGGGAAGGGCATCGCACACTTTGGAGAATCTCAGACCTCCGGTATTGCCGTAAATCCCCGGCACCCACACCACCCGCCCCTCCCTCTCCACCACCGGATGGACGTCCCTGAGGATAGCCGGAATACCATACCTGTCGTAGAGTTCCTTCAACTTCCTACCGCCGACCCTCTCACCTCTCCTTCGCGCCCGCACGGCAACTCCCCGAAGGTCCTCACCCACGAGCCGCAGATTCAGATGCTCCCAGACGAATCGTCTCTGCTGCGTTTCAATTTTCGGGGGACTCCCGTATATGGCCACGAACTTGGCGTAGGACGACACGGTGCGCCCCCGCAGTACGAATCTCCTGCCTCCCTCCATCCCGATGGCCCGTATGGCCTTCTCCACCTCCACGTTCAGGCGTCGGGATAGGACCCGGGCGGTCAGGTACTCCTCATCCTTCAGGATGAACGTTATACCGGCGTATCTCATCACCCGACGACTCTCGTAGGCATCTACCGAGTCTTTGATGAATCTCCTCTCGGCGTGGAGGAGCCGGTATGTGCGCAGGAACCGTTTGGGAAGGTCGGGGAATATCCGAAGCATCCGGGGAAGTACCTTTAGTCGTATGAAGTTCCTCGCGAACCGGGGGTCGTAGTTGCTCTCGTCCTCAATCCACGGCACTTCCGCCTCCTTGAGAGCCTCGCGCACCTCATCCCTCCAGAGTAGTATCAGGGGTCTGACGAAGGGGCCGCTCTCGGGCGGCAGGACCAGACCGAAGGTCCCCGTGCCTCGGCTCAGGTTGAAGAGGGCCGTCTCGTACGCGTCCGATAGGGTGTGGGCGAGACATATTCTCCTGGCGCCGACTCTCCGGACTATTCGCCGAAGAGCCTCGTACCGGAGAGCGCGCGCCCTCTCCTCAACGGCACTCCCCCACTCCATCCCCAACCGCTCAACCTCCAGTGGAATCTTGAGGTGCTCGCACATCTCCCTGACGAACATCTCGTCCCTCTCGGACGTCTCCCGAAGTCCGTGGTTTATGTGGGCCGCGACCACGTCGTAGCCGAGGGATAGAAGGGCCAACGTGCAATAGACCGAGTCGGCTCCGCCGGAAAGCCCGACCAGCACCCTCTCGCCCCTCTCAAGGAGAGAGAACTCCTCAATCGCCCGCTTGACCCTCTCAAGGTTGGATAAGCTGACGGGCGTTCTTCCGGGTCCTTTCGGCATCGTCCGCGAGCTCCTCAAGGGCCTCCGAGAGCCGGGAGAAGTCCCCCTTCACCGCCATCCTTCGGCGGAACAGGCCCATACGGATGTACTTGACGTACCTGATGAGCTCCGATACGCCCCTCCGGAACATTATGATGTCGGTTATGAGAAGAACGACCGCCAAGGCCCCGATGAGGAACCCCGCGACGACCGCCCACAGAGGCAACTTGGGCATGGGCCGGGACAGGTACTCCTCCGTGTAGGATAGCAGAGCCTTGGAGTACGTATTCATGCGGGAGGGCTCCTTCTTGGCGGCCATACTCAGGCTGTCGGCGAGGGATATGAGGAGGGAATCGCCCAAGTTGAGGGCGGCATCCCGTATCTGTAGGATGGTTGAGCTTATGCCCACCCTGTCGTCCATGGCCTGAAAGTAATCCAGCCGCAGCACGTTCTCCCGTAGGGTGTATATCTCCAGCCTCCTGTCATAGTCGCGGTGGATGCGCGTATGCTCGTAGTAGGTGTATCCGAAGAGGGCCGCCGCTACAACGAGCAGAACGGTCGCCAAAAGGGTAAGCCTCATAGTCCCTCCCTTATCTCCCGCTTCAACCTCTCAATATCCTCCAAAAATTTGCGCAGCATGGTCGGTTGGAGTGAGGATTCCTCCCGGATGACGCCCGATATGAGCTCTAAGAAGCTCTCAATCACGTATATACCCTTCCGCTTGGAGACGTGGAAGAGTATGTCTCCCTCCATGGGCTCCACGAGCCCTATTATCGGGTCAAGGACGGGGTCCGTATGGCTCTCCGATACCATCGCCTCCCTGACTTTCAGATAGAAGTCCGGAATTCCTCTGGCTATCTGCTTGTAGAGATGGCGAAATTTGTCGTAGAGCTGCTTGAAGAGCTGCTCGTAGCTCCTCTCAAAGAGCTGCTCCTTGACGCTGAAGACCTTGAACTCGTACAGGGCGCCCTCAACGCTTATGAGGTCGTTGAGATTGAAGGTGGCACCCTTGGAGAATACGCCCACTATCATACCCTCAAGGAAGACGGCCGAGAAGGAGGTGGGACTGTAGCTGCGAAGTATTCCGGAAAATTCCAAGGAGGAGAGCTCGTTTATTACCCGCTCCGGATAGGGTATTATGGTGTCCATCACGACGGAGGACCTATGGAAGGAGGAGACGACCATGACCACATCGCTGTTGAGGGGTGAGAACCTGTACCTGAAGGGACGGATGTGCTTCATTCCGCTGCGCTCCCGAAAGAACTCGTCCTCCGGGTAGGCAAACATGCTCCCCTCCTCAAACAGGAGGGAGCCCTGATGAGTCCCATAATCCAAGAAGTTATAGACCCGCATGCCACCACTCTGCAGGAGCAGTATCCCGCTCAAACTCTGCTGTTTGATGTCGCGTAAAACGTCCATAATCTTCGCCCACCTACCGCGCCCCTCGTAGATGGGCGGTGTCAGGAAATCCTCAAGCGTCTCCAAGACGTCGGAAGTTTTCAAGGATATCATATTTTAGCTTCTCGTGTTCAACGGCTCTGAAGAACCGGAACTCCAATATCTCCCCCCTGTTTAGAGCCTTTTGAACTTCGCCCTCCGGTTGTCTGAGAAGCCTTAAGAGAGCCTCCTTGATGTTGTCGGATGAATCTATCAGAAGTATGGAATCGTACCAATCCCTCTCCCTGATGCGCACGAGAAAGACCCCCGGAGATTCGGGGGCGAACCTCTCAACCATGTACTCGTCAAAATCATAAACGTCGTGCCAGTCGGGCCAGATCTTCGCCATGTTCCGTTTAGTATAAGGTGGAAACTGCTCTACCTAAGGTTCCCACGTGCCACAGGCGGCTTTGAACGATCGTTCAAGCGACCTTAGAATAACTTCATGATCGCCGCCGTGGTCTGCAGCGCTCCCTTCGTCCGGGACTTCGTCAGAGCCCTTGAGAGCAGAGGGTTTGACGGTTGGACGATGATACCCAAGGTTCTGGGTAAGGGCGGAAGGAGCGATCCCCAGATGGACGACGACGTATGGCCGGGATACTCCGCCCTGCTCCTCGTATTCTTCCCTCCGGAGAGGGCCGACGAGATGAGGGACCTCCTGCGGGAGTACGACCGAAAGGTGGCGCCCTTCAAGGCTTTTCTGTTCAGGGGGGTTGAGGAGATATGATGCTTCTTGCCGTGGCTATAATTCTCACGGAGGATGAGGCCGTACGAATCGGCCTGAGGAATTTCCCGAACCTAATCGCCGACAGCTTGGAGATCTTAGCCTCCCACGAGCAGGTTCAGGAGTTGGGCGCCTCCCTGTGGCCTAAGGTTGAGCTTCAGCTGGGGTACTCGTACAACTCCTACGCTCCCACGATGGTCATGGCCTCCCCCGTGCGATGGCGATTTCAGGAGACCCCTCCGGGGTCCGGTCAGGGTATAGCCTTCCCCGACAGTTTCGTCGTGGATACCCTTGAGTTCGGGAGGAAGCACAACTTCCGCGTCTCTCTGGGCGTGAGTCGGACCCTCTGGTCTTGGGGAAGGCTGGAGTCGGGATACTTCATCCAGAAGAGGGCGTTGGAGGCCAAGTGGATAGATTACGAGGCCAAGCGTCTGCGCTACGAGTACGACGTCAGGAGGGTATATACGGCTACCCTGCTCCAGCGGGAGGCCCTGAAGGTGGCCGAGGAGTCTTACGGGGCCGCCGAGGAGAATCTCAAGCTGGTGAAGGAGGCTTACAGGAACGGACGGGCCACACGTATAGATTACCTGCGAGCGCAGGTGAGCCTTGAGAACGCCCGGTACGAGCTTATGAGCGCCAGAAGGGGGTACGAGTCCTCCTTGAGTACCCTACGGACGTTCCTCGGTCTGCCCGACACCACCGAGATCCTCATAGGAGACAGTCTGACCCTCCCCGAGACACCGCCGGATACGACCGTGGCGTGGAAGGACGTGGAGTTTCTGGAGATACAGGCGAGCGTTCTGCGGGATGTGGCCAGACAGGAGGCCAAGGCCTTCCTCCCCGTCATCTTCGGCTCTCTCACCTACAACTACCAGCGTCCCCTCGGATTTGAGGACAGGTGGGGAAGCAACTGGGTGGCCACGCTGGGTATGAGCTGGACCCTGTTTGACGGCCTCAAACCCCTCCACTCCTACCGCCGATATCTGTACCAGGCGGACGCCCTCGCACGCAGGGCCGCCTTCCTCAAGAGGAAGGCTAAGACCGACGTCATGAACGCCCTCCGGGAGTACGAGACGGCCCTTAGGAAGGTGGAGGTGGCTCGCAGGACCTTGGATATGGCCAGAGAGTCCTTCAGCCTCGCTCGCCAGTCGTACGCGCACGGACGCCTACCCTACACGGACCTCAAGGAGGTAGAGGTATCCTACACGAAGGCCCTGTTCAACTATAAGAGGGCCGTAGCCGACGCCCGTATGCTGTACTGGAAGGTTTTCTACCTGAGCAGGACGTCCCTATCTAACGGCTCTCCTTGAGGCTCTTGGCCACCAGAACGGCGTGCCTATCTATCAGCTGGAGGGACATCCCCGTAGATTCGCTGACGGCCTTCAGGTAAGTGTACATGTATCCGGCTGCTATGAGGACGGCTATGGCGTCCGTTATATGTTTGAACGCCTCGTAGATGGCGGCCGCCTCGTCGGGAGGGAACTCCTCCTTCACCTTCACCATGAATGCCCTCTGAACGAAGGACATGGCCGACAGCATGTACTCGTTCGGAATCCCCCGCGCGACGTGGGCTATGCCCACGCCCATGTACTGCCACTCCCAATACGCATCGTCGTAATCGCCGCTGACCGTCTTCCTGTACCAGATCTTCAGGGCCTCCTCGCGCTCCTCCCTCTCCCCCTCCCTGAAGACCTTCGCCGTACCCTCGTAGGAGTAGAGACGATCATAGAAGGCCTTGGCGAAAAAATCGTCCCACTCCTGAAGTTTCTCGGCATACTTGCGCAGGACCTGCGCGTAAGGCTCTATGGGACCGGAGATGGCCTCAAAATCTTTGAGGATCTCCCTGTATCCCTTCATAATCTACCTCCGAAGGTCTCAATCTCACGCCTGAGCTCCTCAACGAGGAAGGGCAACATCTGGCGTATCTTCAGTAGGATCATTCCCGCCGTTATGTCCTTGGCGGTTATCACCCCCAAGGCGGCAAGGTCCTCTATACGGTATATGAACATCCTCCCTCTCTCCGAAGTTATCAGGATCTCCTCCGGCGCCCCTATATCAACCATCTGCGTGGAACGTTTCGCAAGGCTCGCCAAGCTGGCTATCACCGCCGCTTGCCTATCCACGTCTATAGTGTTCCGGGATGCGTACTGCAAAGGGAAACCGTCCAAACTGGCCAAAACTATACCCGTTATTTCGGGCGACCTATCCACCAACTCCTGAAGCATGCTCTTTATTCTATCCATATCTTCCTCCTTTTTTGAGCAGTTCAACGAAGTACCCTACGAGGCTCAGGGCACTCTCTCTGTCGGTAGCCACCACTCCCCTGACGGCCCACTCCGGGAGCTCCAGATACTTGGCCACCTCCTCGGGCGTCATGCTGCGGGGAACGTCGCTGTGGGTTATGCCCACTATGAAGGGTATGGAGGTCTTCTCCCTGTACGTGCGCAGCATCTCTCTGGCAGCCTCCAAACTCTCGGGATCGGAACCGTCAATGAGGAAGATGAAACCGTCGGCCCCCTGCAGGAGATCATCCCACATGTAGGAGAACCTCTCCTGCCCCGGGGTCCCGAAGAGTCTAACGCGCACGTCCCCCATATCAACCGCGCCGAAGTCCAAGGCCGTGGTGGTCGTGGGCTTTCCTATATCCCTAAGGCTGCGCTCGTCGGTCTCAACGACCGGTATCTGCGACGCGTGCTTGACGAGCGTCGTCTTTCCAGAGCCCGTCAAACCGACCACGACCAACTTTATCTCCTTCAACGTCTTACCTCCCTCTTGCGTGCGCGAACTCGGGGAATCATCAAGGCCATTATTGTATAGTGGAAGGTACAGGTATTTCCCCCTCAACTGTAAAATACTGGTTATGATGCGTATTTTGAGCGTTTCACTGGGATTGGTGGCTCTTCTGGTCGCCTGCAGCGGTCTGACCATTGACATACGGACGGACCCGGCGAGGGTGGACCTGCCCGTCCTCGGAAGCTCCGTTCCCTTGGGTACCCTCACGGTGTATGCCGAGAAGTACCTACCCCTCAACGACGTTCCCGAGAGTAAGAGTCTGGTCCGATTCAAGGAGATAAAGGTCTCTTGGAAGGATTCGGCCAACATTGAGGCGGCCTACGAGATATGGTTCAGCAGCAGGGGGAACGTGGCAGCCGACCCCGACAGTACCAAGCTCTACGTTGAGCTCAAATGCACGAGCGACACGGCCACGTGCAACATCTACAGGGGAGCTCTTCAGAGTTTGGGGTACGTGATAACGGATACGCCGGTTGACCTGTCCTTCCGCAAACTCCTGTTGGACGGCCAGACGTCCCCGGGGGAGGAGCAGGTCTACGAGCGGTACCTTCCGGACGAGGCTGTGGCCCTCATGGATACCGTGGTTGAGAACCGGGGTATGTACGTCCTCGTGCGCTCCGTCCTGCTCGTTCCCTCCGTCTCCGACACGATCCGCATAAAGGACCTGATGATGGACATCAAGGCGGAGTTCAAGTGAAGTTCAGCGTATCCGGCTTGAGGGGAATCGTCCCGGACGAGCTAACGCCCGACGTGATCTCCCTCTACTCCTCCGCCTTCGCCTCCCTCTTCGGTGGTCGCCCTCTGGCTTTGGCTCGGGACACCCGGGCGAGCGGCGAGGTGATAGGGAGGATAGTCTCCGCCTCCTTCATGTGGATGGGGAGCGAGGCCCACGACTTCGGCGTCGTGCCCACCCCCGCATTCCTCCGCCTCATAAGGCTCACGGGCATGGCTGGGGGGATAATGGTGAGCGCCAGCCACAATCCTCCGATGTGGAATGCTCTGAAGTTCGCCTTCGGGGACCGCCTTAGCCGGGAGGAGGAGATAGAGGCCATAAGGTGGAGACTGAAGCCGGAGATATACGGGAGGACCTCGGGCAAATTCGGCAACTATACGGACGAGAGCGGCAGAGCCTACGCCATATACCGCGATGCCCTCGGGGAATTCGCCTTCCTCCTCCGGGGCCTACGCGCTCTGGTTGATTCCCAGAACGGGGCGACGTCCGGGTGGGTTGCCCGGCTCCTATCGGATCTCGGGGCCCACGTATTACCCATACGCAACCTTCACGGTCCCCTACCCGACGATCCCGAGCCCAAGAGGGAGCGGTTTTCGGCCATGGACCTCCTCCTAAGGTCGGGAGGGTACGATGTGGGATTCGGATACGATCCCGACGGGGACAGGGTGATAGTCGGGCTCAAGGGTGTGGGCATCCTGAGCGAGGAGCAGACGACGGCCCTCGCCCTGTACGCGGCCACCCGGTACTTGGACGTCGGCGACGTGGCCGTGTTGAACTACTCAACGTCATCCCTGAGCGAGAGGCTCCTGAGGGAGGCGGGCCTCAGGGTCGTGAGGTACAAGGTGGGCGAGGCGAATCTGATAGAGAGGTTGGAGGCTCTGGGAGGGGTGTTGGGGGGTGAGGGGAACGGGGGGCTCATATATACGCCCTTCAGCAGGGGGAGGGATGGCATCCTCGCCGCGCTGCTCATCTCACGATTGGTCCTTGATGGGGATATTCCGGATGAGATCCTGAACTTTCCCCTGAAGATGGGCAAGGATAAACTCTCCGCGAGCGTGGAGGAAGTCCTGCGGGTTTTTGAGCCGCTCGTGGAGGGATGGGACGAGGACACCACGGATGGCCATTACTACCGACGGGGGGACGAGTGGCTCCACGTGAGAGCATCAAACACGGAGCCGGTCGTGCGGGTGATATGGGAGGGCTCTCCGAAATTCTACGATGAGGTTGCCCGAAGACTGGAAGATTTAAAGCGCGCCCGGAGGGACTCGAACCCCCAACCTCCTGGTCCGTAGCCAGGTGCTCTATCCTATTGAGCTACGGGCGCACCCGAGGTGAATATTATAGAGTCGTAAGGTGAGCGGATGGGACCTTCAGCGCTCGTGCTCGGCCTCAAGTATCTCAATATTCAGGCCCCCTATGACGGCCATTATGGTGGCCTGCTTCTCCAAACTCCCGTGCTGTAGGGCTATCCTGTAGGGCCTGGCGGGGAACTCCCCATAGACCGGGTCCACGGGGACCCACTGCCCTCCTATCCACGAGACGTTCCAAGCGTGGTAGTAGAAGCCATCCCCCTGATACACCAGGCCGACCATTATGTCGGTGGGTATGCCGGCGGCTCTCGCGAGGGCCGCGTACAGGGTGGCGTGCTCGTTGCAATCGCCGTACCGTTCCCGCAGGACCTGCTTGGCCGTGGGTATCGTCACGGAGCCCCTCTTCTCAAGGTTCCGATAGACCCAGTCGTGTATGGCCTTCGCCTTCTCAAGGTCCGTGCGCTTTCCGGCCGTTATCTCCTCGGCGAGGGCCTTTATCTCGGGGTCATTCACCTCAAGGAACTGGGTGGCCTGCAGGTACCTCTTCAAGCTGTCGGGAGGCGGCGACGTGCTCCCCTTCAACTCCTTAGGATAGGTTATCTCCACCACGGCCGTATCGCCGCTCTCGTGCAAAAGCCTCTGATTGGCGAAGTCCAAGGAGAGGTTGCCCTTAAGGGGCCACATCCTCACCCGAAGCCTGACGAGGGTCTGGAGCTCGCCTATGGGTTTGCCCTTGGGCCTCACGGCGTAGAGGGCGAGGACGTTGAAGGGCTCAACCGGAGCCTTGGCCCTCTCGGGAGGCTCGGCCACTATGTCCATCTTCAGAGGCTGGTTCTGGAGGAGGAGCTTTCCATCCTTCACGTGGGCCCGAACTATGATGCCCTGGGCGTTGAGGACCCAGAGGGTGTCGCTCTCCTTGAAGACCCGAGCCTCCATGAAGGAGGCGACCGAGGGATCAAAGTAGGAGTATCTACCCTCCTTGAGGAGACCGACGGCCGCCGCGAACGGGAAGGTCTGGGGAGTCAACAGGGGCCCAACGGTGGAGTACGAGAACCTCTGCGGAGCTCCCTGCAGGGGCTTATACACCACCGAGAACTTCCCGTCCTTCACCTCACCTTGGGCCTCAACCGTCGCATCCTGCGTCCTCATCACGAAGGAGAGGGTGCGGGCCCCCCCATCCTCACCGACGAAGGCCTTCACGTCGGTGCGCATCTCCTTGACCAAGCCGAGCATTATCACCTTTATGTACATCGTCTCGCTAAAATCCCATCCCCCATCAACCTTGTAAGCCACCATCTCCTCCCACCCCGCCCTTTGGCCGAGCATATAGACGCTTCCGACGAAGTGGAAGTCCGGCTCCCTACCCGGTGTAGCCTTTTGGGAGTCTCCGGCTCCGCCGCAGGCGAGGATGATGGGAAGGAGCATAAGGAGCCTTCGCATGGTGCTATTCTACGGTTGCCCCCATCGCCCACGTTAAAATCCCCCCTCAATGCGATATCTGGATTTTGAGAGGCCCTTGGCCACGCTGGAGGAGGAGCTGCAGGAGCTGCGGCGACGGTACGAAACCGAGAGAAATGAGGAGCTCTTAGGTAGGATTGAGCGGCTTGAGAGGGAGGTTAAGAGGTTACGCAAGGAGATATTCTCCAACCTGACGAGATGGCAGAAAGTCCAGCTGGCCCGCCATCCAGACCGTCCCAAACCCTTGGACCTGATAGCCCACATGTGCGACGACTTCGTTGAACTTCACGGCGACAGGCTCTTCGGGGACGACGCGGCCGTGGTCGCGGGCCTCGCCAAGATGGGGAAGTACGGTGTGGTCGTGATAGGGATACAGAAGGGAAAGGATACGGAGGAGAATCTGAAGCGGAACTTCGGTATGGCCCATCCGGAGGGATACCGCAAGGCCATAAGGCTCTTTGACCTGGCGGACAAGCTCCACCTCCCGGTCCTGACGTTGGTGGATACCCCGGGAGCCTATCCGGGTATAGGGGCGGAGGAGAGGGGCCAATTCTCCGCCATAGCCCACAGCATACGGAGGATGTTGCTCCTGAAGGTCCCGAGCGTCGCCTTCATAACCGGAGAGGGGGGGAGCGGTGGGGCCTTGGCCTTGGCCGCCGCCGATAGGGTCTATATGCTGGAGTACTCCATATACTCGGTCATATCCCCCGAGGGGGCGGCCAGCATCCTCTTCAAGGACGCATCCCGCAACAGGGAGGCGGCGGAGACCCTGCGGATAACCGCCGACGACCTCTACGAGTTTGGGATAATAGACGGTGTGATAAAGGAGCCTCTGGGTGGGGCCCACAGAGACCCCAAGACCACCGCCCTCCGCATAAGGAGGACCTTCCTGAAGGCCCTGAAGGAGCTGAAGGGCCGCTCGCCACGCACCCTCCGCATGAGACGGTTTAAAAAGTACGTGCGCATGGGGAAGTGGCTGGAGGAATCCTACTGAAGTTTTTCGGCGATAGAATACGCAGGTGAAGTCCGGATTCGTAGCCGTAATAGGTCGTCCCAACGTGGGGAAATCCACCCTCGTGAATGCCCTGTTAAAGTTCAAACTTTCGGCCGTGAGTCCCAAGCCCCAGACCAGCCGCTTCAAGGTCATCGGCATAATCACGGATGAGGATGCCCAGATAATCCTGATAGACACGCCGGGGATAATCCAGAAGAGCAAGTACGCCCTCCACGATTACATGATAAAGGAAGCCAGAACGGCCATGGCCGAGGCCGATGTCATCCTCTTCGTCGTTGAGCCCAAACCCCCCGGGGACATAGAGGAGATGCTCATAGAGGAGTTCAAGCGCTCGCCGGAGAAAAAACCCGTCATACTCGTGATAAACAAGATTGATACCATCCATAAGAACGCTCTCCTGCCCATAATCCAGCAGTACTCCCAGATGTACGACTTCGCCGAGGTGGTCCCCGTCAGCGCCCTCAAAGGGGATGGTCTTGACATCCTTCTGGACGTGATAAAGAAGCATCTGCCCGAGGGACATCCCTTCTATCCGGGCGATGAGATAACCGACAGGCCTCTGCGTTTCATAATAGCCGAGATAATCCGTGAGCGGATTTTCGTCCATTACCGGGAGGAGATACCCTACTCCACGGCCGTTAAGGTTGAGGAGTTCCGGGAGCCGGAGGACCCGAATAAGCCCGTGTATATAAGGGCCGTCATATACGTGGAGAGACCCTCACAGAAGGCCATAATAATCGGCCACAAGGGGAGGGCCATAAAGCGGGTGGGTATGGAGGCCCGCAAGCAGATAGAGGCCATTCTGGGCCGCAAGGTGTATCTGGACCTGTGGGTGAAGGTCAAGAAGAAGTGGAGGCAGAATCTGCGCTTCATCAGGGAGCTGGAGTTGGGTCTTTAGCCCTCGCATGCTGTAAAATACTATCCGATGATGTGGATCTTGGGGTACTTCTCCGAGGTGTGGTTGAGGGAGGAGACGTGCGATCCCGTGAGGTTGAGAAACTCGGAGGAGTACGTCGTTCCCGCCTCCACCCTCAAGTCCATGTGGGCCATAATCCTACTCAACCGCCTCGGCCCGGACTATCGGATACCCACCTACGTGGCCATCAAGGGGAACGCCCTGCTCCTACGCTTCAACGGGGATCCCTTCCTCAAACTCCGAACTCTGGACTCCATCGTCAGGGCGAAGGCGAAGGAGTTCAAATCCCGCACCGTGTATGTGTCCATATCCTTCCCCCGCTGGGGTGAGAGGTACGGGTACGGTTGGACTTGGGACGACATAAAGCTGCATCGGGTTTCGCCCATTACCCCCGTCTCCCTCAACGGTGGGAAACTCTTCCCCGACACCGCCCTCGGCTTCAAGGTTGATACCTCCCTGAGGGAGGACACGGTGGTCGGGGATACCTACCTCATACCCTACCCCGGCTATCGGTACTCGGACCCCCTGAAGGTCGTCATGTTCGTCGTCAGGAGGGCCTTGAAGGCGGAGGGTAAGCGGGTGAGGATGGAGGTGAGGGAGAGCCCCACGTTGAATCTCCGGGGCTTTCGTGTTGATACGGTGATGAGCCCGCCGCTAAAGAATATGCTCCGCCCCATACTCACCTACAGCCTGAATTTCCACATGGATATGCTCGTGGCCCACTACTCGGGGGGCATCACCCAAGCCGGAAAACGGTTCCGGCGATTCATGGGAGAGCTGGGAATGGACACCGTGGCCTACATCTTTGATGGATCGGGTCTCTCAAGGTACAACCTAATAAAGGCTCTGGACGGCGTCTATCTCGTATGCGCCGGCTCTCGTGGCCTTCGTCCCTACATTGACAGTCTGTTCCCATCGCCGGGAAGGGGGACTCTGCGCCTCCGCCTGCTGAAGATGCGAGATATGGTCCATGCGAAGACGGGGACCCTCTTCGGCGTCTCGGCCCTACTCGGATTCTACTCGGGGTGCAACGACAGGTACGTATTCGGCGTCTTCGTTCAGAACTCCCCCCTGGTCAAGCGCTCAAGGGACTTCATAGACTCGCTCGTACTCTGGAGCAGCGGCGGGAAGAGGTGCATGGTTGCGAAGGGAGATGAAAGATGACGTTTCTGGTTCTATTTTTGAGCAGGCCCGAGACCCTCGTATATGAGGCGAAATTCGGGCCATTCAAGGCAGGAAAGCTCTTCCTGATAAGCTCGGGAAGGACCGAGTGGAAGGGGAAACCCGCGTACAGGTTCTATCTGATAGCGGACGGAGGGGTACCCTTCTACCGCATAAACGACACCATCCTTAGCATCACCGACACCCTCCTGAGGCCCCTACTCTACAAGAAGGTTCAGCACGAGGGGAACTACCACTTCTGGGGGTGGATAGCATACGACCACAGGAACGGCAAGGCACTTTACAGCGACGGGACGCGGATGGACATACCCCCCGGTAGTCTTGATCCCCTGACGCTGGTCTATGTGGCCCGAACCCTTGACTTTGACGAGCGTAAGGAGTACTCTTTCCCCTACCACGTGGATCGCATAACGGAGACGGTCCGGGTGCGACTCGTGGGTACCGAGCGGGTCAGAACGCCGATGGGGGAGTACGACTGCTGGGTGATAGAGCCCGTAATGAAGTCGGGTAGGAACGTCTTCGGCGGCAAGGGAGGGATGAAGATCTGGCTTGACCGCAGGAGCCGGATACCCGTCAAGGTTGAGGCCAAGATGGTCTTCGGGAACGCCGTCGGATATCTCGTGGATAGGAGGTGAGGGATGGGCTTGAACTACGGCCTCTTCGCCCTGCTGGGTTGGTCGTGGGTCAATTTCTCGCCGCTCACCGAGAGTCTCGGCGATTACGGCTACGATGTAGATGTGAAACGCACCGTCTATGTCGGTGGCTACGGATACGTCCTCCGTGAGCCCCTCTTCACGTTCCTGATGGCCTCCCGTCTTCTTGAGGCTCGCGGGAGCGGAAACGGCTACGAGGTCCTCTTAGGCCACGATGTGGCCCGGGCGGGTGTGGGCTACGGCATCTGGAGGTCCCGCCTCAGCGAGAGGAACCTGCATCTTTATCCCTTCGTCGGTTTCGGCTACGGGAGGTTGGCGGTCAGGTTCCGCTACGTCGGAGATGACGACTACGACGGCTTCCTCTCCTCACCCGGCCGGGACGGGGTAATGGATAGGTCCTCCTACGTTCTGACCGCCGGGTTGGGAGCCCTGTTTGACTTCGGCTTCACGGTGGGCTTCGTCGTCGGATACGACTACCCCGTACATGAGGGACGCTGGTACCACGGCGGGGACGTGTTGGACGGCGGTCCGGACGTGTCCCCCTACGGTCCGTATGCCGCCCTGATGATCGGATATGCGACGGACTGGGAAGAGTAGGAGGGAGTTGCTCCCGCGCGAGAAGGCTCTGAAGTTCGGGGTCTCCTCCCTGAGCGACGATGAGCTTCTGGCCATCCTGCTATCGGTGGGCAGTCAGGGTATGGACGTTTTCACCCTCGCCCGCTCCCTCCTGCGGGACTTTAGCCTGAAGGATCTGTCGGGTCTACCCATCAAGGCCCTGATGCGGATCAAGGGCATAGGCGAAGCCAAGGCCGTCAGGCTCGCGGCGGCCTTTGAGCTGGGCCGAAGGCTCTACGCCCCCCACGACGAAATCCTCACCACGGAGCATCTTCGGTCGGTTCTGGCTCCTCTCGGCAGGAGTCGCCGGGAGACGCTTCTCCTGGCGATGTACGATTCCGCCGGACGATTCCTCGGAACGGAGATAGTGGCCGTCGGCAGGTTGAACATCATACACATCCATCCGCGCGAGATATTTGAGCCCATATTCAGGAGCGGAGCCACAGGATTCGTCATCGCCCACAACCACCCCGACGGGGATCCGACGCCGTCCCCGGAGGATGCCGAATTCACGGAGAAGATGGACGCGCTGGCGGGGGAGTTGGGCATCACTCTAATTGAGAGTTTCATCGTGGTGAGGGATAGGGCCGTGGGCATACTGGGAGGGACCACCCTCAACCTTCGCTAACTTAGGATCTCCTCAATCCTCCCCACGACTGTGGAGCGGCCTCCCTCGTCAAGCTTCCTAAGGGCGGGCTCAAGGAATCCCAAGACGATGAGCCTCTTCGCCTCTTCCCGCTTCAGCCCCCGACTCATCAGATAGAACAACTTCTCCTCATCCACGGGCCCGACGCTGGCACTGTGGGTGGCCCTCACATCGTCCGTCATGATCTCCAGAGCCGGTATGGCGTTGGCCCGAGCCCCACCGTTTAGAAGGAGGGCGTGCTCCGATAGGAAGGCGTCCGTACCCTTGGCCTCCGGGCGTACGTCTATCATGCCGTAGAGGGTGGCGCTCGCCCTATCCTTTAGAACGGCCCGGAGGTTGGACTCCCCCCGGGTGTGGGGGACGGTGAAGTCAAGATGGGAGTGTAGGTTGAGATGTTGGGAGTGCGCGCCCACGAGGACCTGAGCGTCCTCCACGTGGGCCTCCGCACCGGAGGGCTTGAGTCTGTGCTTCGCCATGACGAATCGGCCGCCGAGCCAAACGCCCGCCAATCTCCCCCCTCCCCCTCCCTCCACTACCATTCCCCTCTCAACGAAGGCGACGGCCTCCCCATCCATTGCGTTGATGACGTTCAGTATGAGGCTTCCCCCCTCTCCGACCTTAGCCTCCACCGCCTCGGTGTATAGGCCGGAGCCGGAGACCTCCAACAGCACCTCAACGTGGGCTTCCCTGCCCACCTCCAGCCGGAGATGGAAGTGCTCCCTACCCTCAACGTGCAGGCGGACGCGGGCTACTCCCCCCACTTTAACGCCGTCCCTCACCCTCAGCAGAAGTGGAGAGTCCAAGTTCATATAGTGGAAGGCGATGAACTTCCAAGAGTCGGGACGGACTATATCGCCCACCACACCGGCCGTATCCACCTCAACCCCCTCCGGCAGGTCCATCTGGACGTACGAGGACGTGTCCCGCGGGTAATCCTCCTCCCTCCACCACGAGAGGGAGGTGTATCTGTCGCTCGGCATGGGAAGGTCCCGGTAGGCCTCCTCGGCCCTTCGCCGCAACTGGGAGAGATCCATGGGTGGCTATTATAAGGAAGAAATCTTGACCCGATAAGTCAAGATTATGCCCCTCACCTTATGAGTCGCACCGCCAGAGGCGCGAGCAGGCAGCCGAGATGGGCCAGAAGGCGGTCCCTGAAGGATACGAAGACCTCCTCCCTCTCCCTCTCTATGGCCTTGACTATGGCACTCGCCACCTTCTGCGGGGATACGGACCCCACCCGCCTTATCCCCGGGCTTCCAGCCCTCTTGAAGAAGTCGGTCCGAGTCACGGGGGGATAGACGTTTATGACCTTCACGCCCTCCGGGCGAAGCTCCTCGCGAACGGCCAAGAAGAAGGAGCGCATGGCCGCCTTGCTTGCCGAGTATATGGCCCACCCCTTGAGGGGAACGAAGGCTATCATGCTGACGACGTTCAGGACCATCCCCCTACCCTTGAGGAAGGGCAAGGCTTCCCTCGTCAGCTCCAAGGGGGCCCAGAAATTGACCTCGCACAGGCGCCTCATATCCTCGGTGGGAATCTCCTCGTAGGGACCGTATATTCCGAATCCCGCGTTGTTTATCAGGACGTCCAGACCGCCCAACACCTCTGCCGCCATCCCCACTAGCCTGCGTCTCTGCTCGGGATCCTCCAAATCCGCGACGATGGGGAACACTCCGGGGTGCTCCGCCCTTATCTCCCTAAGGGTCTCCTCGTCCCTACCCGTGGCCACCACCCGGGCCCCCCTCTCAATCAGGAGTCGCAGCGTCTCCCTGCCTATCCCCCGCGTTGCGCCGGTCAGAAGCACTCCCCTGTCCTTCAGATTCATGGATGCTATGTTAAGGGCGTACGCAGGTCTTAGAAATTCGGTAAAAACGCCATATCGCCATCTTTACAATACCTTTCCCATGAAAAAGGTAACCATCATAGGTGCAGGCAACGTTGGAAGCGAAGCCGCAAGGTACCTTGCCCACAAGGGCATAGCCGAGGTTGTTCTGCTGGATATAGCCGAGGGTATAGCCAAGGGTAAGTCCCTTGACCTCTGGCATTCCGGCCCCATAATCCCCTCCACCACGGTGGTCTATGGCACCAAGGATTACGAGCTCGCCAAGGACAGCGATGTGGTTATAATCACCGCCGGTCGCCCCAGAAAGCCCGGTATGACCCGCGAGGAGCTTCTGAAGGTCAATTTTGACATCGTCTCCTCCGTCGCCGAGAACGTGAAGAAGTACGCCCCCAACGCCGTGGTCATAGTCGTAACCAACCCTCTGGACGCCATGGTATATACGGCCTACAAGGTGACCGGTTTCCCTCGCGAGCGGGTGATGGGCATGGCGGGGCTTCTGGACTCCTCCCGCTTCGCCGCCTTCATAGCGATGGAGCTGGGCGTTTCGGCCGCCGACGTTAGGGCCATGGTCCTCGGGACGCACGGTGATCTCATGGTCCCCGTGATGCGCTTCACGTCCATAAACGGTCTGCCCGCCACCCAGTTCATAAGCGAGGAGAGGATGAAGGAGATCATCAAGCGCACCCAGAAGGCGGGCGGTGAGATAGTGGGGCTTATGGGCACCAGCGCCTGGTTCGCCCCCGGCGATGCGGCCGGTCTGATGGCCGAGGCCGTCCTTCTGGACACCAACAGGGTCCTACCCGCCTCCGTCTATCTGCAGGGCGAGTACGACATAAACGACGTCTTCGTCGGCGTTCCCATAGTTCTCGGAGCCAACGGCGTTAAGAGGATCCTCGTCGTTGACCTCACGGACGAGGAGAAGGAGGCCCTCAAGAGGAGCGCCGAGCACGTCCGTGAGCTCCAGAGGCAGGTTGATGCCCTCTTAGGCTAACGGAAAGCACCATCCTTCAAGGGGAGGGGCAACCCTCCCCTTTTTTTATCCGCCGTAGAATTCGGAGAATGTTGGCGCTCTTGGGGTACATACTGATACCCATGGACGAGACTCAGACGGACCATCTCAAAGCTTACGGCGTCGTCTATTGGACCATATCGCAGGGGTACGAGGTGGATTGGCTCCTCAACTACAGGGGAGGCTCCTTTCTGATTCGCACCAACTCGCCGGACGTGGCCAACAGGGCGGTAAGTCGGGGCGTTTCTTACGAGAGGATAGGCGAGAGCGCCCTCGCGCAGATTGAGGCCAAGATAGAGGTCAGCAACATGGCCAAGGTGAGGTTGCTATCGCTCCCCAAGCTGGCCGTCTATGCACCCAAGTATGCCGAGCCGTGGGACGATGCGGTGCGTATGGCCCTTGACTACGCGGAGATCCCCTACGACGTCATATGGGACGATGACATCCTCCAAGGGGCGCTGAAGAGGTACGACTGGGTCCATCTGCACCACGAGGATTTCACGGGGATGTACGGCAAGTTCTGGCCGAGCTACGCCAACACGGACTGGTACAGGAGGATGGTGGAGGCCTCCGAGAGGGTGGCCAGAAGATTCGGCTTTAAGAAGGTCAAGGACCTGAAGTTGGCCGTCGCGAAGAGGATTAAGCAGTTCGTGGCGGATGGGGGATACCTGTTCGCCATGTGCTCGGCTCCCCTCACGTTGGACGTGGCCTTGGCGGCCGAGGGGGTTGATATACTTGATACCCCGTACGATGGGGACCCGGCCGATCCCGACGCGAACTCCAAGCTGGACTACTCCAAGACCCTGTTCGCGACCAACTTCAAGGTGATCACGAATCCCTACATATACGAGCACACCGACGCCGATGCCACGAGGGATATAGCCATGCTGGGACCCAACGCCAAGTTCAAGCTGTACGAATTCTCGGCCAAGGTGGATGAGGTCCCCACCATGCTGACCCAGAATCATACCCGGGCCATAAAGGAGTTCCTCGGGCAGGACTCCGGCGTCTATCTCAACAAGCTCAAGAGGTACGTGGTGGTTCTGGCCGTTCAACCGGCGGCCAACGCGGCCAAGTACGTCTATGCCCAGTACGGGCGCGGATTCTTCAGCTTCTACTTCGGGCACGACCCCGAGGATTACCAGCACTTCATAGGTGAGGAGCCCACGGACCTACGCAAGCATAAGCACTCACCGGGCTATCGCCTCATCCTCAACAACATCTTCCTACCCTCGGCCAAGAAGAAGAAGCTCAAGACTTAGAGGATACCAGCTCTTTGGCCCTCCTGGCGGCCCACTCGTGGGCCTTGAGGAAACCCTCAAATGTCCTCTCGTGCGCGAATGGATTCTCCTCCATCACCCTCTCCACTATGGCCGTTATGTCGTAGAAGCCTATTCTTCCCTCCAGAAAGGCGAAGACGGCCACCTCATTCGCCGCGTTGAGGACGGCCGGGTAGGTCCCTCCCAACCGCAGAGCCCTGTAGGCCAGCGCGAGGGCCGGGAATCGCTCCGTGTCGGGCATCTCCAAGGTCAGAACCACCTCCTCATCCGGTGGGAGATAGGGGGGTATGGGAATCTCCTCCCTGCCCGGATAGGTCAGGGCGTACTGGATGGGTATCCTCATGTCGGGGCGGCTGACGTGCATCTTTAGGGAGTTGTCCTTCAGGAGGAGGATGGCGTGTATGGCGGATTGGGGATGTATCCGGACGTCTATCTCGTCGGCCGATAGGTCAAATAGGAAGTGGGCCTCTATGACCTCAAGGCCCTTGTTCATGAGGGTGGCCGAATCAACGGTTATCTTGGCCCCCATCCTCCACGTGGGGTGGCGGAGGGCATCCTCCGGGCGTGCTTTTGCTATCCTCTCCTTGGGCCAAGTTCTGAAGGGGCCTCCGGAGGCGGTTAGGATGAGTTTCTTCACCTCCTCCCGCTTGACGCCGTTGAGCAGCTGGAAGGCGGAGGAGTGCTCCGAGTCTATGGGTACGAGCTCTCCTAAGTCGGCGACCTCCCTCACGAATGGGCCGAAGGCGACCAGGGTCTCCTTGTTGGCGAGGGCGACCCTCTTCCCCCTCTTTAGGGCCGCCAACGTGGGGAATACCCCGATGATCCCATTCGTGGCAACCACGACCGTATCCACATCCTCCGACTCGGCCACCTCAACGAGCCCTTCCCTACCGTAGAGGGGTTTGACCCCGGCGGGCGGTGCGGCATTTCCGGTTATCACCACGTACTTGGGGCGGAACTCGGCGTATATGCTCGCCAGGGCCTCGGTGTTGTTATGGACGGAGACGGCCACCAGGTCGTACTTGAGGCGTCTCACCACGTCCAAGGTTTGCCTTCCGATGGAGCCGGATGCCCCGAAGAGGGCTATGCGCCTCATTACGCTATTGTACGGCGGTCATCGCATGCTCTTGGGCCGTATTCGCCCGGGCTACTTTACCAACCCCTCAATCTGGCGCAGGTACTTTCGGAAGGCCTCGCGGCCCTTCGGGGTCAATCGGTATATGGTTATGGGGCGATTT
>JAADDJ010000057.1 GCA_013153965.1 Thermotogae bacterium
GAGATATTCACCGAGCTCAAGACCGTCTATATTGACTACTCCGGTCGCCTCCAGAAGGCCCAGATAGACACGTGGGAGGATCTGGAGTAGGGACGAGCCTTCTGCTCTATAATAGCAGCGTTATGAGATACGTTTTGGCGGTAGTTCTTTTGGGTGCCTTCGGAGGTACCCTCTACGGGCAGGCGATGGACTATCTGGGCATAGAGGTGGGAACGATGGGGGCCTATCAGGGGCTCTCCAAGGATTCAACCTACATAAGCGGCAGCGGCTCCAGCGTCGGCGAGTACACCGTGGTTGAGACCCTGCGCGTGGATTACGACTTCACCTACAGCGGCTATCCGGCCAGGGGTATAACCCGCACCACCTACGCCATATCTCCCGACGCCGCCGACACCACCATCACGACGATGATAGATACGGTATATGAGATAGCAAACGACCTGCACCGCCTCATGGTGATAGGTAAGACCAGCGATACTACCTACCTAAAGGCCGACGTCCTCGCCCTGCAGACGCCCCTAAGTGTCGGCGCCTCATGGACGCTGGGTATAGCAGGGACGACCTTCACTGCGGATATAGACGGGGACACGAATTACGCCGTACCCGATACCCTCATCTTCAACGTTGATAGCGTCTATGTGCTCAGCGTGGGCTCCATGACGGTTCCGGCGGGAACCTTTGACAGCGTCTATACCATATACATAAAGCTGCGCGGCGATTTCTGGTCCTCCGCCGTGTATGACGGTACCGGAAGCAGCAGCGCCGCTTGGAGTGAGGTCATGATGAGGGATTACTACATATATTGGGTCCCGGGGCTCGGATACGTCAAGGACTCCCTCTACCAGTACGCCAGCTGGAGCTACCTGTTCGTGACCATAGAGAACTACAGATGGAGCGCCAACGAGCTCACCGGGTACTTCCGCGTGGGTGCCAAGGAGGCTCCGCCGCCGAGCAGGCCGACTTTCATCGTGTCCGAGGGCGGCATATACCTGGAGCGCAGGGCCACCGTCTATGACGTGATGGGAAGGGTGGTCTTCTACGGGGACGGTTTCGTCTCCCTGCCGAGGGGAGCGTACCTGATAAGGGAAGGTGACCGCACCTACCGGGTGCTGGTAAGATAATGACTACTTTGAGGATGGGGCGGCTCATTCCGGTGGCCGCCCCTCTTCTTTTCGGAGCATGCGCCAACCCCAACTTTGGGGCTTACTTCAACACATATTACAACATTCAGCAGCTCGTCAGGAGGATAGAGAAGCTGGAGCGGGAGGGGGACACCCTCCGCCTGAAACCCAAGTATGACTCTCTGGAGTTGAAAGCCGCATACCTCATAAAGTACTATCCCAACTCCAAATATCTTCCCGACGCCATCTTCTATCTGGGTCTGGCTTTCTCCCGCAAGGGAGAGTACGAGAAGGCGGCGGAGAAGTTCCGGGAGTTTTTGACGTACTTTCCAAATCATCCTCTGGCCGAGAGGGCAAGGATAGAGCTCGCACGGGTATATGCCCTTGATCCTCGCTTTAGGGATAGGGTGTTGGATGCTCTGGGGGACGTGAGGACGAATGAGGCTCTCTACTGGTTAGCCTATGCCCGGCACAAGAGCGGGGATAACGAGGCGGCGGCCAGATACCTCTCCCAGATGAGGGACCTGAAACCCGACGATCCCCTCTACAGGAAGTACCTACTTTTGGGTGTAGATGTGTATCTCGCCCTCAAGGATTTCCGCAAGGCGGAGGAGTTCCTTGAGAGATATCTGGCCCTTGACCTCAAGCCCTCCGAGAGGAAACTGGCCGAGGAGAAGAGGGGGGATCTCCTGATGATGATGGGCAAGTACGATGAGGCCCTGAAGGTATATACCTCAATTGACCTCCCCCCCAACTCCGAGGATGCCGGGAGGGTCGCCTTCAAGGTGGCTAAGATAAGACTGGTGGAGGGGGATACCGCGGGTGCACTCAAGGAGTTAGAGAAGGTTGAGAAGAGCTCGTCAGAGTACAAGTGGGATGCCATGCTCCTGATAGGGAGATTGAAGATACTTCAGGGGGATTACAACGGTGCCGCCATAATGTTTGACAGGGTCTTCAAGAACGCCCCGGATAGATGGAAGGAGAGGGCCTATCAGATAAAGTTGATCTTGGACGAGTGGAAACGGTTGAAGTTCCTGAAGGAGCCCTATCACATCTATCGTCGGGCGGAGATCCTCTACTTCTATCTGGGGAAGACGGAGGCCGCCGAGAGTCTATGGACCTACGTGGCCGACTCTCTCAAGGACTCCACCTACGCCCCCAAGGCTCTCTACGCTCTGATATACATCAATCTGCTGAGAGGCGACACCGCTAAGGCTCTCATCTTCAAGGAGAGGCTTCGCGATGAGTATCCTAAGAGCGGCCTTTATCCTATCGTTTCTAAGCTTCTGGGCATATAGCTGCATAACCTTTAAGAAACCCCCTCCGAAGGGCTACAGGCGGGTTGAGGTGAAAGATTCAACCCGCATAACCCGCCTGACCGTCAGGGAGATATTTCGTGAGGAGCCTCACATAAAAGTGCATATAGGCGACTTCACGGACGTGCTTCTTGAGGGTAGGGGCGAATGCGAGCTCCTGACTTCGGATAGCACAGTCCTTAAACCCGCTCCGAGACGCTTAAGATTCTCTCTACGGGGGTACGAGCCCGGTGAGGTCCTCCACTGGGTGGGTATAGGTATCTTTTACAGTCGTATTGAGGCGGAGGCTTTCAGAGGGCAGGATAGTGGAATTGTCGTAAAGAGGCTCGGCATTTACCCGCGATATTACGTCCTAAAGGGACCTTTCAAGAGTTTTAAGGAGGCCCTACGCTTTAGATACCCCGGGAAGATAGGAACTTACAGCATACTTGAGATTCCCCCGCGCGGGACCTTGAGGGTGAAACCCGACGGATTGGACCTGCCCACGCCGGTAATCTACAGGTGCGATACCGTTCTCCTGAAGCTTAAAGGCAAGGTGCGGAGATATCTGGGTGAGATGATTCTGATACCCGCCGGGGAAGGACGCAAGATAACCCTGATCAACAGGCTGAGGTTGGAGGACTATCTGAAGGGAGTCGTTCCTTGGGAGATGTCCCCATCCTATCCGGTTGAGGCCTTGAAGGCCCAAACGATAGCAGCCCGTACTCACGCCTTAGATGTGGCCGGTGTGAAGTGGGCACTCTTGGACAAGCCCTACGATATAACCAGCGACTTCACAACGCAGGTCTATAGAGGATTAACGCCCTACAAGGTCATTGACAGCGTGGTGGAGGCTACCCGCGGCATAGCGATGATGGACGGCGACAGGTTTAGCATAGCGACATTCTTCACCTCCTGCGGTGGAAGCCTTGAGGCCGGCGACGAGTGGGGCGATACCCTGATAGAGGCTAAAGCCGACGACATATCCGGCGAGATCTCCGATTTTAACCTTAAGGAGATATACTCATCCGAACGGAAGGACAGAGCCTGCTCCCCCGCCGACGATTTGCCTAGCATCCTCCGGTACGGAACGAAGGTCTTTAGATGGAGCAAGAGGGTATCGCTGCGACAGGTGGGTAGAAATCTCCGCAGGTATATGGGTGTGAATGTCGGCAGGGTTAAGGATGTGAGGGTATTGAAGCGCACGGAGAGCGGCCGGGTCAAGAGATTGTTAGTTAGAGGAAGCCGCAGGAGAACGGTGGTGATGGGGGATTGGAACATACGGCAGGTCCTCGGTGTAAAGTCCTCGTTGTTCGTGATGAAGCGTAGAGGCTCCTACCTTCACATCCGTGGAGGGGGATGGGGGCACGGCGTGGGAATGTGTCAGGTGGGTGCGGGTGTTAGGGCCTATAGGGGTTGGAAGTATGAGAGCATATTGACCTTCTACTACGGGAACGTTGCCCTGGTCAAGCTGTGGTAGTACAACCTTCGCCTTGGATAACTCCACTTTCGCCCACTATCAACGGGGGTAAAATTCCCACCATGGACAAAACCTACGACTACAAACGATGGGAAAAGGAGCTCTACGAGAAATGGCTCAAGCATCGTCTCTTTAGGGCCACAGCCGAGGAGGCCAAGCGCTCCGGCAAACCCACCTTCACCATAATGATGCCACCCCCCAACGTCACGGGCGATATACACTTGGGCCACGTGTTGGACAATACGATTCAGGACGTGGTCGCCCGCTACAGGCGGATGAGTGGCTATTACGTCCTCTGGCAGCCGGGCACCGACCACGCGGGTATAGCCACCCAGAACGTGGTTGAGAAGGAGTTGGCAAAGGAGGGGAAGACGAGATTTGATCTCGGCAGGGAGGAGTTCCTAAAGCGGGTGTGGGCTTGGAAGGAGAAGTACGGCAACAGGATACTGGAGGCTTTAAAGAGGCTGGGAGTATCTCCCGATTGGGATAGGATCCGTTTCACCATGGATGAGGACTACACCCTCGCCGTTAAGACGGCCTTCGTTGCCCTATATCGGGCCGGCCTCATATATCGGGGCAAGAGGCTGATAAACTGGTGTCCGAGGTGTGGAACGGCTCTGGCGGACGACGAGGTTGAAAGGAAGGAAGAGAGGGGGAAACTCTACTACCTACGCTATCCCTTAGCCGACGGTGAGGGGTACGTGGTGGTCGCCACGACCCGCCCGGAGACCTATCTGGGAGATACGGCAGTCGCCGTAAATCCGGAGGACGAGAGGTACAAACATCTCGTAGGTAGGAGGGTGCGCCTGCCCTTCGTGGGTGAGCGTCGGGATATAGACGGCAATCCGGTTGAGGCCGAAATACCGATAATAGCGGATCCGGTGGTGGATATGGAGTTCGGAACCGGCGCCGTGAAGGTAACACCCGCCCACGACTTCAACGACTGGGATATAGGGGAGCGCCACTCCCTGCCCAAAGTTCAGGTGATAGACTTTGAGGGGAAGATGAACGAGAACGCCGGCCGATGGGTCGGTCTTGATCGCTTTGCCGCCCGTAATGAGATAGTGAAAGCCTTCGCGGAGGCGGGTTTACTGGAGAAGGTGGAGGAGCATACCTACGCCCCCGGTCGGTGCTACCGCTGCGGAACGGTGATAGAACCCCTCCCGTCCCTTCAGTGGTTCGTAAAGATGAAACCACTGGCGGAGCCCGCCCTAAAGGTTCAGGAGGAGGGAAGGCTGAAGATAATCCCGGAGATGTTCGTAAAGGTGTATCGCAACTGGCTGGAGAATGTGAAGGATTGGTGTATAAGCCGCCAGATATGGTGGGGGCACCGCATACCCGTATGGTACGGTCCCGATGGGAAGGAGTTCGTGGCTCACGACGAGGAGGAGGCCAAGCGTCTGGCGAAGGAGTACTACGGCAGGGAGGTTGAGCTGCGTCAGGACGAGGACGTTCTGGATACGTGGTTCAGCTCTTGGCTTTGGCCCTTCGCCACTTTGGGATGGCCGAAGGAGACCGAGGACCTTAAGGTCTTCTATCCTACCCAGTTCCTACAGTCCGGTTGGGACATCCTCTTCTTCTGGGATGCGAGGATGGTGATGGCCGGCCTCTTCTTCACCGGGGAGGTTCCCTTTGAGGTTCTATATCTGCACGGCCTCCTTCGGGATAAGGAGGGACGCAAATTCTCCAAGACGCTCAAGAACTACCGAGAGGTCTTTGAACTCCTGAACGACTACGGGGCCGACGGTCTGCGCTACGGCGTGCTGAGTCTGACGCCGGAGGGTAGGGACATACGCTTTGACGAGAAGGCTCTTGAGGTGGGTCGCAACTTCGCCAACAAGATATGGAACGCCACCCGTCTGTTGGTCCTCTCATCGGAGGGGGTTGATATTGACTTGAAATTCACTCCGCAGAAGCCTTACCAAAAGTGGGCCCTCCATACCCTGAAACTTTACGCCGAGCGGATAACCGACGCCCTTGAAAACTACCGCTTTGACGAGTACGCTCACCTGCTCTATCATCTCATATGGAGCAATCTGGCTGACTGGTTCTTGGAGTCCCTGAAGCCTGATCTGAAGGCCAAGGATAAGAACGCCATAAACTTGGCCCACTACGTCTGGCTCCAAGCCCTGAAGTTGGCTCACCCTCTCATGCCCTTTATAACCGATGCGGCCTACGAGCATCTGAACCTGCCCGAGAAGGAAGTTTCCCTGATGAGGTTAGACTGGCCACGGATCCCCTACGACTTCCCGGCCGAGTACGAGGAGTACGAGGCCCTCAAGGAGGCCGTGAGGGAATTTCGGGCTATGAGGGACCTCGTCGGACTTAAAAGGGCTCCCTACCGGGGAGATGCGGACCCCCTGTTTGAGATTTTGGCCGGTGCCGAGAGGGGAGAGGCGGATGTATGGGTGAGGTTGCCCTCCAAGGCGGAGGTCTATATAGGACTGAGCCGTCAGCAGAGGGACAGGGTCGTTGAGCGTCTGCGCAAAGAGATAGAGCAGCTGCGGAAGGTGATATCACGGATTGAACGAAAGCTGAATTCCCAATTCGTGGAGAGGGCCCCGAAGCACGTGGTTGAGGCCGAGAGGGAGAAGTACGCGATGCTCAAGGCCAAGCTGGAGAGTCTGCACAGGCAGCTGGAGGCTTTGGGATAGAGGGGGTACACGCTCAATTCCTCCGGAGGAGTAATTGTAAATAAGGAGTTATGGGCGTGCTTCCAACAGATTTGAGAGTGGCCAAGGCTCTCGCGAAGGTGAATGAGTTTGACGGCGCCGCTCACCGCCTCACCGTTTATAACCATTCCTCTTCGCGCCCGCGGAGGACCACCCTAAAATTTCCGAGCCGATGATCTCGCATCTGTCGGAGATGATAGAGCGACTCCTGTACGGTGATGATGGATATTACACCAAACACGTGAGGATAGGAAAGAGGGGCGACTTCTTCACGGCACCCCACGCTTCCCCGATGTTCGGCTACACGGTGGGACGTTTCTTAGATTCGCAGGGGGTGAGGACGGTTCTGGAGGTTGGGGGCGGGGAGGGTTATCTGGCTTTGGACATCCTGAGAAGTACTCCCCTCCGGGTGATATCGTACGAGAGAAGTCCGAAGCTCCGGGAGGTCCAGCGGAAGATTCTCGGAGATTACGAGCGCGAGGGAAGATGGAGACTGGTAGATACGCTGGAGAGGGCCGATGCGTACCTCCTCAACGAGGTGCTGGACGCCTTCCCCTCCAACAGGTACGTCTTTGAGGGCGGGAGATGGTGGGAGATAGTGCAGCAGGAGGATGGATTCGGGCGTATCCCCTCCGATGGACCGTCGCACTACCGGGGTCCAGTAAGGGAGGGATTCATCTACGACGAGGGAGTGGGGACGGAGGAATTCCTGCGGGAGATACTGCGGATGACCGACAGACTCCTCATCTTTGATTACGGATACGACGAGGAGGAGTTCCCGCTACTGGCTCCCAGAGGCACCCTTCACGGCTACAAGGAGCACCGGGTACTTCACGGCTTGGAAGCCCTGAAACCCAAAGCCGACATAACCCACTTCGTGAATTTCACCCACATTCGCCGCGTGGCCGAGGAGGAGGGATTTACCGTGCGTATATACATGGACCAGACCAACTTCCTCCTCAAGTATGGCATGCTGGACGTGTTTGAATCCTTGAGCGATGAGGAGAAGGAGCAGTTAGCCCCCGGAATGAAGACCCTGATGCTCCTCTTTAGGAATCACAGGGTCATGTACCTTCAGAGGTCCAGCTCCTCAAAGAAATCATCCCAGAAGGATTCCGACGAATCGGTGGATGGGGGTTGAGGGGCCAACCACCGGTAGTATAGGGGCACCTCACCCAATCCGAACCATCTGGATATTATCATGGACGCTATGGGGGCCGCCGCGGACCCCCCGTGCCCGGCATTCTCAACCACCACGGCTATGGCGAATGTGGGAGAGTCGTAGGGAGCGAATGCTATGAAGAGCGAGTGGTCCTCGCCGTGAGGATTCTGGGCGGTCCCCGTCTTACCTCCAAACTGGAATCCGGGTATCCGCGACAGTGAGGCCGTCCCGTATTCCACCACGCCTAACATACCCTCCCGAACTTTCCTGTAGGCCCACTCCGGAGCCTCAATCCTCAACGTCTCCGGCCTATCCAAGGAGGAGAAGCGGGGCAACACGACCCACCCCCCGTTTCCTATGAGACCCGCCTCCACGGCCAGAAACGCGGGCGTCACGAGGATCTCACCCTGACCTATGGCGTAGTTGAGGACGGAGCCGTAGTATCTGGCCCTCTTGGGGAACCTTGACGGAACCTCTTCCGGAAGCAAGGTTAGGCGCCTCCCGAAGAGGCCGGTGGAATGCACCGCCTCCACGAATCGCTTCGGACCGAAGCGGGAGCCAACGTTGTAGAAGAACACGTTGCACGATTGGGCTATCGCCTTCTCAAGGCGTGTGTATCCATGGACCGACCAACATCTGAACGTTCGTCTTCCGAACCTTATGGCTCCCCTACATCCCACCCCGAATGTGGTATCTATGACGCCGTACTTGAGGGCCAGCAGGGCCACCAAAGGCTTGAAGGTGGAGCCCGGAGGATACAGGCCGGCCACCGCCCGGTTGAGCAGG
Source organism: Thermotogae bacterium (assembly GCA_013153965.1). Classification (GTDB taxonomy): domain Bacteria; phylum Hydrothermota; class Hydrothermia; order LBFQ01; family LBFQ01; genus JAADCS01. Next base: position 8,517 of record JAADDJ010000057.1, read on the forward strand.
GGAGCATCCCCCGCACCGGTGCTGTCGTAGGGACCGGGCTTGGAATACACCAGATACGTTTCCCCCGTCTTGGGATTAAAGGCGAATATGGCGCCCCTGCGGTAGGGTTTCATGAGAGAATCGGCCAACCGGTACAGGTCAAGGTCCAGATAGGTTCGCAGGTCCCTCGGATTCGTGTATATCAGGACCTTCGGCTCATCTATCAGGTTGCCGTAAGCATCTACGCTCAGGAGCACGTGGCCCAACTCCCCTTTCAGATAATCGTTATAGACCTTCTCAAGGCCGAACATCCCCTCACCGTCGGCCGTGGCCCTGCCCACGGTGTGGAAGCACTCCTTGCAGAGGAGCTTATGTCTGACCTTGGGCACGACCTCAAGACTCCGGAACCTCGCCTTCAACCTCATGACGTCGTATATCTCCGAGTCGCTCAAGCCCAGTATATCGCTGTAGCCGAGATACCGGTACCTGCGCACCTTAAAGTCCTTCCCCAGTAGAGCCCGCAGGGCCTCCAGATCCCTCCTCTCCGTCTCCTTGCGCAGGTTGAACTGTATGACCTTCCAGCTGATCTCCGGGGAGGTCATAGGTCTTCCCTTCCGGTCAAGGAGGGCCCCCCTTACGAAGCCCAGCGGGAGTCTCCGCGTGTAATTTTTAATGTCCTTGCCCTTGAGGGCATTATCAAACACCCGGCGGAAGTACGTGGCTCCTATGATTATGGGGGTTATGAGCGAGAGAATGAGCGGGAGAAACAGCCGCTTCAAGGCGGATTCTACGGATGAAAAGAGGGGGGCCCGAGCCCCCCTCTCCCGTTAATCTTCACTTCCTGCGTCCCTTCACCTCACCCTTGGACTTCTTCATCTCCTCGCGCAGGGAGGAGATGCGCTTGGTTCCGCTCTTTCCGGCCTTGACGAGCTTCTCAACCTCCTTGACCTGCTTCAGGAGGGAGTTGTAGGTCTTCCTGTCTATGTATCCGAGGACGTAGGCCAGCTCCAGCTTACGCTTGACCACCTTCAGAAGCTCAAGGGCCAGAGCTTTATCCTTCTGCTGGACCTCATCAACCGTCGCCATCAGGTAGTACGCGTCAAATATGGGCTTGGGGAATATGGTCTGGATGGTCTCAACGGAGGCGAGCATCAGGTTGAGGGCGTCTATAGCCTCCTTTATCCGCCCCTGCTCCATCAGGCTCTTGGCCAGAGCGAGGGAGTGCTTCAAAACGTTGAGGGGGACCACGGCGGTATTGACCACTATCTCGTTGCGCAGCAGGTTCAGGACCTCCCGGGCGGCGGGTATGTTGTTCCTCTTCAGGTAATTCTTGGCCTCCTTGACGAGGCGCCGGGCGGTGTCTGGATCCTCAACCCCTATGAAGAGGACGACGGTCGCGCCTATGGGGAGTTTCTCCAGCTTGTACTTCTTGCCGAGCTCGTCGGTGCGCTTGACGAGATCATCCAACAGCCTCTGGGCGTCCTCCAGACTCCCGTACTCAAGGGTGGTTATCAGGCGTGCTATGCCGTCCATGACGGCCACGGCCTCCTGTATGACCTTCTGCTCCTCGGAGGCCCTCAACTCCTCCATTCCCTTGCGGGTGCTCTGCTCAACGGCGGCCTGCACCCGGCTCTGCAGGGAAGTGTCGTTCTGCTGCGCCACTATGAGAGGTAGGATCCACATCATGGCTACTCCTCCTCCTTTATCTCACCACGTGCCTTGGCCAGCTCCTCCTTGAGCGCCGCGGCCTTCTCCTTACCCTCGGGCTTGCCGGCACTCTCCTCAACGGCCTTTATCTTATCCTCCAGGTCCTTTATGACCTTCTCGTCGGTGATGTAGCCGAGTATCTTGGCCAGCTCAAGCCTCTGGCGTATGTACTGGGCCACCTCAAGGGCGATCTCCTTATCTTCCTCCTTCAGCTTCTCCAGCTCGGCGGCCAGATAGTACGCCTCCAGAAGCGGCCTGGGGAGCAGGGTACGTATGGTCTCTATGGAGGCCAGTATCAGGTTTATGGTGTCCAGCAGGCGGTTGAGGTTGCCCCGCTTGAGGAAGGTACGGGAGAGGTTTATGGAATCCTTCAGGACGGCCAGAGGTATGACGTCCGTCTCAATCACTATCTCGTTGCGGAGGAGATTCACCAGCGTACGGGCTCTGGGAACCCTACCCTCGTTGAGGGCCTTCTTGGCCTCCTCATAGACGTTGCGGGCGGTATCGGGATCATCCACGCCTATGACGGCATAGACGACGCTCTTTATGGGGAGAGCGGTATCTCCATACTTCTCGTAGAGCTCGGCCGTGCGCTTGGCCAGATCCTCCAGAACCTCGTCCAGACCCGTCAGGTCCCCTATCCTGAGCCTCTCAAGGACCTCGCCCAACTTGCGGGTGATATACACCGCCTCCTGAACTATCTTTCGCTCCTCAATCTCCCTGGTCTCCTTCTCAGGCTTCGCCTTTGCGCGTGCAAGGATCTCCTTGGTCTTTCCCAGCATGATTTACCTCCTGTTTGCCGTTAAGAGCGTATTATAAGGGTGAAAAACTTATGTTAACCGAAGCCCGGGTGAGAGAGGTTCCAACCCCCACCGCGATGCCCGTCAGTAGGGTATATCCTCCATGATCTTATCCACCTTATCCACCTCGTCCAACTTCCCCAAGGCGAAGTAGAGGACCTTGGCCTCCTCCAAGTAGTTGCGGGCCTTGTAGGATTTACCCAGAGCCTTGTAGGCTAAGCCGAGATACTTGTATATGTCGGCCCTCTCTGCGTCGGTTAGGTCCGGATTCCGCAGCTCCCTCTCCAATATCCGGATCGCCTCCGCATCCTTCTTCAGGTTTATCAACGACACCGCCAGCAGTATCTTACCCTCACGCACGTTCTTATAGTTGGGGTAGAGATTCACCAGCTTGCGGAAGGTCTGGGCCGCGTCGCTCCACATCTTCAAATTGAAGTATATCTTACCGGCCGAGAGAAGGGCGTCGGGAGCCTGCGGATGCTTGGGGAACTCCACCCCCATCCGGTAGAGGTAGCGGGCCGCCAAGGTATCCTTACCCTCCTCAAGGAACTTCCCACCCCAGTAGAGGAAGGCCTCCGCCACGTCGTTGCTGTTGGGAAACTCCCTCAAGAACTCCCAGAGGACCGCGGTATCTTGGCGCGCCAGTATGGAATACACCTGCTGGGCCCTCTGGCGGGCTATATCGTAAAGCTCCGAGGTGGGATAGTTGTTGTAGAGCTGCTTCAGGTACTTGAGGGCCTCCCTGTACTCCTTCTGGTTGTAGAGGATCTCGGATAGGGTGTAGAGGGCCCTCGGCGCGTCGGGATGGTTGGGGAACCTCTCCACGAACCATATGAGTACCTTCTTGGCCTCATTCTCCTTGCCGAGGCCCAGATATATGGTGTATGTGCGATAGGCGGCGTCCCCAGCCCTTGGGAGGTTCGCGTAGTCCTCCATGACCTTCTGGTAGTACGCGAGGGCATTCTGAAGGTCCCGTTTCGCCTCATATACGAATCCGATGTAGTAGAGCACCTCCGCGTCGGTGGGGGGATGGCCGGTCCGCCCGATGCTCAGGAGGGTATTGAGGGCCTCATCAACCTTCCCCAGATTGAAGGCCGCTATCGCCTTCGCCAACAGGGCGTGGGCCTTCATCACACCGGTGAGATTCGGAGCCGCCTGCGAGGCGTGATTGTAGGCATCCTCGTACTTGCCCGAGTGCAGATTGCACCACGCGGCTCCCATCCGGGAGAGGGCGACGAGGAGGGGTTTCGTACCCTCATTCACGTTGCGCACGTATATTGACTCGGCCTGAAGCCAATGTTTCGCGTAGAAGTTGGCCTCGCCCGTGGCCCATATCACCCATCCTATCCCCTCATTCCACGGACGATTGTAATAGTCCGACAGGAATATGCTCCCGTAGGAGCGTCCCGCCTCCGGATTCCCCGAATATACGTGGGCGAGGATGAAGTAGGTTCTGGCCACGTAGGAGGGGCCTCCCTTGAGGATATCCGACTGGACGACCTCCCTCAGGACCTCTATCCCCTCCTTGAAGAGGCCCACCCGCACGAGCCCCACGCCGTACTTCGCCGCCTCCACGTACCAAGATTCCAACTCCTCCCTCTTCGGCCCTTTGGATAGCCATCCCCGCTTCTTCGGCTTCGGCGGCAGACGGAAGGTGTTGAAGAACCTTAGGGAATCTTCAAACCGTAGGCTCATCACGTCCGCCCAATCGGGAACGAGATCCCTCATATCGGGCATGTAGAAGTAGAGGGGACGTTTAAAGTCCGTTATCTGCAGCTCGGCTTCGCCTATGATTATCTCCTCCTCCTCAACCGCCTGACTGGGAGGCCGATTCAGGGTATCCGGCTCCTGAAGTAGTAGGATCAAGAACATTACAGCGGTTATTTTAATCCCGTACGGCGCTCATGTTGGAAGGGGTTCCGGTTCGCCGTTAAAATATCCGTCCTATGAGCGTAAAGATAACTTGGCTCGGACATGCGGCTTTCAAGATTGAGGGAAGCAAGGTAGTCCTGATAGATCCTTGGATAACGGAGAACCCTTCATCCCCCTACAAGTCCCCCGACGAGATTGAGCGGGCGGACGTGGTGATAATAACCCACAGCCACGGGGATCACGGCTTTGACGATGCCGTGCGTATAGCGAAGCGCA
>JAADDJ010000009.1 GCA_013153965.1 Thermotogae bacterium
CATAGAGCCCTTCACCAAGACCCTCCCCATGGAGTACGCCGTTGAGCTCAACCGCCTGATAGAGCTGGAGATGGAGGGTAGCGTGGGGTGATCAGCGGGTCTCCACGTCGGAGACTATGACCTCTCCGGGGCTCTTCACCGTTATGACGGTGGGTCTGGGGCCGAGGCCTCGGGTCGGCAGCAGGCGGGCCCCCTCCGCTGTGGTGAGGTCAAGGACTATACGATAGTCCCCCGGCTCGTACTCCATCTCCCTCATGTAGAACTCGCCGTCGTACCAGAACTTCACCTCCACCCTGAAGGGGTGCTCGGACCTCGCGCTGAAGGAGAGAACCCTCGCCCCGTACTCTACGGTCTCGTAGGCTCCCTTCTCTATAACGTACCCCTCTCTGGACTTTGAGACCACGCCGTAGTCAAGGGGAGACCATGCGAAGAGAAACATCAGCATATCTCACCTCCTTATCACCTTCTTGAAGCCCTTATCCGTGCGCACGAAGTATATGCCCTTGGGCAAGTTGTTCAAACCGTCTGTGGAGAGGAGGCGGCCATCAACGGAGTATATCGCGGTTCCCTCGGTCGCCCCAGCGACCTTCCTCCTCTCGGCCAGTCCCACCTCAATGAGGGGAGCGTACGCGAAGAAGACGTGCCAGTGGTCGTCTATGCTGTTGTCGGACCAGAAGACGTAGACCCGGTTGCTGTCCGCCCACGCGTCTATGTAATGGCCGGGCCAACAGTCGTTGGTGTAATCAACGTCGCTGACACCTCCGCATCCGGTCCTATCCACGAAGGGGAAGTAGTAATCGCTGACGCGCACGGCCGGCGACCACGTGGCCCCACCGTCGCTTGACTTGGAGTAGTACAGGGCCCACTGGCCGCTACCCGCACGGTTGTCGTACCAGAAGACGTGAAGGTTGCCGTAAGGGTCCGCTGCCAGAGCGGGCATGTACTCGTTGGCGGAGGGTTGATCCGAAACCTTAACCGGGGAGCTCCACGTTCTCCCGCCGTCGTTGGAGACGACCACCTCTATGTCCCAGTTGTAGTATCCGACGTCGGCCATGTATGCGACGGCGATGTTCCCCTTCCCCCATCCGGCACCCTGATAGCCCACCGGGTAGGGGTTGGAGGAGATATCCGTACTCATGCAGGCGGCCGTGCTGGGCGATGACCACGAGACGCCGTCCGGTGAGGAGGAGACCTGTATGTATATGCACGAGGAGGAGTAGTCCCACCAGAGGGCGTAGAAGAGGGAGTCATCCTGCGCTGCGAGGGGAACTCCCCCACTCCCATAGACCGTGGCCCTACTCCAGGTGTTCCCGCCGTCGTACGAGTACGCGGCCATCAGGTCGTAGGCGCAGTAGTCCGCGTATATGACAACCAAAGTGTCGTTCCTGTAGGCCAACCAAGGATGGTCGGTGCTGGTGCAGGAGCTTATGTTCTGGGGAGGCGTCCATGAGGCCCCGAAGTCAAACGAGCGGGCGTATCCGGTTTCATACCCTCCGAGGTATATGCGATGCACCACCGTGTCCGTTATACGAACTACGGGGTCGCAGCACTCGCTGCTGGTCCCGTAGGGGGCTCCCCACGTGAGGCCGGAGTCGGAGGATACCTCGTAATCGTTGCCGCCACTCACGTCGCTTATCCATCCCACCCCTCCTATCCCGTACATCACCGCTCCCGAAACCTCCATGTGGCTGGTGTTGTCGGGACGGTTATCCACCCTTATGACCGTGAAGGGGGCATCTCCCAGTATGAAAACGAGCATATCAACGGTATTGTACGGGCGACTCACACGGACGGGGTTTTCAACCTCGTCAGCCTGTCCGATACGTTCAACGAGCGGGGGATATGCTCCACCTTCGCATTCAGCGCCCGCAGCAGAGCCACCGCCCTCTCGTGGAGGGGTTTTATCTTCGGACTCCGCACCCTGTAGGTTCCCCGCAGCTGATTGACCACCAGACTTGAGTCCATATACACCACGAAACCCCGCAGCCCCTCCCTCTCGGCCCAGCTCAGCGCCTCTATCAGCGCCCAGTACTCGCCCTCGTTGTTGGTCCCGTACCCTACGACGCGAGCGTACTCGTATATGGTGCGCTCCCCCCTCCTCACGACGAAGGCGATGGTCACCTCCCCGGGATTCCCGCGGGCCGAGGCGTCGGTGTATATGCTCAAAGTCTCATCCTCGCCGTAGAGTCCATGCAGGTGTATGTAGTCTATCACCTCGTCGGACGTCAGCCCGCGCAGGCTCAGCCCCTCCCTTATGCGCCTCCTTATCTCCGACGCGGAAACGTCCAACTTCCTCACCGTCAGGACCATAGGTCTGAAAGTCTCCAGAATCTCCTTCGGGACTCGTAGGGTTCCCCTCTTCAGGAGGACGAACTTGGCCAGCTTCGGAAGCTCTTCGTAATTCTTCCACGTCCTTATCCGGCTCAGCTGATCCTCGCCGACGATGAAGTGAAGGTCGCAGTTGGGATGGGCCTCCCTGTAAGCCTTGAGGACCCTGTACGTGTATGAGGGGCTTATACCCATCACCCCTTCAAAGGGCTCAACCTCCAAGCCCCGCTCTCCCCTTATCAGGAGATGGAGCATGCGCACCCTGTGGGTGAAGTCGGCTTCGGCCTTCTTGTGGGGAGGGTCGTAATTGACCAAGAATCTCACCACGTCAAAGTTCCCACTCTCGTATATGTCCCGCGCCAGAATGAGATGACCGTAGTGGGGAGGGTCAAACCTCCCGCCGAAGAGGGCTATCCTCATCGCAGGCTCTCCAGAACCTTGCGGACGGAGTCGGCCCGAGGGTCGTCCGGATACATCTTCAGGAAGGTCTCCAGATACACCTTCACCGACTTCATGACCCGGAGTTTGGAATACACGTCGGCGGCCATCAGGAGCTTTGTCGCCTTCTTCCATCTGACCTCCCGGATTATCCTCTCCGCCTCATCAACGAACATTCCCATGTCCTTGAGCCTCTGGGCGTAGTATATGGCCATGTCTATGTCGGATATGTCAAGCTCAAGGTTGGAGTGTTTCTCGTTGTAGGCTCGCGCCAGACCGAGGTACGCGAGGGCCTTGAGAGAGTCGGGGGCGTACTTATACATGTCCAGAAAGTTCTCCAGCTCGCCTATGGCCTCATCGTAGGCCTTGAGGTTCAGGTACGATAGGCCCAAGAATACGGAGGCGCTCTCCGCCAGAGGCCCGTACCCCTTCGTGTAGAGTACCTCCTTGAAGAACTTTATCGCGTCCCTGTACTTACCCTTCCCGTAGAGCTCCATCCCTCTCTTGAAGGACTCCTCGGGTATTACCACCTTCACCTCATCCCTCTTCCAAAATCTGAAGCGGCTTAGGGACCCGCATGAGACCAAGCCCACGGCCAACAGAACGACGCCTATCCTTCTCACGGACGGGAATTCTAAGGTCGCCTATCCCCCCAGAGTTTGGCCGCCAGTTTCAGCGGAGGATACTTCACTCCCAAGCTCCAGAGCCCCCGTAGGTAGTCGTAGGCCTCGGCCTTAAAGAACCAGTCCCGACCGAACTCCTCCGAGAGGAACTTCCGTAGGGCCGCCTCCACCTCCCAAGCCTGCGAGTAATCCACCGAGTAGAATCCCCAGTCCATATCAACGAAGTACCTGCTGGGATGGTGATGGATGCCCGTCGCCTCGCTCAGGAGCCTCTCGTACATCTTTGGGCCCACATCCTCCCAATCGTCCCTCGCGAGCAGGTCGGTCTCGTACAGGACCTTCGCCGCGTACCTGCGCCTATAGTACATATACACGAACCTGCGGAACGCCACGAAGTCCTCATCCCAGCCTTCGGCGAAGGCTTCAAGCCAGAGCGGAGAGTCGGTTATGTACTGGAGGTTGAAGGAGAATATCTCGCTCGTCCCCACCCTGCCCATGTACCTATCAACCACCGATAGGCTCCTATCCGTGAAGGCGAAGTGCAGGCCGTGCCCCATCTCGTGGAAGAGCGTGGATACGTCCGAGAATGCCCCGGAGGGTTTGACGACGACTATCACCTCGTCGGGTATCCTTATGGGAGCGCAGAAGGCCCTCGGGGACTTCTTGGGTCTAACCTCATCGTCAATCTTGAGATTCTCCAGCGAATCCAAGGATACCCCTCCCCTGCGAAGGGTCTCTTTCAGGATATCCACGTCGCTCCCCTTGAGGGATACGTCGTAGGCGAAGCCGGAGAGCAGATAGGGGGCATCGTACGCCTCAACCTCCCCCCACCCGAGACCGAGTATCCGCCCGAAGAAGTGGCTAGCCAGCTCCCTGTACTCCTTTTCCGTCTCCCTCAAGAAGTCCCCCATGTGGGAGGCGTACCGTCTCAAATTCTCCATCTTGCGGGCCGCGTGGTACTCGTAGAGGTTGGGGTATCCGAAATCCTTGCGAACGTGCTGGAGTGAGAGCCTGTAGACCTCCAGCTTCATCCGGGTCAGCTCGGCGATTATGGGGGCCGTGGCCTCGTACATTCTCCGGCGTCTCTCTCTGTCCCTCTCCCTCTGCAGCATCAGGGGGAGCATCCTGTAGGGAATCTCCTCCCCATCCACCCTCACCTTGGCGCTCATCTCGTACGCCTGCATCCTCTGGGAGAGGGAGACGGTGCGGCGGCTCAGATAGAGCTCCAGAACGGTGAATATCACCCTGTCGTAAGCCTCCCTGACCTCGTCGGGGGCATCCTCGTGGAGATTCAGCTTCTCTTTAATCAGGTCCGTGGCCGTCCTCAGGTCCGATAGGGCCGAATATCTCTCCAATATCCTGTCGTACTCCGGTTTGTCCTTCAGGCCGGCTCCGAGGAGGTAGGATTCCCGGGTCAGCTCCTCGTGCATCCGCTCGTACATCTCAAGAACTCTCTCGTAGGTCATAGGTGGGGTATTCTACGGAGGCGACGGCCCTCAATCGTCCCCACGCCCTCCCAAGAGGAATTCGCGCACCACCTCCGCATCGTCAAAGGGAATCTTCCGTCCCTTCACCTCCTGATAGGTCTCGTGCCCCTTGCCCAGTATGGCCACCACGTCCCCCTCCCGGGCTATGGATAGGGCGTACTCAATGGCCGCTCTGCGGTCCTCAATCACCGCCGGCCGCAGCCTTCCGAAGCCGGCGCGCACGTCCTCGTTTATCCTCTTTGGCTCCTCCCAGCGGGGATTATCCGTGGTCAGGACGGCCACATCCGCCCACCTCTCCACAGCCTCGGCCATCTTCGGCCTCTTCCCCCTATCCCTGTTGCCCCCCGCCCCGAAGACCACTATCAGCCTCCGAGCGTAGGGTCGCAATGTCGCCAGCACCCTATCTATGGCGTCGGGCGTGTGGGCGTAATCTACGAAGACGTGGAATCGGCCCGAATGCACCCTCTCCATCCTGCCCTTTGGCGGACGAGCATCCTGAAGGGAGGAGCACGCCTCCTCCCTTGAGAATCCCAGTAGGCGCAGACTCCCGAAGGCGGCCGCCAGATTTTGAGCGTTGAAGCGTCCGACGAGACGTGTGCGCACGGTGCAACCCTCAACCCTCACATGAAGACCATCGGCATCCTCCCGCACTATCTCAAAGGGAAAATCACCCTTACCCTCCCCGTAGAGGAAGGTACTGCCGGTAGCCTCCCGCTCAAACAGGGAGGCGTGGGGGTCATCGGCGTTTATGAGGGCCCTATCGGCCATCTTGAAGAGGAGGAGTTTCGCCCGAAGATACTCCTCAAAGCTGCCGTGATAGTCTATGTGATCCCACCCCACGTTGGTCAGAACGCCCACGTGAAATCTCATACCCCTGACCCTCCCCTGCGCCAGACCTATTGAGGAAACCTCCATGACGCCGAACCTCGCCCCCCTCCGGGCCGCCCTTCCGAGGATCCTCCGTATGTAGAAGGGTTCGGGCGTCGTGAGGGAGGAGGGGCGCTCCCCGTGAAGGTCATCCCAAACGACGGTCCCTATCAGGGCGGGAGGGTGGCCGAGTCTCCGGAGGGCATCCCGAAGCAGGAAGGCCGTGGTGGTCTTCCCGTTGGTCCCGGTTATACCCACGAGCCGAAGCGTGCGCCATTCCGGATAGACCTCATCCGCCAAGCGGGTCGCCGCCTCCCGAGTATCTTCGGCCACCATCTGGGGAACATCGTACGGAAGATGCCGAGGAGTTATTACGAGGATGGCCCCCCGCCTTATGGCCTCGGGCACATCCGGGAGATTGTTGAAGGTGCGACCTTCAATCACGACGAAGGCGGTGCCGGGGACGACGTCCTCCAAGAGGTGGGTTATCTCCCTCACGTCCAAGGGAGGATTCTACGGACGCCGGGAAGACGCTCCGATATGACGTAGAGGAAGGGTAGAACGAGGAGGGAGAAGAGCGTTCCCCACAGAAGCCCTCCGAAGAGGGCGACGGCTATAGGTTGGCGGTACTCATACCCCTCGCTGACGATGAACATCATGGGTATAAGTCCCATCAGAGTTGTTATGGTCGTTATCAGTATCGGTCGGAGACGGACGAAGGCCGCCTCCACCATCCTATCCTCGGGAGGCATATCCCGCGGGAGCCTGCGGGCCATGGAGAGCATGACTATCCCGTTATTCACGACGACGCCCGTAGCCACGAGCATGCCCAAGGCGGAGACGAGAGAGAAGGTGACCTTGAAGAGGAACATGAAGAGGACGGCTCCGGTCAGGCCGTACAGGACGCTGGTGGCTATCACCAGGGGCATCCTCAAGCTCTCAAACTGGGCCACCAGAACCGCATAGACCAGTATTACGGCGAGGATGCCCGCCAAGGTCAGCTGCTTCATCATGTCAAGCAGGTCCATCATCTCACCGCCGAGGACGTATCCGTACCCCTCCGGCAGCCGGAATCTCCGCAGGAGCTCCTTCACGTGCAGATAGAGGGAGAGGAGGTTGGGCGTGGAGCGGTCCGCGCGCACATATACCACATTCAGACCGCTCTCCCTGTTTATCACCGCGGGACTCATGACGGTATCTACATCTACGTAATCCACCGCGTACGCGACGGCCGAATCCCCCACCAGAGGATAAGTCTGCCGGGGGTAGGACGTATCCGCCCCCACGACTACCTTCCAACCGCCCACATCCCCCGCATCGTACCCGCCGCTCAGGACGTAGAGGTCCGATTGGGCCTGCAGGACGGTGGTGCCGAGTGCCTTGACCTCCTCCCTAACCCTCCACCTCTCAACGGGTTTGGATGGACTCACGTCCAAGCTCAGGTTCCGTATCCCGGGAACCTTGGATAGCTCGTCGGCGAATCGGCGGGCCATCTCCCGCAGAACTTTCGGGTCCCTACCCGTGAATCCCACCGCCACCGACTTCCCCCCCATGCCGAACATGGTTATCTTCTCCACCGGTAGGAAGCGCACCTTCCTACCGGGAAATGGCGGCAGCTCGCGCAGGATCTCCTCCTCAATCTCGCTCTGAACCCTTCGGCGCGCACTCCGCTCCTTCAGGCGGATGAAGGCCTGCCCCTTGTACGTCTCGGTCGCCCCACCCCCGTAGGCGAGTATGCCCTTGGGAACATTCTTCGGGGCGCTCACGAAGACGGCGTAATTCTCCACCTCCGGGATCCTCCCCACGAGCCGGGAGACGCTCCGCATGTAAGTGGCCGTCTTCTCAAAGGGGGTATTCGGCGGAAGCTCCACCTCCATGTATATGAAGTCCGAGTCAAGGGTGGGTAGGAACTCGCCCCCCACGAATGGGATGAGGGCGAGGGGGGTCAGGAGGATGAGACTCAAGGCGGCCGGCACCTTCCAACCCTTTAGATACCACCGCAGAAATTTGCGGTAGGCCTGCGATATCAGGGGCATCCCCCCCTTCGCCTTGGAGACTATGAATCTCACGTAGGTGGGCGTTATGGTTATGGCCAAAAGGAGGGTGGAGAGGAGGGAGAAGACGACGGCCACGGCCACATTCTCGGCTATCCTCCCTATCGGTCCGCTCAGATACACGACGGGAAAGAAGACTATGATCGTAGTGAGGGTTGATGCGGTTATGGGACCTATAACCTGCGCCGCCCCCTCAACCGAGGCTCGCAGGGGATCCATCCCGCTCCCCCGCAGACGGTATATGTTCTCGCTGACGACCACCGAGTTATCCACTATCATACCTATGGCCAGAGCCATCCCTACCAGAGTCATGGCGTTGAGGGAGTACCCGAAGAGGTGCATCGCCATCAGGGATATGACGATGGCCGGAGGGATGCTCATGCTTATCGCCAGAGCCAGTCGCACGCTCCTTGTAAAGAGGATAACGAAGATGACGGCCAATATCCCACCTATGAGGGCGGAGTTGGCCACCTCCTTAACGACCTTCTCTATCAGGAAGCTCTGGTCCATTGCTATCCAGTACTTGAGATTTCCCAGACGGGCCACCTCTCGCAGGACCTCCTTCACCTTGCGTCCGACCTCGTAGGTGTTCGCACCGGCCACCTTGAAGACCGGACTTATGACGGCGGGGGTGTCGTTGTTCAGCTGGAGAACGTCGTACCTCTCAACGAAGCGCCCCACTTGAGCCACCTCGTACAGGAACACGGGCCTCCGGCTGTATCCCACCACCAGATTCCGAAGATCATAGGGCGTGGATAGCCTCCCCGATATGACCCGGCCGTCGGCCGGAAGGTCGTACGACCTGTCCCTTATGGCCCCCACCACGGCCGTGGGACGGATCCGCAGGTACGCCAGCCTCTCCGGCTTGAGAGAGACCCTGAGGTACTCCTCCGAAGTCCGAAGGACCGGCGCCAGAGCCACATCCTCTATGGCCATCACCTTATCGTGCCACAGGTGCTCAACCGCATCCGCCTGCTCCTCCGGGAACGTGACGGTGATTATGGGGAAGACGGAGGGATCAAAGGGTATGACCGAGGGCTTTCCGGCCCCCTCGGGTAGATGGACGCCCCTTATCCTCTCGCTCACCTCCATAACCGCGGCGTCCATGTCCTTGCCGTAGGAGAAGATCACCTCTATCTGGGAGTATCCCTCGGTGCTTCGGGACCTGACCTTCACGACGCCCGATATCCCCCTCAGGGCACTCTCAAGGGGCTCGGTCAGATTCCGCTCAACGGTCCCGGGGTCGGCGCCGGGATAGGGGGTTATCACCGTGACGGTGGGCATGGAGACGTCCGGAAGCAGGTCTATCTTGAGCTTGAAGAGCGAATAGACACCCACCACCAGAAGGGCCCCCAAGAGCACCCCCACGCCGATGGGATGCCTGACGCTCCAATCTACTATCGCCCTCAAGATTCCTATTCTACCGCCGCCTTCGGTGGAAGCCTGCCGCGTGCAGAAGTAGGGGTATCAACAGCAGAAGGAGGGCGGGGGATTCCCTGCGGCGGTACGGAAGGCGTAGCACCAAGTCCTCAGCATCATCATCCGGGGCGTACGCCGTCAGGCGGAGGACGCTCAGGGCCTCGGCCTCACTCACGTTGAAATTCCCACCGATGATACGAATGCTGTCGCTGGGTATCCCCTCGGGAAGGATGAGGACCACCTCCAGAAAGTCCGTCGGAAGGTCCAGCGATGGGGGACGGAGATTCAGGATGAGGGTATCGCCGCGGAGCCTCGGATAGAGGCGGTACATCAGGGTGAAGCGGTGGCGACCCACCGGCAGGCACCCATCGCCCGCGCCTAAGATGGCCACGACTGACGTCTCCGTCCTCTCAACGGACAGCGGGATGGGATTCCCGTTGTCGTAGGCCGCGTAGGGCTGGAGGACACCGTAGCGGAGGGGCATCTCCCTCTCAAGCCCCCACCTGATCCTCCGGCCGGCCACCGCCACGCTGAAGTCCTCCCTCACGTCGGCCGGATAGTCCAGACGCACTATGAGACGATGGTAGGAGATCTCCTCGCCGAAGGAGGCGGTCCGGCATATACCGAGCAGAGGGAGCATAAAAAAATGCCGGGGGCGGGACTTGAACCCGCACGGGCCGAAGCCCACTAGGTCCTGAACCTAGCGCGTCTGCCAATTCCGCCACCCCGGCGTTAGGCGGATATTTTAAGGCCGACTTCCAAGCTTATATCCACCGGAGAGGCGGCCTTCGTCAAACTGCCCACGGATATCCTGTCGGGGCGCAGGGCCGCGTACTCCGAGACGTTGTCCAGCGTAATTCCGCCGGAGACTTCAACTTTGAAGCCGTAGGTGCGGGCGAGGGGGATCAACCGTCTGAGGGTCTCCGGACTCATGTTATCCAGCAGCACCCAATCCACCTTCAACCCCTCCAGACTTCTCAACTCCTCCTCCGACTCCACCTCTGCTATGAGGGGAACGTGCTCCCCCAACCTCTCGCGCACGTTCAGGACCGCCCGACGGAGCGATCCCGCCAGTCGCTTGTGATTGTCCTTCACCATCACTATCTCCGACAGACTCATCCGGTGGTTGTACCCTCCACCCATCCTGACGGCGTACTTATCCAGATACCTCCAGAGGGGAAGGGTCTTGCGGGTATCGTATATGGGCACCCCCCCGGCCCTCCTGACGAACTCCGCCGTGAGGGAGGCGATGCCGCACATCCTCCCGAGCAGGTTCAGCATGGTGCGCTCTAAGAGAAGAACGTCGTGGGCTCCACCCTCCACCTCCGCCAGCACGTCTCCTTCGCCGAATCTCTCCCCATCCGCCACCTTCCGACGTATCCTCACGGGAAGGATATCGTGGAGGGCCTTGAACAGAGGCTCGGCCGCCATGATACCGCTCGCCTTGGCGAGAACTACACCCACTACGGGAACGTCGGGTACGGCGCTCTCCGTGGTGATATCGCCGAATGGGGCATCCTCCAGAAGGGCCAGCTTCAGCATCTCTTGCAGGTGCATCCACCGGGGATTCTACGGCCAGAAGGGAACCGGCCGACAGTATAATACCCGCCTTATGCCCAAGGTAGGAGTAAGGAAGCAGGAAGGCGAGACCTTTGAGTCCATGCTGAGGAGGTTTAAGAAGTTGGTCGGCAGGGAGGGGATCCTCAACGACTACAGGAGACACCTGGTCTATGAGAAACCCTCCGAGATAAGGAAGAAGCGGGAGGCGATGAAGTGGAGGAAGATACGCAGAAAGCTCCAGAAGATGATGGAGGAGGATTGAGACCGACGGCCACTTGATGCCCGTAATCTCCGTTGAGAATCTGCGTAAGGTCTATAGGGTTCCGGTGAAGGAGGAGGGTGGCCTCTCCTCCCTACGCCACTTCTTCCGGAGGAGGTACAGGGAGATAGAGGCGGTCAGGGGGATAACCTTTCGGGTGGAGAGGGGGGAGGTGGTGGGATTCTTGGGTCCCAACGGGGCCGGTAAGACGACCACCCTGAAGATGCTCGTCGGCCTGATAAAGCCCACATCCGGGAAGGTGCGGGTCCTCGGGTACGACCCCTTTGAGAGGAGGAAGGACTTTCTAAAGCGGATAACTCTCGTGATGGGCCAGAAGCAGCAGCTCATATGGGATTTGCCCCCCATGGATTCCCTTCGGATAAACGCCGCCGTCTATGAGATTGACGATGAGACTTTCAAAAGGCGCGTGGCCCTCCTCGCGGAGATGCTGGGCATAGAGCACAGGCTACATCAGCCCGTGCGCAAGCTATCCCTCGGAGAGAGGATGAAGGCGGAGCTTCTGGCGGCCCTCATCCATGATCCGGAGGTTCTGTTCTTGGACGAGCCCACGTTGGGGTTGGATGTGAGCGCCCAGATATCAATCCGCCGATTCCTCCGGAATTACAACGAGGAGTTCAACGCCACGATAATCTTAACGAGCCACTACATGGCCGACATAGAGGCCCTGTGCGACAGGGCGATGGTGATACATAGGGGAAGGCTGATATTTGACGGGGATCTGTACGAGTTGGCCGAGAGGGTGATGCCCTTCAAGGAGATATACGTGGAGTTCAAGGGGGAGATACCCGTGGAGGAGCTCCAGAGGATAGGCGAGATACGGGAGATAGAGGGACAGGAGGTCAAACTGCTGGTCAGGCGGGATGAGGTGTTTGATAAGGTACGCCTGATAATGGAGCGGTGGAACATAGACGACCTGTCCGTCACGGACCCTCCGCTGGACGAGGTGTTGGCGAAGGTGTTTGAAGGATGAGTGAAAACTCCTACCCTTTTAGAATATGCGGATATGTTCCCGAGGATAAATGAGAACTGGAGCAGAGCCCGGCTCGTTGAGAGGGCCGTGGAGATGGATCTGGGCAAACTCGCGCACTTCGGCTCGCTGGTCGTCATCACGGCCCCCTACACGGGGAGGTCCCCCAAGGACAGGTTCTTCGTGAAGGACGATTTCACGGAGAATCTCATAAACTGGAACGAGACGAACGTACCCTTCTCGCCGGAGGCCTACGACAGGCTCCGCAGGAAGGTTCTGGGGTACCTGTTCGGCCGGGAGGTCTTCCTCCAGCAGGTCTATGTGGGTGCGGACCCCAGCTACAGACTCGGGGTTGAGGTATATACCGAGAGCCCTTGGCACGCCCTCTTCGTGAGGAACATGTTTATACTGCCCGACGGCTACGGGGACTTCTCGCCCCACATACGCATCCTTCACGCGCCGTATCTCAAGGCGAATCCGGAGGAGGATGGCACCCGTAGCGAGGCCTTCGTCATTCTGAACTTCAAACGCAGGGAGGTGATAATCGGAGGTACGGCCTACGGCGGCGAGATAAAGAAGTCCGTCTTCACGTACCTCAACTACTACTATCCCCACGAGAGGGGGGTCCTGAGCATGCACGCCGGAGCCAACATGGGTAGGGAGAGGGGGGACGTGGCCGTATTCTTCGGCCTCTCCGGAACCGGCAAGACCACCCTATCCACCGACCCCGAGAGGCCCATAATCGGGGATGACGAGTTGGGATGGACCGAGAGGGGGATATTCAACTTTGAGGGCGGCTGCTACGCCAAGGTGATACGCCTTGGCCCCGAGAAGGAGCCGGGAATATACCGGGCCGTGACGCGCTTTGGAGCCATACTGGAGAACGTCGTCATGGACGAGGAGAGCCGGCAGGTTGATTTCTCCTCGGCCGAGATAACCGAAAATACCCGCGGCTCCTACCCGCTGGAGTTCTTGGACAACTACGTTCCCGAGGGCATGGGACCTCACCCGAAGAATATCTTCTTCCTCTCACTTGACGCCTACGGCGTCCTACCCCCCATAGCCAAGCTCACGGAGGAGCAGATAAAGATATACTTCCTCGCCGGATACACCTCCAAGATAGCAGGTACGGAGCGGGGGATAAAGGAGCCCCAACCCACCTTCTCCATAGGTTTCGCCGAGCCTTTCCTTCCTTTGCATCCGAAGATATACGCCGACATGCTATTTGAGAAGGTGAAGCAGCACGGGACCGACGTCTGGCTGGTAAATACCGGTTGGGTGAGGGGACCGTACGGCGAGGGGGAGAGGATACCCCTGCGCTACACCCGTCGCCTCGTGAATGCGGCCATAAACGGTGAGATAACGGAGTTTGAGAGGGAGCCCCACTTCGGCCTCCTCGTACCCAAGAGGGTTGAGGGGGTCCCCGACGAGCTCCTGATGCCGGAGAGGGCTTGGAGGGATAAACGCAAGTACGCGGAGACCGCCCGCAAGATACGCTCCCTCATAGAGGAGAACGCCCGCCGCTGGCTTTAGACCCCGGCCCGCCGGCGCTTCCGCCCCAAAACCTCCAGAAGCTCATCAAGGGGTAGGACGTTTATGACGTCCGACTTCTCCAGCCAACCCCTCCGGGCCGTTCCCACGGCCAGGCGCATCTGCCAGAGCTGCCCCACCTGGTGGGCGTCCGTCCCCAGAGTTATCCGGGCCCCCTGCATCTTGGCCATGCGGGCGTTTATGTCGTTGAGGTCAAGCCTCTCGTAGTAGCCGTTGACCTCCAAGAAGGTCCCGGTCTCAACCGCCTTCCTTATCACGGCCTCCACGTCCAGCCCGTACCCCTCCCTCCTGCCTATGAGCCTGCCCGTCGGGTGGGCGATGGTATGCACGTAGGGGTTCTCCATCGCCTTCAATATGCGCTCCGTGGTGTCCTCCCCCTTGCGCCAGCTGTGGATGGCCCCTATGACGAAATCCAGCTCGGCCAGAACCTCGTCGGGATAATCCAGAGAGCCGTCGGGGAGGATATCCACCTCTGCCCCCTTCAGGAGCCGAATACCTTTCAGGGTGGCGTTCAGGCGGTCTATCTCCGCGTTCTTGGCTCTTAGGGTCTCCACGTCAAGACCACCGGCATATTTGGCGCTCTGCGAGTGGTCGCATACGGCCACGTACTCGTAGCCCATTTTAGCAGCCGCCAGGGCTATCTCCTCCAAGGTGGCCACTCCGTCGGAGTAGCGGCTATGGACGTGCAGGTCCCCCCTGATGTCGGAGTAATCCACGAGGTCAGGAAGCTCCCCCCGGGCGGCGGCCTCAATCTCTCCCCTATCCTCCCGGAGCTCCGGAGGAATCCACACCAACCCGACGGCCCCATACACCTCCTCCTCCGTCCTCCCGGCTATCCTCTCGCTCCCCCGGAATACGCCGTACTCGGATATCTTCAGCCCCATGGAGCGGGCTATGGTGCGCAGGTGTATGTTGTGCTGCTTACTGCCCGTAAAGTACTGTAGGGCCGCCCCGTACGAGTCGGGAGGTATGACCCGCAAATCCACCTGGTACCTGCCGAATATGGCGGAGCCCTTAGTTTCGCCGGCCGCCAACACCCGCACGACCTCTGGGAGGCTGACGAACTCTCTTATTATCTTGGAGCCGTCCTCCGGGGCGGCGCTCACGAGGATGTCTATGTCCCCCACCGTCTCCTTCATCCGTCGGAACGACCCGGCCGGGTTTATCTCCAGAACACCCGGGAAACCCTTAAGAGCCTCCACGATCCTCTCAACTATAGGATAGGCCAGACCCAGCGGGATGCGACCGGCCATCCTCTCGTACATGCGCAACGCCCTCCTTATGTTCTCAACCTTCTTCGGCCCGAAGCCGGGGAGTCGGGCCAAGGAGCCGTCCTCAAGCACCCTCCGGAAGTCCTCCTTACTCCTAACGCCCAGCCTCTCGTACGCCACCTTCAGGGTCTTGGGACCTATCCCGGGGACTCCCAGCAGATCTATGAGGTCCTTGGGAACCTGCTCCATCACCTCCTCGTACTTTCTCATGCGTCCGGTCTCCAGATACTCGGCTATCTTCTTCGCTATCCTCTCGCCGACCCCGGGGATATCCATCAGACCCTCAAGTCCCCTCCTCCTGTAAATCTCCTCTATGTCCTCGGGAAGCCCCTCTATGGCCCTGGCCGCCCTCCTGTAGGCCCTCACCTTGAATGGGATCTCCCCCAGAAACTCCAGAGCGTCGGCCAACCTGTCCAGTATCTCAGCCACCTCTTCGTTCTTTCTCATCGCCGGATTTTACCGCCGACGACATTCCCCTTGACGTCCGTAGAATCCTCCCCGATGCGAAGGCTGGCCGTTGCCCTCCTCATGAACGTCGGGATAGTCCTTCTGGAGGTCCTCTTCGGCGTCCTCTCCGGCTCCCTCTCCCTCATCGCGGACGCCCTCCACAACCTTCAGGATGTGGCCGTCCTCGGCATATCCATGGTGGCTAAGTCCGTTATGGGGAGGGGTGCGACGCCCACAAAGACGTACGGATACCGCCGAGCGGAGGCTCTGGCCGCCTTCATAAACTCCCTCCTCCTCATGGGCGCGCTGGCCTATCTCTCCTATGAGGCCGTGATATCCCTCGTAAGACCGAGGGAGGTGGTGGCCACGACCGTCATCCTGATGGGATGGTTGGCCTTCTTGGTCAATTTTCTGTCCGCGCACCTACTCCACCGGGAGGAGGACCTCAACCTGCGCTCCGCGCATCTGCATCTTCTGGGCGATGCGACCTTCTCCTTGGCCGTGGCCGTCGGTGGCATCCTGATGTGGAGCACCGGGTGGCGGTGGGTGGATGCGCTCCTCGTTCTGGCCTTCGTCCCCTACCTGCTGTGGGAGGGGTTCAAGGTCCTGCGGGATGCCACCGGGATCCTGATGGAGTTCGCTCCCAGAGGATACACGTCCGACCTCGTAAGGGGAGTGCTTCTGTCGGCGGAGGGTGTGAGGGACGCCCACGACATACACGTCTGGTCCCTCTCATCCGACGAGATCCTCGTATCCGCCCACCTGATCGTGGAGGGGGACGCGCGCGACACCCTGCGGAGGGTTGAGGGCATGCTTAGGGAGATGGGCATACACCACATAACCCTCCAGCTGGAGGGGGAGGGTTATACGTGCTCCGCCCGGTGCGATTGAGGGCGGAAAGCGCCGTTAAAATCCCTTCCCGATGGAGAAGGATTACAACCCCCGCGATATAGAAAGGAGATGGCAGAGATTTTGGGAGGAGTTGAAACTCTACCGCGCTCCCGAGCCTCCGAGGCGCAAGTACTACGTTCTGGAGATGTTCCCCTACCCTTCCGGCAAGGACCTCCACATGGGCCACCTCAAGAATTACGCCATAGGAGACACGGTGGCCCGGGTCAAGATGATGGAGGGGTACGACATCCTACACCCCATGGGTTGGGACTCGTTCGGTCTCCCCGCGGAGAACGCCGCCATAAAGTTCGGCGTCCATCCTAAGGAATGGACCTACTCCAACATAGAGGGTTTCCGCTCCCAGCTCAAGCGACTCGGCATATCCTACGATTGGGATAGGGAATTCGCCACGTCGGATCCCGAGTACTACCGTTGGACCCAGAGGCTTTTCCTACTTCTCTACGAGAGGGGGTTGGCCTACAGGAAGGGGGGATGGGTCAATTGGTGTCCCAAGTGTAAGACGGTCCTCGCCAACGAGCAGGTGATAGACGGAAGATGCGAGAGGTGCAAGACGCCGGTGGTTAAGAAGAAACTCACCCAGTGGTACTTCAAGATAACGGATTACGCCGAGAGACTCCTTAGGGACCTTGACAAGCTGGAGGGCCACTGGCCCGAGAGCGTCATAAAGCAGCAGCGCAACTGGATAGGTCGCAGCGAGGGGACCGAGATAGTCTTCATGGCGGAGGACCTACCCATAAGGGTATTCACCACCCGTGCCGACACGCTCTTTGGGGTGACCTTCATAAGCGTGGCCCCCGACGGTCCCGTGATTGATGCTATATTGGAGAGGGTCTCCCCGGAGGTGAGGGAACTTGTAGAGGAGTACGTGCAGCAGGCTCTCCTGACGTCTCCGGAGGAGCGGACGGAGAGCAAGACGGGAGTATTCACGGGCCTGTACGCCACCCACCCCTTCACCGGCGAGAGTATCCCCATATACGTGGCGGACTACGTCCTCGGCGAGTACGGGACGGGCGCCGTTATGGGGGTTCCCGCCCATGATCAGAGGGATTACGAGTTCGCCCGACGATTCAACCTGCCCATAAAGTTCGTTGTTTTTCCCCCCGATGACGATGAGAGCTCGCTGGAGGAATTCTTCAAGGCGGTATGCGACGAGGTATCCGATGGGGAGGAGTTCTCCATAGAGTACAGGGGGAGGCGATTCTCCTGCCGCATCAAGGGGGCCTACGAGGGGAAGGGGATCCTGAAGAACTCCGGCGAATTTACGGGCCTGACGTCGGATGAGGCCATAAGACGCATAGGCGAGAGGCTCAGGGAGATGGGTCTGGGGGGTCCCACCGTCTCCTACAGGCTCCGGGATTGGCTCGTCTCCCGCCAAAGGTATTGGGGTGCCCCCATACCCATGATACACTGCGAGAGGTGCGGGGTTGTCCCTGTTCCGGAGGAGGAGCTCCCCGTCCTCCTGCCGGAGATAGAGAACTTCCAACCGGAGGGAAGATCCCCTCTTGAGAACGTCCCCGAATTCATAAACACCACGTGCCCGAAGTGCGGTGGGCCCGCCCGCAGGGACCCGGATACCATGGACACCTTCGTGGATTCGTCGTGGTACTTCCTGCGCTTCACCGACCCCCACAACGACCGCCAGATGTTCTCGCCCGAGAGGGCTAACGCTTGGATGCCGGTGGATCAGTACATCGGTGGGGCGGAGCACGCGACCAAGCATCTCATATACGCCCGCTTCATCACCAAGGTCCTCCACGATGCCGGTCTCTTGGCCTACGACGAGCCCTTCGCCAACCTCTTCACGCAGGGGTTGGTGCTTATGGGATTCTGGTGGTGTAAGGAGTGCAACAGGCGGATTGACGAGGAGGAGCTCTACGATGTGAAGGTGGTGGGGACGCAGAAGGTGGGATACCACGACACCCCCGAGGGTCCTCACGAGGTGGTCTGGTTGGTGGAGATGATGTCCAAATCCCGGGGGAACGTCGTCCCCTTGGGGCCGTTCGTTGAGGAGTACGGTGCCGACGCCGCCCGAATAGCCATACTCTTCGCCGCTCCCCCGGAGCAGGACTTTGAATGGACCGACGCCATAAGGAGGTCCGCCATAAACTTCCTCAACAGGGTCTGGCGCACCTTCTACGCCCTGAGGGAGGCGGGGGTAGAGGCCCGTGTGGAGCCCGACCTATCCTCCGACAGGGAGCTCCTCGTGGCGGTGAATAGGGCTATAGTGGGAGTTAGGGAGGACTTGAGCCGCTTCAAGTTCAACACGGCCATATCCAAGCTGATGGTCCTCCTCGGCGAGTTGAAAGTCGGACGGTACTCCCACGGAAACTTGGGATGGGCCGCCCAGATATTCGTTCGTCTCCTCGCGCCCTTCGCCCCCCACATGGCCGAGGAGCTGTTCCACGAGTTTTCCATGGATTCCCTCCTCGGGGAGAAGACCGTCTTCAGGACTCCCCTACCCGAGCCGCTTGAGGGCGTGGTTGAGGAGGAGGAGAGCATAGGCGTCCAGATAAACGGCAAGACCCGCGGGAGCATCACCGTGCCCAAGGGAGCGACGGAGGATGAGGTCCTGAGGATGCTCAGGGAGCATCCCAAGCTCGGTAAGTATCTGGCCGGAAGGGAGATAAGGAGGGTAATATACGTCCCCGGAAGGCTGATAAACGTCATAGTCGTATGATGGAGCATCGCGAACGAGCGTAGAATAGCGGGCATGCTGGCCACGATGAGCGCGGAGGAGATAAGGAGCCTTCAGAGGAAGGTGCTTGAGCTGAAGCGCAGGAAGGATGCATACATAATCGCCCACAACTACCAGCTCCCGGAGATTCAGGACGTGGCGGACTACGTGGGGGACTCCCTCGGCATGGCCATGGAGGCCAAGAGGACGGACCACCCTCTCGTTGTGGTCTGCGGCGTTCATTTCATGGCCGAGACTGCCGCCATACTGCTTCCGGACCGTAAGGTCATCACGCCGGAGCGATACGCCGGATGCTCCCTCGCCGACAGCATAACCGCCCGCCAGCTGGCCGAGTGGAAGAGGGAGCACCCGGATGCCGTGGTCGTCGCGTACGTGAATACGACGGCGGAGGTCAAGGCTCTCTCGGACTACACTGTCACATCCTCAAACGCCGTGGATGTCATAAACGCCATACCCGAGGACAGGGAGATCCTGTTCCTCCCCGACATGTTCCTCGGCATGTACGTTAGGGAGATCACCGGCAGAAAGAACATGTACATATGGCCGGGCGAGTGTCACGTCCATGCCCGGGTGAATCCGCAGGACATATCCAGAGCCGCCCGGGAAAATCCCGACGCGGTGATGCTCGTACATCCGGAGTGCGGGTGCTCAACCAACTGTCTCTATCTGAAGGCGAAGGGGGAGTTGGACGTGGATATAAAGATCTTCTCAACCGGAGGGATGGTCAGGTACGTGAAGGAGCATCCGGATAACGACTACGTGGTGGCCACGGAGGTGGGAATACTCTATCGGCTCCAGAAGGAGGTGGGCTCCGGCGACAGGCTTAAGCCCCTGCGCGAGGATATGGTCTGCGAGTACATGAAGATGATCACCATAGACAAGCTGGTGCGCTCGCTGGAGGAGGAGAGGTACGAGGTGAAGGTCCCTCCCGAGATAGCCGAGAAGGCCCGCGTCCCCATAGAGCGTATGCTCGCGATATCCTCCCGTAAGCGATGAGACGTTGGCTCCTGCTCACCCTCGGACTCGTGGGTCTCCTGATCCTGGGGGCCGTGGTTGGAACCTACCTGGTCGTGTATGGGCCCCGGGTTCCGAAATCCGGGGATGGAGGGCTGGAGGGACACCTCAGACGTTGGCGGATGGGAGATTTCTCCGGATACGAGACCCTGTTCTCAAACCCGGAGCGGTTTGAGGAGATGCTTATGCTAACCTTCATGCGGGGGGACTTCACGCTCAAGTGCCATCTGGAGGGGAGACGGCTCCTCTGCGGCGGATTCGCCCCCATATCCCTGAGGGAGGAGGGAGGACGGTACGAGATAACCTCCGAGATATACCTGTCCGACAGCACATCCCCCTTCGGAAAGTTGCGCAGGCGTCTCGCCGATTGGCCGTCCAAGCTGCGGAATCTGACCTACTACGAGGCTCTGGAGGTGTGCGTGGGGCAGCGGAGGGAGAGGACGGAGATTGACAGCCTCTATCTGGAGATGCGGGCCTACGAGAACGATACGACCGTCCTCTCCGAGATGGATGGCGAGAGATTCAACGCCCGATTCTTGGAGATCTTCTACGACAGGTTCCTGACGGGGCACGTGTGCCTAAGACCCCCGGAGATAGAGGCGGCCCACGGGGAGTTCTCCAAGGTCGTGAAAGCGAGGGAGGTTCCGGCGAATCTCTCGGAGGAGAGGCGAGAGCGCGAGCGGGCCGTGAGGGAGGTTGAGAGGAGGTTGGAGGAGAGGCTGGCATCTCGCAGGGACCCCATGGCTCTGGCCTTCTACAAGCGGGGGCTTCAGGCGTACTCGCAGGGGGATCTTGAGAGTGCGCGTATATTCTTCAAGAAGGCGCTGGAGATTGACCCGAACTTCAGCATGGCCAAGAGGAATTTGGAGAAAGTTGAGGAACTCATCGGGAAAAATAGCGTACAATAGATTCTCATGCTTCTCTTTGTAGCGCAAACGTTCGCTCCTCCCGACTACGCTGTGGGCACGTGGTACTTGCGCAACGGCTCGCAGTCTCACTCGGGAGTTCAAGCCCTGAAAGGGGCCGTGACAGGTCCCGACATCCGATGCTCCTACTCCGGTCTGTCCGGTGAGGGCGACCCTCTCGTGGCGGACATAAACGGAGACGGCCTCAACGAGATAGTCTTCGCCTCCTACAGCCCGACCACCCTATGGGCCTTCCGGGGGAGCGACTGCGGCGTCCTCTGGAGCAGCAGTATAGGTTCCACCGGTTGGGGTACGGCGGCGGTGGGAGAGCTCAATCCATCCATCCCCGGTTTGGAGGTGGTGGCGACGAATTGGAACGGGGGCGTGTATGCCTTCAGGGGAACCGATGGCTCCCTCATATGGAGTCGCACCTTGGATTCCCCCTATCTCCAAAGCTCGGTGGTCATAGCCGACGTGGATGGGGACGGGTACGGTGAGGTCTTCGTCCATTCAACGGCCCGCATATACATGCTCCGGGGTACGGACGGGAGTACGGTCTGGTCATTCCCGCTGCTGGGAAGGTACAACTCTCCGGCCGTGTATGACGTGAATCTGGATTCGGACTACGAGGTCGTCGCGGTGGATTCGTCCGGCACCCTTTGGGTCTTTGACGCCCGCAGCGGCGTCGTAGATTACTTCGTGGATATAGATACGACCGAGGGCTCCCCAGCCATAGCCGACATAGACGGCGACGGCTCACCCGACATAGTGGTGGGTACCAAGACGGGGAGGGTGTATGCCATAGACGGGCTTACGGACATAGTGCTGTGGGACGTCTCCATCGGTATGAACAACAGGGCTTTCCCCACGATATACGACATAAACGACGACGGTGAGGTGGAGGTCCTGATAGGGGATACCGACGGGGATCAGGTCTATGCACTTCGGGGGATTGACGGGAGCGTGCTCTGGTCGTACAGCCGCGAGAGGAGCTACGAGCAGGCCATGGCCCGAAAGATAGGCGATATTGACGATGATGGGGATATAGAGATCATCATAACCAGCTACGGCAGCCGAACCGGAACGTCCCCCATGTTCGTCGTTCTGAACGGGCGGACGGGCACCCCCGAGTGGTCCTACGACATAGCCGGAAAGGGATTGGAGGGTGCCTCCATAGGGGATGTGGATAACGACGGCTGCATGGAGATCATCGTCGTATCCGACTGGACCTCCGGAGTGGGGTTGAAGGTGTTTGATTCGGCCACACCCGTGAGCGACTGCGGAGTCATAGGCCAGAGGGACCCTCTCAACGCCTCGGAGGCCTCGTCCGGTGCGGTATATCTGCGAACCGAATGGACGGGGGGAGGACTGGCCGTTGAGACGGGGAGGACGGTGTGGCTCTCGGTATATTCGTCCGATGGCCGTCTGGTCCGGCGCCTAAGAGTCTCTGGTAGGGCCCTGTTGGATCTGCCCGAGGGGGTGTATATCCTCAAGGTGGAGGGCCACAACCTCTCAGAGACCGTGATCTCCCGATAGTCGCCCATCGCGAAGACGTAGTATTACGTCGCAGGTGGCCGCCATATCGGCGTCGTGGGTGGCCACTATCACCGTGCGACCCGCGCGGGCCACGTCCTTGAGTATGCGAAATATCTGGCGGGAGTTGGCGCTGTCCAAATTCCCCGTCGGCTCGTCGGCCAGAAGGATGGCGGGATCCTTCATCAGGGCTCTGGCGATGGCTATACGCTGTTGCTCGCCCCCCGAATATTCGTGGGGGAGGCGGTAGGGATCCTCTATGCCGAGGGTCCTCAGGAGTTCGGCCGCCCGCCGTGCGTCCGTTCTGCCCGTCTTCAGGTATAGGCCCACATTCAAATTGTCGGCGGCGTTAAGGTAGGGCAGAAGGTAGAACCTCTGAAAGACGAATCCGAAGTGGAGGGCCCGCAGCCTCGCCCGCTCGTCATCGCTCAAGGATGAGAGAACCGTATCGCCTAAGAGGACCCGGCCGGACGTGGGCGTCTCCACGCCCGCGAGCAGGTACAGGAGGGTGCTCTTCCCGCTTCCGGAGGGACCGACTACGGCGTAGCATCTCCCGGGGTGGAAGGTGTATCCGAAGCCGTTTAGGGCGACGGTGCGCACCCTATCGCCATAGACTTTAACGAGATTCTCCGCCACCAGCCTCATCCTCCCAATCCCTCCCTTATGTTGCTCCGCAGCAGCGCCATGGCCGGAAGAAGGCCCCCGAGAACTCCTATCATCATGGCCAGAGCGAAGGATAGGGCGAAGGAGGAGGGGGAGACGTCCAGAAGGTCCAAGCCGAACCGGCTACGTATCATCCGGTCCGAGACTGCCACGAGGAGGAGCCCCACTATGCTCCCGAGGAGCCATCCGGCGAGGGATACGAGGGCCGATTGGCCCACGACGCTCGCGAGTAGGAATCTGCGGGTGGCCCCCAAGGCCCGCAGCAGGGCGAACTCCCAGCGGCGCTCCTGTACCGTTATGGACATGACGGCGAAGAGGAGAACGGCGCTCACGAAGAGGGAGACGAGGGATAGCGAGAGGCGGAGGGCATCCCCGAAGGCCACCATGGAGTTGGCCAGGTCCGCCAGCCATCGGGAGGTTTGGACGGTGTAATTCGGGAGGACCGCCTTCAGGGAATCCAGAGCTTCGTTGAGCCTCTCCGGAGGTGGGGATACGGCTATGGCGAGGACGCGGTCCGTACCCAGATCCCGCATGAGGAGGTTGAGGGGCACTATCACGGTGTTGTCAATCAGCTCGGCCTCACCCCCCATTATGCCCACCACCACGTACCTGCCCGTCGCCACGGTCAGGCTATCTCCGACCTTCAGACCCAGAACCTTCGCCAGACCCCTCCCCACGAGGGCCTCCCGGCGGGTGCTGTCGCCGATGTCCCGACCTCTCAAGATTTCATAGTCGGTTATGAAGCGCATGGATGACGAAAAATCCCTCCCCATCACCACCCCCATGGCCTTAGGGGGGAATCCTCCCATGTAGGGGAGGCGCAGGATGGAGAAGACCTTCCCCACCTTCATCTCCCTCAGGGTGTCGGCCAACCCTCTCGGCAGCAGAGGCTGCGAGGACACGTACTCCTTGGGCAGGATGAGTATCTGGGGAGAGAAGGCGGATAGATTCCGCCGCAGGAAATTCCTCGCCCCATCCCCGAAGGCCAGCAGGTACAGGAGCATGGCCACCGATACCCCCAAGCCCAGCACCGCCAGAGAGAAGCGGAGCCTATGATGGAGCGTGGCCCTCATGATCATCCTAAGGAGCATTGCCCGATTCTACGGCCGCCTTAAAATCCCAAGGTTGCTTCCTCTTGTTCTCGCGAGCGGAACCTGCCCGGGTGAGGTGCCTGAATGCATACTCAACTACGAGCAGACCGTTCGGATTGAAAGGGATGCCTCCCTTCTGGTTGAGGAGAGGATAACCGTCAAGGCTGCGGGATTGAGGATAAAGAGGGGGATATACAGGGACTTCCCCACATCCTACCGCCGGGGAGGATTGAGGTACAGGGTGTCCTTCAAGGTCCTCAAGGTCCTGCGCGACGGGAGGCCGGAGAATTGGTTCGTCCGGAGGTTGAGCAACGGCGTGCGCATATACATCGGCCGTGAGGACGTGCTCCTTGAGCCGGGGATCCACACTTACACGCTGGTATATCGCACGGATAGACAGATAGGCTTCTTTGAGGATCATGATGAGCTCTACTGGAACGTAACGGGCAACGGTTGGGAGTTTCCCATAGCGAGGGTCCTCGCCGAGGTAATCCTCCCGAAGGGTGTCCCGCCCGAGAGCGTACGATACACCGCCTACACCGGAGGGTACGGATTCGGGGGCCACGACTACGAGGCGCGCATCGTCGGAGGCGACCCCCCGAGGGTACTCTTCAGGACCACCCGTCCCCTCGGCCCCCGGGAGGGCCTGACGGTAGTGGTGGGATGGCCCAAGGGGTACGTTAGGGAGCCGGGGAGACTCCGGCGGCTCCTCTGGCTTATCTCGGATAACCTGTCGCTTCTGGTCCCGTGGCTTGTGGTCGTTCTGCTGCTCGTATATTACGTCGTGGCGTGGGCCCTGGTGGGTAAGGATCCGCCTAAGGGCACCGTGGTACCCCTCTTCAAACCCCCGCGGGGCATGTCCCCCGCCGCCGTGCGATACGCCCTGCGTATGGGAGAGTGCGACCACGACTGCCTCGTCGCCGATCTCCTCTCTCTGGCCGTGAAGGGAAAGGTGCGCATAAGGGAGGTGGGCGAGGGATACACGATAGAGGTGGTGGATACCTCCCGGGAGGGACTTTCGGAGGATGAGGCGAAGCTACTGGAGTATCTCCCCGCCGAGATGTACGTGGGAGGGAACAGATACAATCCTCTCCTTCCGAGGCTCTCGGCGCTCCTTAGGGGGAGTGTCGCCAAGATGTGGGGTAGATTCTTCCGGCTCAACGAGGAGTACGTGGTCCTCGGATGGCTCATAGCGCTGTTGGGATGGTTTTTGGCTCTGGTCATGCTCCTCAGGGAGGACGGGGGTTTGATGCACTTCCTGAACTTCGGGGTCGCCGTCCTCGTCGGGTACCTCATCATCTCCCGCTTCTCCTACTACATGAGGGCTCCCACCCGCAAGGGACGCAGGCTCTTGGATGAGGTGGAAGGGTTCCGCATGTTCCTTGAGACGGCGGAGAGGGAGCGTCTGCGCACGCTCTTTCCGAAGGAGAGCTTGCCCTCCGTGTTTGAGAGGTTCCTCCCCTACGCCATGGCTCTGGACGTGGTGGAGACGTGGGCGGACAAATTCGCCGAAGATCTGCGAACCTCCGATTACAGACCCACCTGGTATGAGGGGAGATCCTTCACCGGATTCACGAGCGGTCGGGCCTACGCTCGCTTCTTCGGGGGGCTCTCCCGGGGTATGAGCTCCGCCATCGTCTCAGCCTCAAAGCCCCCCGGCTCAACGTCGGGATTCTCCGGATCGGGAGGATTCTCCGGAGGTGGGGGTGGGGGCGGAGGGGGTGGCGGATGGTGATCACCTCATGAGGTAGGGCATACCCCCGTGCGAGCCCACCCGGGCGAGGACGGTTAGCCTCTCCCTGCCCGGGGCGTATATGGGGTGGATCTCGGAGAGGACGCGACCCGCCAACACCCGATATCCGGAGGCGTATATGCATCCGCTCTCGTCGTAGAGGATTCTGGCCGAGCGGCTCAACACGGACGGGTAAGGAGGCGCCTCGTCGTGCGGGCAGGACCAACCCCCGGGAGACACGTACAGGATCACCCTTCGCCCCGCGTACCTCTCCGGCTCCCCGAGGATATCGCGCACGCGGGCGCGGAGGATCGGCTCTCCGGAGAATTCCACGGCCACCGAGAAGGTATCCCCGACGATGCTCAGGGAGGAGTTGGGGCGGATCCTCAACCTCAACGTATCCCCCACGTCCCTCGTCGTTAGATTCATCCCGTAGGACCTTCCCCCGAACGATACGGTCGTCCCATCGGGCCGAACATCTACGTACAGAGGACCCTCCCCGTCGCCGGCGACCGCCACGCCATGTCCTCCGACGCTCAGGCGGAATCCTCCCTTCACCCTCATCCGCAGTCTCATCTTCAACCCCTTGAGTGTGTCTCCACGGGAGAGGGGAAGATTCACGACGTACTCCAGAGAGTGAGGGGCGGATATGGAGGCGGAGCCTGACAGGTAGGCCTCCGGGCTGGCTCCCACGAAGGCCCCCACGGGAACGGGGAAACCTACCACCATAGCGAATTTTACGGTCGCCTTACGCTGCGGCTCAACGCTCGTATAATACCCCCTCTCATGAAGGAGGGAAAGGTCCTCGTTATAGTACGTCCCCAGTTCGCACCGGGTTTTCTCCTCGTGGGTGCCGATGTCTATGAGACGGAGGATCCGCAGCGGGCGGAGCGCAAGGTCAGGGAGCTTCTTCAGGATCCCGGAGATTACCATCTGGTCGTGGTTGATGAGTATCTGGCGGAGCGTTTCTCCCCACCGGTCCTAAGCAGGATGTTCTCAAGCACGGAGCCCGTATTCATAAACGTCGGTCTCACCGGCACGAGCGATGACGACATACTGCGGGAGATCCAGCGCCTCGCACAGGAGGCTCTCGGGTACGCCATAAGGATAGACGCATGAGGAGGTATCTGCTTCCCCTTCTGGGTATCTTCCTCTCCTGCGGTCAGGGTGTGTTGCCGTCCAAACCCGTAATATCCGGCTCTTGGGGAACGGAGGATGGGAGGAGGTTGGAGATATACTGGTACTCGCTTGAGGGCGCCCAGAGGTACGAGCTCAAGGGCATTCGCGACAGCTCGGCCCGGATCCTCCTAAACACCACCGACACCTTCGCCATAGTCTCGGACAGGTTCCCCGCCTATACGGTCGTGGCCTACGCACCGTCCGACATCCAAGAGAGCGATACCCTCCGCACGTCCCCTCTGGAGGGCTCCTTCGGCCTCCACTCCTACGGCTCCGGCTTCACCAGCGCCATCTGCTACTACACCGATTCCACCGGGACGACCACCCTCATAGAGTGCGACCCGGAGAACGAGGACGTGAGGGGTCAGATGATCCTACTCTTGGATAGCCTCCACTTCATATCGCCCGCCAAGGACACGGCCAAGTTCGGGACCCTCAACATCCTCTACGTCTCGGGACCCTCCGACATGGCTCCCCTACCCCCTACGGGGTACGCCGACAGCATGGCCATCGTTGCCGGGGATACGGTGGCCTCGTGGATGGATAGGGGGCTCTTGGGAGTCTTTGACCTGTCCGACAACGTGGCCCGGATAGTGGTTGATAGCCTTTATGTGGGGGATGGTAGCAGGGACTCAATTAGGGTCTGGTTGAGCGTTCGCTATCAGACGATTCCGAGACTAAGATGGTATTAGCCCTTTTGCTGAGCCAATCCTACAGGGTGGCCTTCGTTGATATGGAGAAGATATACGGCGAGTATATTGACCTGCGGGATGCCCGCGAGCGGGTCCTGCGGTACAAGGCCACCTTGGAGATAAGGAGGGATTCGGTGCGCATGAGGCTTGACTCCCTCCAGAGGGAGCTGATGAAGCAGTGGCCCATGCTCACGGACGCGGAGAAGATCCTGCGATGGCAGAGCATAGAGGCCCTGAAACGTCGTCTGGACAGCCTAAACAGGAGCATAATACGTCAGGTTGAGGCGAAGTCCAAGGAGATAATGGCGCCCTATCTGAAGAAGGTTCGGGAGACGGCGGAGAAGATCGCCAAGGATATGGGGTACGACGCCGTTATAGACATAAACGTCGCCCTCTGGGTGAATCCCCAGCACGACATTACGGGGCTGGTTCTGGACGAGCTCAACAAGGCCCACAAGGCCACCGGTCTGGTCCTGAAGAAGGTCCTGATATTCCCCTTCAAGGAGGAGGACTCCCGGGTGGATGCGTGGAATATGGGGGACTCCGCCCAGATATACATCTACGAGGAGCTGAGCGGCAACCCGAAGTTGGACATAATGAATCCCGAGAGGGTGAATAACGTTCTGCGGACGAGGGGCTACACGTGGAGGAATCTGGACGAGAAGGTGGTCTTCTCCGTAGCCCAAGCCTTCGCCCCGGACATATACATCTACGGGACGGTCAAATCCCGCTCGGAGGAGTTCTTGGACTTTACGGTGGCCATATACGACGGGCGAACGGGCGAGGTCGTGAAGGTGGATGATTCGGAACTAAAGGTTGAGATGACGAACGTGCAGAGGGGCGTGGCCTTCAGGAGCTCCATAACGCAGAGTGCCCGTCAGCTCATAAACCGCTATCTGTCGCAGTTTAAGCGTTGAGGCACTCGTATAATAGCCGGAGTTGAGAGGCAAGAGTCTGCTCACTACCCTCGCCAAGGTCCTCCTCACCGTAGCCGCCCTCTATTGGGTGTATCGTACGACGGACGTTCCGGCCGTCCTATCGCTCATACGGGGTATGGACCTGCGATTCGGTCTCCTCGGCGTCCTCTTCGTCTTCTTCGGCCTCTCCCTCTCCGGCATCAGGTGGTGGATATTCCTGCCCTTCAAGGATAGGGTCTCTCCCCTAAAGGCCGTATTCATAACCCTCGGCGCCCTCTTCTACGGGATGTTCCTTCCGGCCGGCGCGGGTGTAGATGCTATAAGGGGGTACTACGCCGGACTGGAGATAGACTCCCACTCCACGAGCTTCGCCTCCGTATTCGTTGATAGGATGGTGGGTTTTCTGGCCCTCACGACCATAGCCCTGGTGGCCCTACTCCTCGGAAGCGCCCCCCTAAGACCCCTCGCCCCCCTGATAGTCGCCAGCTTTGCCCTCACGTTCTTCGCCGCCGTCGTGATGTTGAGCCGGCGTCTTAGGCATCCGGTGGCCCGGCTTCTGCAAAGATGGGGGATCTGGGGTGTGGGGCCGAAGTTGGCCGGATTCCTCATGGCCTTTGATCACTACCGGGACAATCCCGGAAAGGTGGTGGCGGGATTCCTCCTCTCCTTCCTCATGCAGGGGCTCTTGGGCGTCGGGGCGTACTTCATAGGCGTGGGGCTTCACCTCAAGCCACCCTTCGTGAAGACTGTCGTATATACCCCTCTGGTCAATCTGATAACCATGCTTCCGATAACCATAGGAGGGGTGGGGTTGCGGGAGGGGGGATTCATATATCTGCTGTCCCACGCTGTGGGCAAGGCGGGGGCCGTATCCATGTCCATCCTCTACTACTTCGCGAACATTTTGGCCGCCTCGCCGGGTTTCCTCTTCATATGGCTGGCAAGTAGGAACCGACGGGAGCATCAACCTTAAACTTAACGCTCCGTGGAGATCAGGATAATAGTACCCGAGGATAGGCGGCTGGACGTCTTCGGAGTCTATGACGAGAAGATAAAGGAGCTGCGCCGGATGTACCCTTCGGTGAAGATCCACGCGCGGGGGAGCGAGCTTCGCATAAGGGGATCCCAGAGCGACGTGGAGATGGTCAGAGAGAGGATAATGGACATGATAAGGGGCAGGTGGGACCCCCTGGAGACGCCGATGGATGATTACGAGGAGGAGCTTCCCGAGGATGGAACCATCATAACCTTCAAGAAGAGGATAAAACCCCTGACGCCCCATCAGCTGGAGTACGTGAGGGCGATAGACGAGAGCGACGTCGTCTTCGCCATCGGCCCCGCCGGCACGGGCAAGACCTTCCTGGCCGTGGCCATGGCCGTCAAGTACCTGCGTGAGGGAAGGGTTGAGCGGATAGTCCTCACGAGGCCGGCCGTTGAGGCCGGGGAGAGTTTGGGATACCTGCCCGGCTCCTACGAGGAGAAGGTCTATCCCTACCTCATACCCCTTTACGACGCCCTCTACTCCATGATACCCTACGAGCGCGTCAGGAGGATGATGGAGGCGCGCGTGGTTGAGATAGCTCCCCTCGCCTACATGAGGGGGCGTACGCTCTCCGACGCCTTCATCATACTGGATGAGGCTCAGAATACGAAGACGGTGCAGATGAAGATGTTCCTGACCCGTATAGGTCCCCGCTCCAAGGTGGTGATAACCGGCGACATAACCCAGATAGACCTCCCCAAGCACATGGAATCGGGTTTGGTTGAGGCCGAGAGGATCCTCAAGGGGATTGACGGCATAAGCTTCATATACTTCACCAAGGAGGACGTCTCAAGGCACCACATCGTGAAGCGAATAATTGAGGCGTACGACAAGTTCGGTAAATGATGAACGGCAGGGTCATAAGGGCTCTCATAATCTCTCTCACCGTGGCCTCGTCGGCCTTCTTCTTCCGATTTCCCTACAGGTTCAAGGTGGGGGAGAGCTCGCCCATGACCATAATAGCCGAGAAGGAGATAGTCGTTGAGAAGCCGCGGGAAAAGTACGTTGAGGATTCTCTCCGGATAGTCTCGGAGGTCCCGCCCGTCTATAAGCCGGTTCCCTTTCTGGAGCACGTTGAGAGGGTGTATGACTCGTTGGTCAAGAGCATAGACCCCAAGAGGGCCAAGGAGTTTCGGGATAGGGCCCTTAGCATCCTTCAGAGGGGGGTCATATCACCCAAGGTCTCGGGGACCATCCTCGTCTATGAGAATGGGGAGTTTCGCTCCGTTCCATCCGACGTCCTGACCTCTCCGTCGGAGGTATGCATGGCCAACGATACCCTGTGCAAGTTCATCGTTCCCACTCTGGTCCCCGATTCAACCTTGAGGAGGCTCTACATTCAGCGTCTTCTGGAGCAGCAGTTGAGCCGTATAGATTACGTGGTAAATCCCGGCGAGATAGTGGTGTCCAAGGGCCAGGTCATTGACGAGGAGACTTACCGCATCCTCAAGGCCTACGAGAGGGTGATGATTGAGCCTCGCCGTTGGGCCTACGTGATCCTCTCCATCCTCATGGCGGTGGTCCTCCTCATAATCTTCTACAGCCGCAAGTGGGATGTACCCTCGGGTGCGTCGGTTTTCGTCTTCTCCGTCGGCCACATCCTTGAGCTGGCCATACACTACTTCTTCAACATCCCTCCCTTCATAACCATAATGCCCTTCGTCGCCCTATCTGTGGCCGTGCTTGACACATCCACCATGGCCATAGGTCTGGCCCTTATAACATCCGTCATACGGGGGGTTTCGTACGACTTCTCCCTCCTGCTGCCCCTGTACGTGGGCTCCATGGCGGCCGCCTCCGCCTTCAGTGTCAAGTTCTTCAAGCGTCGGGCCCACTACTTCTTCATAGCCGTCATAATAACCCTCTTCGGAATAACCTCAATTCTCGTCTCCGCACCCTTCAGGAATCTGACTCCCGACGAGGTGATACGGGCCTCCATAATCACCGCCGTAGTCTCCATAGTGTCCGTGGGCCTCTACGCGGTGCTCCTTCCCGTCATAGAGGCCATGTTCAGGCGTACGACCGAGCTCTCCTTCTTGGAGTTGGCCTCCCTCAACCATCCTCTGCTGCGGGAGCTCTCGGAGAAGGCTCCGGGGACCTTCGCCCACTCCATAATCGTGGGGAATATGGCGGAGGCCGGAGCCCGTACCGTCGGAGCGAACGAGACGATAGCCAAGTTGGGGGGATACTACCACGACGTGGGCAAGATATTCAATCCCGAGTACTTCGTGGAGAATCAGACCGGGGGGGAGAATCCCCACGACAAGTTGGACCCCATAAAGAGCGCCCAGATCATCATAGGCCACGTGAAGAAGGGGGTGGAGCTGGGCAAGAAGTACCGGCTCCCGCAGGAGATAATAGACATCATCCAGACCCATCACGGAGATACGGTCCTGTGGCCCTTCTACAAGAAGGCGAAGGACTTGGGCCTTCCCGTATCCGAGGAGCAGTTCAGGTATCCCGGTCCCCGCCCCCGTACGCCGGAGGAGGCGATAGTGATGCTGGCGGATTCCTCCGAGGCGGCCTCCAGAAGCGCCGAGACGGAGGAGGAGATAAGGAGGATAATAGACTCCGTCTTTGAGCAGCGGATAAGGGAGGGACAACTGGATCTGGTTCCTCTCTCCCGCAGGGATCTGGAGAAGATAAAGGCCTCCTTCATACCCATAATCCTGACCTTCCGGCATCAGAGGCCCAAGTACCCCTCCCCCGACGAGTGAGTTTCCCCCGGAGGCGGGGACATGTTCCCCTTTCGGGAGTATAATATCCGCCTCGTGGGCGCGTAGCTCAGCAGGTTAGAGCGCCGGTCTCACATACCGGAGGTCGGAGGTTCAAGTCCTCCCGCGCCCACTTGACCGAAATCCTCTCAAATCCTTACGTTGTATGGGCAATAAAGACTCTCATAATCTTCGCCGGAGCCATGACCGCGGCCGCCTACATGGTGTGGGTTGAGAGGCGGGTGGCCGCTTGGATGCAGGACCGTATAGGCCCCAACGTCGTGGGCCCCTTCGGTCTCCTCCAGCCTGTGGCCGACGTCTTGAAGTTGGCCTTCAAGGAGGAGGTCGTACCGGACCGCGTGGATAGGCTACTCCATTTCCTCGCCCCGGGTATCCTATTCGCCGCTCCCATCATCGCCTTGGCCGTCATACCCTTCGGTCCCGGCCTCTACATAAGCAACCCGGACTTCGGTCTCCTGTGGCTTCTGGCCGCCACCTCCATAGCCGGCTACGGCGTCATCCTCGGCGGTCTCTCCAGCGGGAGCAAGTACTCCGTTCTCGGCGGTCTGCGCTCAACTTCGCAGATAATCTCCTACGAGATACCCATGATGATAGCAGCCTTGGGGCCGGCCATCATGGCTGGATCCCTGTCGCTGGTGGATATAGTTGAGGCCCAGAGGGGGATGTGGTTCGCAATCCCCCAATTCATCGGCTTTCTGGTCTTCCTGATAACCACCTACGCGGAGACCAACCGTCTCCCCTTTGACCTTCCGGAGGCCGAGTCCGAGCTGGTGGGCGGATACCATACGGAGTTCTCCTCGTTGCGGTTCGCGTGGTTCTTCGCCGGCGAGTACGCGAACATGGTCATAGCCTCCTCGGCCGTCAGCGTCCTCTTCATGGGCGGATGGTACGGTCCCCTTCCCGGCATAAACCTGTTCCCCGGCGTCCATTGGATGCTCCTTAAGGTGGCCTTCTTCCTCTTCCTCTTCGTTTGGGTGAGATGGACCCTCCCCCGTCTGCGCTACGACCAGCTCCTCCACTTCTCTTGGAAGGTCCTTCTACCTCTGGCTCTCCTCAACCTCTTCATAGCCACGGCCTTCCGGGTAATTTGGTGAGGGGCATCGGCATAGATTTAGTCTCGGTTGAGGAGTTCGCACGGCGGCTTGAGAGAACACCATCTCTGAGGGAGAGGTTATTTTCACCTCGCGAGCTTGAGCTGTCCTACTCTCCGGAGAGTTTGGCGGGCAGGTTCGCCGTCAAAGAGGCGGTATTGAAGGCGTTGGGAACCGGATTGAGCGGGGGAATCTCCTGGCGGGACGTGGAGGTCGTCGGCGGTGTGGATGAGAGGCCGCGTGTCGTCCTCAGCGGTAGGGCCAAGGAGGTGGCCGAGGGCCTCTCCCTTCTCGTGTCGGTCTCCCACGCCCACGGGCTCGCCGTGGCCGTATGTGTGGCGGTATCATCCCGTACCTGAGGAGTCTCCTGACCCCCTCCCCATCCGAAGTCAGGGGAGCCGCCCTGGTGCTCTTTCTCGCCCTTCTCGGTGTGGGCTACGACGCGTATCGGAGGCTCACGGCTCCGCCGCGCGGGTACGTGGTCTATGAGGGGGAGAGGGTGGAGAGAGCCGAGCGTCCCGACACGGCGTACTTCCTCTACGAGCGTCGCCTCTACATGCGCAGGAGGCCGCAGCCGAAGGTCATAAACGTAAATAGGGCCTCCCTGAGGGACCTGGTGTCCCTTCCGGGTATAGGTCCGAAGTTGGCGAAGCGGATAATAGAGTACCGGGAGAGGCACGGTCCATTCAGACGGCCGGAGGACCTTCTGGAGGTCAAGGGCATAGGTCCCAAGAGACTTCGGAAGATTAAACCTTACCTGCGCTTTTGAGGAAGGCTATCGGGTTTAAAATACTGGGCGATGAATCTCGGTCTGCCCGAAATTATAGTCATTCTGGTGATAATAATGCTCCTCTTCGGACCGAGCCAGCTGCCCAAGCTGGCCAGAGGTCTGGGTGAGGCGATGAAGGAGTTCAGGAAGGCCTCATCGGAGATAGAGGGAGCGACGCGGAAGGAGGAGGGCAAGGAGGAGGATAAGACCTAAGCCCCCGTATAATTTCCAACCCCCATGGAAAGGGTGTGGATAGAAGACATAGGACGGTATGCCGACAGGGACGTTGAGATAAGGGGATGGCTGTTCAACAAGAGGTCCTCGGGGAAGGTACGATTCTTGGTGGTCCGGGATGGAACCGGCTTCCTGCAGGTGGTTATGGTGAAGGGGGAGGTGCCGGACGAGGTGTTCAACCTCTACGACGAGCTAACCTACGAGGACGCCATAATCGTCAGGGGTAAGGTCAAGAGGGAGAAGAGGGCACCGGGTGGCTACGAGCTTCTGCTGAAGGATCTGGTCATACACTCCAAGTCCCTTGACACCTTCCCCATACCCAAGGTGAGGCCCGAGAATATTCCCGACGTTGGCAAGCTCTTTAGGTTCCGCCATCTGTGGATAAGGTCCCGCAAGCAATGGTCAATACTGCGCATAAGGGATGAGGTTGAGAGGGCCATACAGGACTTCTTCGCCGCGAGGGGATTTAGGAGGTTTGACCCGCCCATATTCACGCCGGCTTCGGTGGAGGGTACGACCACCCTCTTTCCGGTCCCCTACTTTGATGAGGGGGAGGTCTATCTGACCCAGTCGGGACAGCTCTATCTGGAGGCGGGCGCGATGGCTCTGGGGAAGGTGTATTCCTTCGGACCCACTTTCAGGGCGGAGAAGTCCCGCACCCGCAGGCATCTGACGGAGTTCTGGATGGTGGAGCCCGAGGTGGCATGGGCCACGCTTGAGGACATAATGGACCTCGCCGAGGAGCTTGTAGTGTATATAACCGAGCGGGTCCTTGAGAACCGCCGGATGGAGTTGGAGATCCTCAACAGGGACGT
Source organism: Thermotogae bacterium (assembly GCA_013153965.1). Lineage (GTDB taxonomy): Bacteria > Hydrothermota > Hydrothermia > LBFQ01 > LBFQ01 > JAADCS01. Next base: position 35,312 of record JAADDJ010000009.1, read on the forward strand.
GGCGAAGCTGGAAGCCGTCAAGAGACCCTTCCCCCGCATCACCTACGACGAGGCCGCCCGTATCCTCCTTGAGGAGAAGGAGAAGGGGCGCGATATAGACTTCACGTACGGGGAGGACTTCGGCAGCGATGAGGAGACGGTTATATCCGAGAGGTACGACCGTCCGGTTATGATAACCCACTATCCCCGAGCCATAAAGCCCTTCTACATGAAACCGGACCCCAAGGACCCCTCCAAGGTCCTGTGCGTTGATGTTATAGCGCCGGAGGGATACGGAGAGATAATCGGAGGGAGCCAGCGTGAGGATGACTACGAGGAGCTCCTGCGCAGGATACGGGAGGAGGGCCTTCCGGAGGATGAATACTCTTGGTATCTGGACCTTCGCAAGTACGGTTCCGTCCCCCACTCCGGATTCGGGCTCGGAATTGAGCGCACCGTGGCGTGGTTGAGCGGGGCCTCCCACGTGAGGGAGGTCATACCGTTCGCCCGTACGCCGGAGAGGATAAGACCTTGAGGTTATCATGCCCGCCACGGTGAGATTTCTGGAGGAGCTGGACAGGGCCTTCAAGAAGGGGGATGTAGATGCGGTGGTGGCTCTGGGGGTTCGCCTTCTCCACATGGGATGGTACAGCAAGCTGGATTGGTTCCTTGAGAGGTTCAACGAGATGCTCAGATATCTCCCCCCGGAGGAGAGGCGAAGGGTGCAGGAGAACGAGCTGATACTGAATCTGATGCATCTGGTCATGCATCTGGTGCGGGATATGGAGCCGGAGAGGGCTCTGCCCTACGTTCGTCCCAAGGGCAGCATGATAGAGCGACGGATATACTACGAGTATCTGGGTAATCATCCGAGGGCTTACCACTATCTCCTCCGGTACGAGAGGGAGACGAAGATAAAGAGCTTCTGGCTTGAGATACGCAAGATTTACATGAGGATGTACAGGGGTGGCCGGGTGTCGCTTAGGGAGATTGAGAGGTTGGAGACGTCGGAGGATGAGGTTGAATTCGTGGCCCAGATAATCACCCGCGGGTACGCGGTGGGCATATACCACATCCTCAAGGGGGAGATAGACGGCGATACCTTCGGAGAGATAAAGCGGGCCGTCATGTACGGCTTGAGCGAGAATTATGATCACACGACCTCCCGCCTCCTGCAGGTATTCATACCTCTCTCGCTGATGAGGGGGGAGGAAAGGGTGGCTCGCACCTACCTGAACGCGGCCATATCCACCGCGCAGACCGAGCAGAACCGCTACATGTACGAGTGGTTCGGAATGTACGACCTCGCCCTGCGGGGCGACGTGGAGCCCTTGAGGGAGAGGGCTCGCCTCTACGAGGAGAAGGGATACATAGGACACGAGGTTCTGGCGAGGGCCGTCAGCGGTCTCATCGGAGGGGGAAGGGAGGAGCTGGAGAGGGCTAAGGCCCTGTCGGATAAGTATTGGCACAGGCACGTCCTGCGCTACGCCGAGGTCCTCACCGGCCGCAATCTGTAGGACGATTTCCCCCGTACAATAGCGTATGCCTTCGGTAGCCATCATGGACGACCTTGACCCCGTAGCCGAGCGTATCCTCAGGAAAGGAGGGATGGAGATCCTACCACCCGAGAGGTATCCCGAAGCCCACGCCATAATCGTTCGGAGTCGCACGAAGGTGGATAGGAGGTTTATAGATTCGGCCAAAAACCTGCGCCTCATAGTCCGGGCGGGGGTCGGGTTGGATAACATAGACCTCCATTACGCCCAAGAGCGAGGGATAGTGGTCCGGAATACCCCCAAGGCCACGGTCGTATCCGTGGCCGAGCTCACCTTGGGTTTGATGTTGGCCGCCGCCCGGCACATACCCAAGGCCCACGCGACCACCAAGGCCGGCCTATGGGAGAAGAAGCGACTGAAGGGTGTGGAGCTCTACGGGAAAACTTTGGGAATAGTGGGCCTCGGGAACATCGGCAGGGCCGTGGCGAAGAGAGCCGAGGCCTTCGGTATGAGGGTGGTCTATTACGACATATACGATGCTCCCGAGTACGAGAAGTTGCCCCTTGAGGAGCTCTTCTCCGTCTCCGACATCGTTTCCCTCCATCTGCCTCTGAATGAGAGTACGGCGGGGATGATTGATTATCGCCTCATGAGCAGGATGAAGGATGGGGCCATACTCATAAATACCGCCAGAGGCGGTCTCATCCCCACGGAGGATCTCATCCGCATCTTGGAGGAGGGAAGGATAACGGTCGCTCTGGACGTGTATGAGAAGGAGCCCCCGCCTCCCGAACTTCTCATATACGAGAACCTCATAGCCACTCCCCACATCGGTGCCCAGACTTACGAGGCCCAAAGACGGGCGGCCGAGGAGGCGGCGAGGATAGTCGTAGATTTCTTCCATGAGGGCGCCTGAGGTCTTCCTCTCGTCGGAGGGTTTCGCCGTTCCCTACGAGGAGCTCTGGGCCTTCCTGAACGCCTCGCGCGAGGTCCTCCACCACCTCAGCCTGCACCATTTGGGTAGGACGTACCTGCTCATGGTCCAGACCTTCACCTTGGGAGGGGAAACTTACGAGCGGAGGGCTCTCCTCTGCATGGTAGATAAGAGGGAGTACCGCATCTATCCCCACGAGAACACCTTTCCGGAGGGGGTGAGATTCTACATGGAGCTGGCCAGGGAGTTCCCCTATCAGTTTGCCCCCGTGATGCTGGTGGGCGAGGACGAATACGGGGTCCTCAAGAGCGCCCGCACCGACGAGCTCCTGTACGAGGGTGTCTTCTACGGTGTGCGGACGCGTCTATACACGGCGGAGGTGGAGGGGGAGTTGCCACGGGAGATGGTAATAGCCGACGGGCACCACAGGTTCGCCGGGTACGGCGAGGAGATATTCGTAGCCTTCTTGGACCTCAACGATCCCGCCCTCAAGATCCTCCCCACCCACAGGGGCCTTAGGATGGAGATGGCGGAGATGAAGGCCCGATTGAGGAGTGCCTCCGCCCTCGCGAGGGTGTTGAGGGGTTTTACGGGCGAATACCTGAGGCGATTTCCCATAGTGCTGAAGGCACGGAATTCCCGTGCGATAGGCCTGACATTCCATCCCCCAGAAGGGCCTTTGGGGAATGTGCCTACGTACCTGAGCGATGAGGTCCTCCTCGCGGGAAGGTCGGAGTACATAGTCGGATACGAGCGCTATGCGAGGGAGGCCCTGCGGAAACTCTCCGGTGGCGATTACGACTTCGTCCTCTTCGTGCGCCCGACGACCCCTCAGCAGGTCATGGAGGTGGCGAGGGCCGGTCTGAAGATGCCCCGCAAATCTACGGACTTCTTCCCCAAACTCGTGGCCGGTCCCATGTTCGTACGTTGATACACCCTTAAACTTACGACTTCCATGAACCTGCGGCGACTCAACGAGATACTCTTCCAGAGTGTTCTGGTGGTGGCGTCCCTGATTACGGTTCTGACGACCGTCGGGATAGTCCTCATCCTCTTCTACCAGAGTCTCCTGTTCTTTAAGGAGGTTTCCCTGTGGGAGTTCCTGACGGATACCCAATGGACTCCCCTATTCACGGAGAAGCACTATGGCATCCTCCCGCTGCTGGCCGGGACCTTCCTCACATCCTCCATAGCGATGGCGGTATCCCTGCCCATGGGTCTGATAATAGCAGTCTTTTTGAGCGAGTACGCCTCCAGCCGCGTCAGGTCCTTCGTCAAGCCTATACTGGAGATTCTGACGGCCATACCCACGGTCGTATATGGGTACTTCGCCCTCCTCTTCGTAACGCCCTTGCTGAAGAAGATAATTCCCAACATTTCGGGCTTCAACGCCCTCTCCCCCGGCATAGTCATGGGGATAATGATACTCCCCATAGTGGCCTCCTTGAGTGAGGATGCCCTCAGGGCCGTGCCGAAGAGCCTCAGGGAAGCGGCGTACGCCTTGGGCGCGGACCGATTCACGACGGCCGTCAAGGTGGTCATCCCGACGGCCTTCTCCGGCATAATGGCCGCCTTCATACTGGGTATATCCCGAGCCATAGGTGAGACTATGATAGTGACCATCGCCGCCGGTCAGCGTCCCGTCCTCACCCTCAATCCCCTCGTCCCCATAGAGACGATAACGGCCTACATCGTTCAGGTGAGCTTGGGGGACGTTCCGGCGGGGACCGTGGAGTACCATACCATCTTCGCCGTGGGTCTCGCCCTATTCCTGATAACCCTCGTCTTCAACGTCCTCGGCTATTGGCTCAAGAAGAGGGCGTGGGAGAGGAATCTTTAGATGGTATCGCTCCTTATACTCGGTAGAACTCTGACTGTGTGCCCCGCGGGTGGGTGCGACTTCACCTCAATAAAGGAAGCCGTGGAGGTTGCCTCGGTGGGGGATACCGTTCTCGTGAAGGAGGGGACCTACAGGGAGGGGGAGATAGTGATTCGCACCCCGAGACTCTCGCTCATCGGTGAGGGAAAGCCCGTTATAGACGGAGAGTACAAGTATCAGATGCTCCATGTCGTTGGGGCCGACAGCGTACTGATAAGGGGGTTTGTCTTTAAAAATAGCGGCTGGAGTATGAGCCGAGACATAGCCGCCGTCAAGATAACGGAGTGCGACGGCTGCCGAATTGAGGGGAACGAATTCTACGATAACTTCTGGGCCATATACTACGAGAAGTCCAAGCGGGGGATGGTCAAGGATAATGTGGTTATAGGATTCGCCGAGGTGGAGACCACCACCGGCAACGCCATACACATGTGGAACTGCGATAGTATGTTCGTGGAGGGGAATCATCTCCAAGGGCATAGGGACGGTATATATCTGGAATTCGTCACCAACTCCGTATTCCGCTGGAATTACTCAACCAAGAATGTGCGCTACGGCATACACTTCATGTTCTCCCACGATGACCTCTACGAGTATAACACCTTCGTGGATAACGGGGTGGGCATAGCCGTTATGTATTCCAAGCGGGTGATAGTGAGGTACAACGTCTTCAGCCACCACTGGGGGGGCGCCACCTTCGGCTTTCTGCTGAAGGAGATATACGATAGCGAGCTTTACGGGAACTATCTCTACCGGAACACGTACGGCTTCTATCTGGAGGGGTCGGTTCGCAACAAGATACACCACAACATCCTCAAGGAGAACGGTATAGCCATTCGCCTGTGGGCCAACTCAACCGACAACGTTATAACCGAGAACAACATAATGGGAAACACCTTTGACTTGACGACGAACAACTTCCGCAGTTTCAATCGGATAGATGGCAACTACTGGAGCACCTATAGAGGGTACGACGTGGATAAGGACGGCGTGGGGGATGTGCCCTTCCGACCTGTCAAACTCTTCTCGGTTCTATCAACCAAAGTCCCCGCCCTGATGGTCCTCATCAGGAGTCCTCTGGTGCAGATAATGGACGTCTCGGAGAAGGTCCTCCCGACCATGATCCCCGAGTCCATTCAGGATGGCAAGCCTCTGATGAGGCCTCTGCCTCTGCGAGTGCCACGCACGGCCAAACCCAAGGTGAATGTTGAGAAATTCGCACGAATGCGGAGCGGGAATCCTATGATACGGGGCGAGTTTCAGGAGGTCCGCTAACCCTGCCATCGCCTTTAAAATCAACGAGGTGCTCAAGACTTTGACCGAAGGCAGAAAACTCCTTGAGGAAGACCCGACGCTTCAAAAGATAGTTG
>JAADDJ010000016.1 GCA_013153965.1 Thermotogae bacterium
CATGGCCGACTTCTACAAGTGGCTCTACCACTACGGGAACGACCTTGACACCAACGCCGCCCTGAAGATTGACCCCTTCACCCCTCCGCTCATAGGTAAGAAGGTCCTCCTGAACTTCGTCGTGGAGTCCATGCCCGACATAGGCGGCTGGTTCGCGATAATCGCCGGAGTTCTGGTCTTCATCGTGATCATCTTGGACTGGAAGTACGTCAGAGGGAGGGAAGCATGAGGAGGCTGCTGGCGCTCTCTCTCCTTCTGGGTCTGTTCGCGGCCGGATGCAAGGGTGAGCCCAAGCCCGAGCCCATAGAGTTCGGTAAGGATGCCTGCTACTGGTGCAAGATGACCATCACCGACCAGCGTTTCGGCGCCGAGCTCGTAACGAAGAAGGGCAAGGTATATAAGTACGACGACGTGGCCTGCATGATAAACCACTTCTGGGAGGATCCCAACATCACCGAGAAGGATGTGGCCATGTTCCTCGTGGTAGATTACGCCCATCCCGGCAAGCTCATAGACGCCACCAAGGCCGTCTATATCCAGAGCGATCAGATACACAGTCCCATGGCCTCCGACGTGGCCGCATTTGAGAATCCAGAGGACGCCGAGGCCTTCCTCAAGAAGTACGGTGGCGAGATCCTGAACTGGAGTCAGGTCATAGACCTCGTGCGCAAGCAGAACCCGATGAACATGCACCACGGTGGTCATAACCACCAGATGCACCAGATGGACGAGATGCAGATGAAGTGATGAGGCACATCTGCGCCCAATTCATACCTATATGCTACAAGCGTCAGCGATTGCGAGGTCAGGGGGCGAAGTGGTAGGTTATCAGAATATTCAGAAGTAGGGCGATGATATTCATCACGAGTCCTATACGTATCATCTGACGCATGCTCACCAACTTGAAGGAATAGACCAACATGTTCGGCGGGGTGGCGACCGGCAGCATGAAGGCGCCGGATGCCGCCACGGCCACCACGGCCGCCAACGCCTGAGCATCCATACCCATCCCTCGGGCGAAGGAGAAGGCGAGGGGGATCAAAACGGCCGATATGGACGTGTTTGAGGCAAACTCCGTGATGATGAGGGTCATGGCGGCCCAGATCACGACGAAGAGAGTTGGGGGAAGGTGGGCGTAGGAGTTGAGAGCCCCGACCACCGCCTCCGACAGTCCGCTCTTAACTATCATACTTGAGAGGGCGAACCCCCCACCGAAGAGCAGAAGGGCATCCCAAGGGACCCTATCGGTATCCTTCCACGTGATGAGCCCCGTAAGGAACAGGAGTATGGCGGCGCCTATGGCTACGGTTGAGTCATCCACTCCCTTTAAGCCGAGGAGGGAGGCCCATCCCGGTATCTCGTACGCTCCGAGGTCTATGCTGCTGCGGGTTATCCAGAGGAGGGCCGTTATGAGGAATATGAGCATGGTAGCCTTCCCCTTGGCCGATAGGGGCACCTCCTCCGTGCGGAGGGATACGGGTCTTCCCCGAAGACGGAACCACACGACGGCTAAGGCCAAGAAGAGGAGCTCAAAGACGGCCGAGTAGGGTAGGCCGAATCTCATCCAATCGGTGAATGAGACGTTGATACCGTAGCTCCGTAGGACACCCGCGTACATGATGTTGGGCGGAGTCCCCACCAGAGTTGCTATACCTCCTATGCTGGCCGAGTACGCGGCCCCGAGGGCGAGAGCCGCCGTCAGGGAACCGGCCCCGAGCGAGAGGATGAGGGGAATCATGATCAGAGTCGTGGATGTGTTGCTTATCCACATGGAGAGGAAGTAGGAGGCGAGAGATACCCCCAAGAATATCCCCACGTCGGACCTGCCGAAGAGTCGCAGAAGACGCGTGGCCACGTAGCGGTGTATATCGTACTTCTCAACGGCTATCGCCAGCATGAAGCCCCCCAAGAAGAGGAATATGGGGGACTTGGCGTAGTTGGGTGCTATCTCCTTCGCCGAAGCGACCCCGAAGATAGGGGCTATCACCAGAGGCAGAAGGGCGGTTATGCCGAGGGGTATGACCTCCCCCACCCACCAGGTGGCCATCCACAGGATGGTACCGATTGTCGCTGCTATGGGCCTACTTACGGGCAGAAGCAGGGACAGCAGGAAGAGGATGGGCCCGAGAGCGGTGAGGACACGGCGGTATAGCATCCTACAGGGAGGCGAGGACCTTCAGCAGGGCGTCTATGTCCTCCTTGGTGTATCTATCGGTGAAGGCTACGAGGAGATGCTCCTCTCCCAAGGGGCTGACGGCTGGGCCTACCAGAAAGCCCCTCTCCGCCGCCGCCTCTATAACGTCCTTGGCGGGCCGGGGTGCCCTCAGCACGACCTCCCTAAAGTGGGTCCCGCCGAAGGCGGGCTCGTACCCCTTCGGGAGGTTCCTTATAAAGTACTGGGTCTTGGCGAAGGTGGTCTTGGCCACCTTAACGAGCCCGGACCTGCCGAGGAGGGACGTATATACGGCCACGGCGAGAGCCATCAGCTGGTTGTTCGTGCATATGTTGGATGTGGCCTTGGCCCGGCGTATGTGTTGCTCCCGGGCCTGCAGGGTCGTGACGAAGCCCCTTCTGCCATCAACGTCGGTGGTCTCGGCAACTATCCTCCCCGGCATCTGGCGTATGTACCTCTTCCAAGAGACCATTATCCCCACGTAAGGGCCTCCGAAGCCCACGGGAAGGCCGAGAACTTGGCCTTCGGCCGTCGCTATGTCGGCTCCGACCTCTCCGGGAGGCGTGGTAATGGTGGCGGCCACCGGGTCGTAATGCACCACGAGGAGTGGCCCGTGATCCTTCACGGCGCTCGCCAAAGAGCGGAGATTCTCCAAAACTCCGAAGTAGTTGGGCGATTGGACGACCACGGCGGCGGTCTCGTCGTCTATCAGGGAGAGAAGCTCGGGCAAGTCCGCCTCTCCCGAAGTCGTGAAGGAGTACTCCTCCACCTGGGCGAAGTCCGGAAGGTAGGTGTCTATGACCCTCCTGTAGAGGGGGTTGAGGGATTTGGGAAGGAGGACCTTGTACCTCTTACGTAGGCGGAAGGCCATGAGTATAGCCTCCGCCAAGGATGTGGCCCCGTCGTACATGGAGGAGTTGGAGACTTCCATGGCGGCTATCTCGGCCATCAGACTCTGGAACTCGTACATGGATTGGAGGGTACCCTGCGACACCTCCGGCTGATAGGGCGTGTAGGCCGTGTAGAACTCCGAGCGCAGAAGTATGTGATTTACGACCGATGGGGTATATACGTCGTAGGCTCCGCCTCCGGCGAATATCTTCAGGTTCCACCTGTTGGCCGACGCCAGCTTGAGCATGTGCTCGTAGAGGGCATTCTCGTCCATGCGTGGGATACTCGGAGGCTCCATGAAAGGAGCGGCGTCGCCCACCGCATCCCGCATCAACTCCTCCTGGGAGGAGAACCCCAGCGCGCGGAGCATCTCCTCCCTATCCTTGTCGGTCAGGGATAGGTAGCGCATATCAACCCTCTATCAACTTCCTGTACTCTTCGGGCGAGAGGAGGGACTTGAGCTCCTCCGGATTCTCAACCTTGAGCTTGAACATCCATCCCTCGCCGTAGGGGTCCTGATTGAGGAGCTCGGGCTTCTCGGAGAGCTTCTCGTTTATCTCCACTATCTCACCCGAGAGGGGGGCATAAACGTCGGCGGCCGTCTTAACCGCCTCTATGGTGGCGACCGCCTCCATCTGCTTGACCTTGCGTCCCACCTCCGGAAGTTCAACGTATATTATGTCTCCCAGTTGGTCCTGCGCGTAATCCGTAATGCCCACCGTTGCCACACCGTCCTCGTACTTCACCCACTCGTGTTCCTTCGTGTAAAGCAGATCCTCCGGAACTCTCATGATGTGGATATTTTACGGCAGCAGGGGCCTTCAGGGATGGGAGAGATAACGAAAGAGGTTGGAGAAGAAGTCCGTAGTCGTGTATAGGAGGGCCGGTTTCCCCCTCGTTATTATCACCTCCTCACCGTTTCGCAGATGTCTGACGGAGATGCCGTCGGCCGAAAGGAGGGGGAGGCTGTCGTGGCGGAATCGTACCTTCACCTTTATGTCGTACTTGGAGCTGACGACTATGGAGCGCAGGGACAGGCTATGGGGGGCTATGGGAGTTATGACGAAGGCGGGTATATCCGGAAGGACTATGGGTCCCCCCGCGGCGAGGTTGTAGGCCGTTGAGCCGGTGGGTGTGGCCACTATGAGGCCGTCCCCCCGGAAGGTTATAGCCCTCTGCTCATCCACCTTGAAGGATATCTCTATCATTCGGGCTGCGGTCGTATTGACGGTTATGTCGTTTAGGGCATCCTGCCCATCAACCCTCAAGCGTATCCTCTCAACGGGTTTGAGCTTCCCCTCCTTTATGCGCCTCAGGACGTCCTCAATCTCCGCCAACGTGAATGTGGCCAGAAAGCCTATCCGTCCCCGCTTGAATCCAACGACGGGCACGCCGTCGGCCAGTCGCACCGCCCACAGGAATGTGCCGTCCCCTCCGATGGCCACGTAGAGGTCTGGACGAACGTCTCTGCGGGGATACCTGCCCGCCTCCACCACCTCCAGAACCTTCATTATGGGGTCTATCCGCTCAACGTAGCCCCGTATCTCCTCCGTGGTAAGGTCGTCCCGAATAACTACTACACACGAAACCATCTTTTCGCCTCCCTTACGGTGAATGGGTTGCCGTGTCCCGGATATACTAAGGTCGTATCGGGTAGAGAGAGGACCCTGCGTATGGAATTCCAGAGCAGCCGCTCGTCCCCGCCGGGAAGGTCCGTCCTACCCACACCCCCCATCTCAAATATGAGGTCCCCCGTGAGGATGAAACCGTCCCCCACTATAGCCACGCTCCCGGGGGAATGGCCCGGTATCTCCCAGACCGAGAGGACGACTCCACCGAGCCTGAGCTCGTCCCCCTCCCGCAGGTACCCATCTATCTTCGGAGGAGGTGGTACGGGTATGCCGAAGTGCCGCATAACCCAATCCGGCGCCTCCTCCATTATGGGTACATCGTTCGGATGCACCAGGACCCCCTTGCTCCAGTCGTCCGCATGCATGTAGTGGTCAAAGTGGCCGTGGGTCAGGGCTATGAAGGAAACATCCGCGATGTCGGGCGGGGGAGGGGAGGCGGGGTCCACCACGGCGACCTCCCCCCCATCCTCCAGAAGGTACATGTTCGCGAAGCCTCGCAGGAGTCTAATCTTCAACTTTGGCCAGAGGATGGCTGGTGATATAGACCTCGTATATCTGCGGCAGGAAGACCTTCAGGTATCTCTCGGTGGTCGTGACGGACGTGTGGCCCAGAAGCTCCTGAAGCGTTCGTAGGTCGCACCCACCTATGAGCATGTGGGTGGCGAAGGTGTGGCGGAATACGTGGGGATGGACCTTGTGGGACAGCCCCACCTTCTCGGCGTAGTGCTTGACTATCTTCCAAGCTCCGACCCTGCTCAACCTACCCCCCTTGGAGTTGGGGAACAGGTAGGGTCTTCCCCGGCTCAGTTTGGGCTGCGCCCCCCGCAGGTACTCCTCAAAGAGTTTGGCCATGCGACCGTGGAAGGGCACTATCCGCTCCTTGTTCCCCTTCCCCACCACCCTGAGATATCGCCCCTCCACGGAGACGTCCAGGGAGTTGAGGGAGAGAGCCTCGGATATGCGGATTCCGGTCGCGTAAAGAAGCTCCAGAAGTACCTTATCCCGCATCCTCAACTCATCCTTCACCTCAACGGCGTTCAAAATGGCCATGACCTCCTCGTAGGAGAGGGCCTTGGGGAGCGGCTTCTCATACGAAGGCAGGGATACATCCTCCAGAGGATTGTAGGGTAGATAGTCGTAGAGAGCCAAGAATTTGTAGAAGGACTTTATGGCGGCGGCCACCCTCTGGAGGGTGGATGGGGACAGTCCCCTGTTAATCAGGAAGTTTATGAACTCATCGTACTCCTTGGGCCCAAACTCCCTGAAGTCGTACCCCCTATCGTTGAGGAAGGCCTCCAGCAGGTTCAGGTCGTGCTCGTAGGCCTTGAGGGTGTTTATTGAGCTGTTCCTCATCACCAGATAGGCCTTGAACTCAGCGATGGCCTCCCTCATCGCCTTCAATTATACGGCCGATGGGGGTTTCGCCCAAGCTCTATGGTTCTCCCGCCTATATCGGGAACCTCGCCGTGGGCGGTAATTATGACGAATTTCCCCTCCCAAGTTCCGAGCATATCACCCAGAGTCTCCCGTGAGGGAACGTCCAACGGAGCGAAGGGCTCATCCAACAGAAGGACCTCCCTGCCGCTCGCCAAGGCTATGGCCACGGACAGTTTCGTCCTCTCCCCCTTTGAGTAGGTGCGTACCGGCCGCCCCAGTATGTGCTCCAAATTCAACCTCCGGGCCATATCCATGAACGGTCCCAAACGCTCGCATCCGAGGAGACCGCACAGGAGGAGGGTGGCATTCTCGCGCCCGTTGAGGTCCTCAACGAGGCCCGTCCTGTGCCCCACGTACGCTATGAGTCTTTTTATCCTCATCTCCCCGTAGGGATCCCCGCCCAGAACCCTCACCTCCCCCGAAGAGGGCTTTATGAGGCCGGCCAGTATCCGCAGGAGGGTGGTCTTTCCGGAGCCGTTGGGACCTCGCAGGACGTACCTTCCGGGCTTCAGGGAGAGTTCGCGGATGCTCAAGACTACCCTTCCTCCGTACCGCTTGGTCAGGTCCCTTATCTCAATCATCCGCCTCCTTCCTCCGCTCCCGCTCCTTCAGGGGACATACCACCTTCATAAGGAGTTTGCGCAGCTCCTCCAGACCCTCCCCTGTGAGGGCGCTAACGGGCAGGTAATCAAACGGGAGGTCCGGCAGCTCGTTCAGAAGGTCAATCTTGTTCAGAACGACTATCCGGGGTCTGTTGAGAAGGTCGGGGTCGTAGCTCTCCAACTCCCTCAGGAGGGCCTCGTACTGCTCTTTGGGGGACCTGGTCGCATCCAGAACGAAGAGGAGAACCTTGACCCGGGATATGTGCCTGAGGAATTCCAAACCCAATCCCCTACCCTCGCTCGCCCCCTCAACTATTCCCGGTATGTCGCCTATCACTATGCGACAATACGGCGTGTATAGGACACCCAAATTCGGCGTTAGGGTGGTAAATTCCCAATCGCCCACCTTGGCGCTGGTACCGCTTAGGGCATTCAGGAGGGTCGTCTTGCCGGCGTTCGGAAAGCCCACCAGACCGACGTCGGCTATCAGCTTCAGCTCAAGGCGCAGTCTCCGCCTCTCTCCCGGCTCCCCCAGAGTTCTCTTTGAGGGGGACCTGTCCGTCGGCGTGGCGAAGTGGCGATTCCCCAATCCGCCCCTACCTCCCCGAGCGACGAGGAGTTTCTGCCCATGCTCCACTATCTCCCCCAGAACGTCCCCCGTATCCTCATCAACGACGATGGTTCCCAAGGGAACCCGCAGGTACAGGTCCCTCCCCTTGCGGCCGTTCAAGTCCCCGCGGGCGGGCTGGCCGTCCTCGGCCTTGTAGTGGCGCTTGTACCTCAGATCCAGCAGCGAGAAGAGGGAGCGGTCTCCGACGAGATACACGTTCCCCCCTCTGCCCCCATCCCCGCCGTCGGGACCACCTTTGGGCATGTACTTCTCCCTCCTGAAGTGTATGGCCCCATCTCCACCCTTTCCACCCTCCACGATTATGGACAGGCGGTCTATGAACCTATACTTCCCCATTCAGAGCCTTCCTTATCTCGGCCAGCAGCGCGGCTATGACCTCCTCCTCGGTTCCGAAGAGGCGGCATCCGGCCGAGAAGTAATGGCCCCCTCCTCCGAACTTCTCGGCTATGGCGGCCACGTTGGGCCCGCCGTCCTTGCTGCGGAGTCCTACTTTCCAGTATCCGTCCGGGTCCCACTCCACCTTCATCGCCACCACGACACCCCTGACGGATAGGGGGTACTCCACGAAGCCCTCGGAGTGCTCCCTCGTAGCTCCCACCTCCTCAAAGAACTCCCGCCGAACCACCATGTAAGCCACCTTCCCGTCCTCAACCACCCTAAGGGTCTTCAGGGCCAACGACAGGAGACGGTACATCTCTATGGGTTTCTCACGGAATATGAGCTCCGCCACCTTGCGTGGATTGACGCCGCGCCCGACCAGATAGAGGGCATCCTCAAAGGCCCGAGTCCCCTCACGATTCTTGAAACTTCCCGTGTCGGTCAGAAGACCCACGTACAGGGGTAGGGCCACATCCACATCTATACCCTCCTCGTTCCACTCCCGGAGGAAGCGCAGGATCAAGGATGTGGCGCTCGGCGCCTCCTCGTCAAGGAGGTCATATTGGGAGTACCTCTCCCCGGTCAGATGATGGTCAAATCGCACGACGGGCGCGTCGGGCTTGGGAAAGCCGGTCCTCTCCCAGTCGCTGGCATCAACCAAGATGTAAAGGTCCCCCTCCGGTAGGGTGGTGAGGACCTCGTCGGCTCCCGGGACGAATGAGAATACGGTGGGGACCCCGTGCTTGAGGACGGGGTAGGCCTCAATTCCGGCCCCCTTCAGGAAGTTGGTCAGTCCGAGGACGCTTCCGACGGCATCCCCGTCGGGTCGGATGTGGGAGACCACCACCACCCTATCGTGGGAGCCTACGAATTCGGCTGTCCTTTTCAAAGGCGGGAATTATACGGACGGTTGGGAGGATCCGGGCCGGTCCGTCCGGACGTATAATCCTTAACTATGGGTTCGCTCAAAAGGTTGGCCTTTTTCGCAATCTTGGGGGTTTTAATTCCATCGTGCGGCAGGCAGGAGTTAAATCTGTGGTACTATTTCGGCGAAATTCATGACTACCACTTCAGAAATCTCCTCAACCATCTCTGGAGGGACCTACCCTTCTCCGTGGTTCCCAAGGCATTCTCCTCCATAAAGGAGTTGGAGGACTCCCTCCTGCAAAGCGAGGATCTACCCGATGTGGCGATAACCTACCCCTCAACCATAAAGGAGCTCTACAAGAGGGGGCGCATCGTCCCGGTGGATACACCCCACGTCCTCAAGGGGTACTGTGAGTTTCAGGGCAAGAAGTACTGCTGGCCCCTCTTCAAGAGTTTCGTGGGATTCTACATAAACGTTCCCCTCGCCCTGAGCCTCGGGCTTGATACGACCTTCCCCCTGACATCTCTCCTTGACCTCAAGACCGACTATGTGGTGCTGGGAATGTACGTGTCATCCACCCTATGGACGGCCTTCACCTTCGTATTCGTGTCCGAGGGGATGGACGTGAAGGATGCGTGCGTTGAGGCTGGAAAGTTCTACTACGAGCTTCTCCACAGACCCTACGTCAGGGTGTATTCGTCCCCCTACAGGGCGCAGGAGGATATGATCTTAGAGCGCATCGTCCTCCTTCCCGGGACCAGCGCGTACGCCCCCTATATAGAGCGGGAGGGCATAGCCCTGAAGTTCCTTCCCCTGCTCAATCGGAGGGGGGAGAAGGTCCTCTTCCTCTCAGGTCCGGACGTGGTCCTAACCAAAAACGGCGACAGGATGAAGGCCAACACCTTCATCCGGAAACTCTACGCCACGCTCAAGGACGATACCCTCTGGGAGCGGTTCGGATACGTCCCCGCCGTAAAGCTGAAGGAGAGGAACGTCTTCCACGACATGAATCTGGACGTGCCCCGCTCCCAGATGAGACGGGTTATAAGGAGCTTCCTGAAGGCCGATTCCTTAAACCTCCGGGACGTGGAGGAGGTATGCTCAAAGGTGAAGGTTCTGGATTAGCGGCCGTATATCAGAAGCCCCAGGTGCCCGACGACCACATTCTCCTTTATCCAGTCCCTCACGCCCAGAATATCGTACCTCACCTGCCCGAGGATTGAGAGCTCGGGAGTTATGGCCCACTCAAAGCCGGTGCCCACCATCACGTCCGGACGGAGCTTGTAGAAGTTGAACTGGTCGCCGACTATCCCGGGAAGGCCCATTATTCCGAGGCCGAAGGACAGGTACGCGAACGTGCCGTTCGTGTTGGAGAATTCCCTCTGTCCCAGTACGGGTATGCGGGTTGAGAAGTCCAAGGAGAAACCCGTACCGCTGTCGGGGGAGTATATGCCGTGGGCCGTTATCAGGAAGGCTAAGGGCTCGTACCAGTTGCCTATGGCCACCATGGGCCCTCCGCCCACGCCGAACTTCCCCATCCTCTTCCCGTAGTATCCGCTGACGAAGAGACCGTAGGCGTTCTTTACGGTTTCGCCGTGCTCCGGAGGGTTGATATCCTCATTGACCTGGTTCAGAAGTAGCAGGATCACCATTACGGTTATTATAGCCCCGAGAGGTGGCTCTATGGGACGGGTTTCCTCAGGAAGCTTTGGGCCTCCGTCCATGCGAATCTCTCCCGGATATCCTCCGGCAGGAGGCGGAGAAGGTTGTGTATGTCCTCAACCCTCTCAATCCCCCGATACTCGCTCCCGCCGAGCCCGAAGAAATCGGATCCCGAGACTATCCCTCCGCCGAACCTCCCGTAGAGCTCAACTATCCGCTCCGCCAGGTCCTCCAAGGTTATATCCCCGAAGAAGATGGAGCCGTACCCCACACCCACCACTCCACCAGATTTTATTATCTCACCGGCGATATCGTAGGTGAGGAGACGCTGGCTATCGGGGCTCTCAACCACCCCTCCGTGGGAGTATAGGAACTTCACACCGCTCTCCATGACCTCGTACATGGCGTCGTAGGACGCGTGGGCTATATCCACCAGAACGTCCCTCCCCTTGGCCCACGCTAAGAATTCCCTTCCCAGAGGCGTAAGACCCCCTCTGCCCTTCCTCTCACCGCAGCACGATGTGCTTAGGGACGAATCAACGTTCCACGTCAGGGTGAAGAGTCTCACGCCCATATCGTAGAGCCTCTCGTAGGCCTCCAGAGCATTCAGATATCCCCCCTCCAACCCCACGATGAGATTCATATGGCGCGTATCGCAAGCCTGAAGGTCGGTCAGGAGGCGAGAGTTCGGAGACCTCTCCAGCTCCTCCAAAAACCATCTCACGCCCTCAACTGTGCGATCATAGTCCCATATCTCTCCCCCTTGGAGGGGCCAGGCCGCCCCCACCACCAACCTGTATCCGGCCTCATATAGTCTCTCAAGTATCCCATCTACGAAGACGTTGTCCTGATGGAAATCGGCTACGGGAAGCATGCGGATATTCTACGCCCAAGGATGCACCAGATACACCAGAGCCGAGGCCCACACTCCCAAGATGGTATTCTCCCACCGCAGCGAGAGGATCTCCAGAGTGCCGACGAGGACGCCTATGGCGACGAATGTCAGTGGGGAGCCTCCCACAGCCCAAGCCACAACGAGGCTCCAGAGGGGGAAAGCCAAGAATCCGGATATGGTCTTCCCGTTTATGAGGGGCCCCCATCCGAAGGTGCGCCCGACGAGGGAGGCGAGGGCATCCCCGACTATGGATATGGCCAGACCTACGAGGGCCCAACCGCCGAAGAGGGTGAGGGAGAGGACGACACCCAGGGTCATCTTGGAGGCGTCGCTCAGGTCCGAGCGCTCCCTATCCTTCATGAAAGGGCCCGTTATCCTCTCCAAGAGCGAGTATAGACGCCCGTACTCCGGAATGACGAGGCGAGCGTAGTCAAGGGAGACGACGTATAGGAAGGAGCCCCACGTGATGAGAGGGTCCCGCGTCAGGTAGAGCAGGACCGCATAGTAGAATGCCAGCAGATGGAAGGACTTCCTGAAGAGCTCCCCGCTCATCAACGGGTGAAACCCACCAGATAGGTCACGAGGCTGTCCGACGAGGTCAGGGCGACGTTCTTAACGGGCCCCACTCCACTCTTCCACCATATCTTCAGGAGGGTTATCTCCACGTCCAGGTTGCATATCCCTCCCTTGATGTAGTAATCAACCCGGATGGACTTCTCGTAGTATTTCCTGCCTCCGAATCTGTCGTAGGTGGGGTCGTACTCTATATCCTCGTATCCTCTGGCTATGGCCCACACGTCCAAGACGAGGGCGCAGGTATCCTCCCCTATTATGATGCTGCCCCGGCTCCGGGTCATCTTCCACTCTATCCCCGGCCTCACGTACAGGGGTAGCCAATTGACCAGAACGCTATCGTCGGTATAGGTGAAGTATATGGTGCGGTCCCCGTAGGGTACGCTGTCGGGGAACAGACCCTCCGTGGGGAGCCACTCCTTTATGAAGGAGCCGTGGAAGAATACGGTGTTCGTATCGGTTATCAGACCGGCGTATGAGGATTCGTGCTGCTTTCTGACACGCCAAGCCTTCACCTCCACCGGAATCACATCCCCATCGGCGGTGTCAAGGACGGTGATGAGGGTCTCCTTTAGAACGACTATTGAGTCCAAGGGCACCGGGAGACTGTCCGGATAGTCGGGGGGGACGTCCTCCTCGTAGTACCAGACGGCCCCCTCCTCTATGGGATATACGAAGAAACCCTCCGGTAGCCCCCTGTACCTGCATCCGAGCGACACCAAAGAGGCCAAGAGGAGAAACCCAAGCCTCCTCATCGCTCAGTGATGGTGGTGCCCCTCGTCGCCGTGGGCGTGCCCGTGCTCCAACTCCTCCGGAGTGGCATCCCTTACGGATAGAAGCTCAATCTCAAATATGAGGTCCCTACCCGCCAAGGGATGGTTCATATCAACCACCACCTCATTCTCGTTCGCGCTCAACACCTGCATGCGTATGGGCCCCTCCGGAGTGTTCGCCTCAAGGACCATACCCTCCTTCAGCTCCATATCCCCAAAGAGATGACGGGGAACGACCTGCACCAGCTCATCCCTACGCTGACCGTACGCCTCATCCGCGCTCAAGGTTATATCCCTCTTCTCGCCAGCCTCCATCCCCATCATCCCCTCCTCCAAAGCGGGTATTATCTGTTGGCCTCCCACCAGTATGGTCAAAGGCTCACCATCCTTGCTGGTCTCTATCACCTCTCCCGTCGCCTTGTCCTTCAGGGTGTAGTGGAACGTTATGACTTTGCCTTTCTCTACCTTCATGAGAGGCTTATTATACGCTCGTAGGCCCACTTGCGGGCGGTCCTCTTTCAACCGTATAATTAAGCCCATGTTGGCGCTTATACTTTCCCAGATAGCCGTACCGCACGGCATGAGCAAGCCGGATAACTGGTGGGCCGTGGTCATAAACGACCCGGCCTTCATCCGGTGCTCCCACTGCGTTCAGAATCTGAAACGGACCGTATGGACCAGCTTTGATGGCCAAATTGAGCGCCTCACCTTCTCTTACAGGAAGAGGGCCCTGTACATATGGACCAAATCCAACGTCGTTCTGGATACCCTATCGCTGAAGAGGATCCTTGAGAAGGAGGGGGTGAAGGCCTATGAGATACTCCATTAGCGCTCTCGGCCTCATGGTGGCAGCCTCAACGCTGGGGGCCCAGACGTGGGCGGGGTTGGCCACCTACGGAGGCCCCGATTATGATCAGATGTGGGGACTGGACTTCAGGGGGGATACCCTGCCCGTCCTCCTGATGTTTACGATCAGCTACTCCATAAGTGGAAACGACGAGGACTTCATCCTCATGGTCCCCACCGTACCCCAGTGGAAGAAGGTCATAGGAAACTCCAGCGGTCGGGATGACTGGGCCTACGGTGTGGCGTGGCAGACGACGGGCAACATAGCCGTAGGCGGGACCTGGTGCTACGATGGCGGGGCCGGAGCGGGAAGTTGCTACGCCCCCCTGTACGGCTTCCTCATCCAGATGTCCTCCACGGGGAATTTCCTGCGGGGCAGGCACCTTGACCCCTCGGCGTCATGGACGTGCGACGCGGACGGTCGCCAAACCCGCATACTGAACGTGTGGCCCACGAACGACGGGGGCGTGGTCTCCGCCGGGTACATGACCTACAACGAATCGGACTCTTGGGGGAACTGCGACGTCTCCGAGTCCGACGCCTTCATAGCCAAGTTTGACGCGTACCTCAACCTCCAGTGGATAAAACCCGTAGGCACGGCCAACTGGGAGCTCGCCACGACCGCCATCCAGACCACGGATGGGAACTACGTCCTAATCGCTCCGAGCTTCTACGAGATATGGATAGGGAAGTTCAACAGCAGCGGGAATCTGCTCTGGCAGCGCAGATATCCGAGGACGTACTACGACGACGGTCGGGGGAAGTTCTTCGGATGGGCCAAACCCACGTCCGACGGGGGATTTATACTGGCGGATGAGATAGACGGTCCCGGAGGCAACAGCAGGGATGCCCTCTTCGTAAAGTTCCGCAGCAACGGGAGCGTGCAGTGCGCCCGCGTCCTCTACACCTCCTCCCACGACGTGGGTGTAGATGTGGTTGAGGGGCCCAACTACTACTGGATGACCGGATTCTTCCGCAACTCCGACCTCTTCATAGCCGCCTTTGATAAGGCGACCTGCAACCTTGAGAAGTTCCGCTATCTGCTTTCGTCCGGCGTTGAGAGCGGCCGCTCCATGGACCTGAGTGACAACAACATCCCCTACGTGGCGGGATATACGGACAATCCGGCGTGGTCCGTGGGCGATTACGACGCCTTGGTGGCCGCCGATTCGGGAGGCGTTGATACCTGCTACTGGCGCTCCTATCCGATATCCAACTCCTCCGTCTCCCTGACGCAGTCGGGCAGCTGGAACGTGTATTCCTTCTCCTACACCCCATCAAACTACTCCGTGTCCGCGGTGAATGTGGACCCCGGAATAGACGTGATATGCGGTCTCGCGCTCGGACCGGAGGGAGACTCCGAGCTGGGTACCGAGGAGAGGTTCGTTGATTGCTATCTGAACTACGCCGTCGTGGGGAACGAGGTGCGGATAAGGGTCAAGGGTCAAACCGACCTGCAGGTTGAGCTCTACACCGCCGACGGACGGAAGGTCTATGACAGGTACCTTAAGGGATTCTCGGGAGTTCTGAGGATTCCCAACCTCCGCAAGGGTATATACCTGCTACGCATGAGGCACGGAGGAGGGGAGACGAAGAGGAAGATAACCATCCGTTAGCGCCGTTATACTAAACGCCGTGTGGAGAAGGGACGACGACGGAAACTTCCACTTGGAGGTGGATTTCGCGAGGGCGGTGGTGAGTAGGAAACCCGTACCTTTCCATCTGCGGCTCAGGCAGGTCCATGGGGCGAGGGTGGTGGTGTATGAGGGGCAGGAGGAGGAGATAGGCGACGGGGCCATCACCGATAGGAGAGGGGTGGTGTTGGGAGTTAAGACGGCGGACTGCTATCCCATATTCCTCCTCTCCGAGAATGCAGTGGGAATACTGCATGCCGGATGGAGAGGCAGCGTCAAGGGTATCGTCGGCGAGGGATTGGCCCTGATGCACCGGCTGTGGGGAGTTCAACCGGAGAGCATCACCGTTGCCTTCGGTCCGGGAATATGCGGGAGATGCTACGAGGTGGGGGAGGACCTGAGGAGGTACTTCGGCGCCTTTCTGAAGCCGAAGGGGAACGGAAAGTACCTGCTTGATCTCTACGAGTACAATCTGCGAACCTTGAGGAGGTGGGGGGTTGAGAGGGTGGTGCCACCCCCGGCATGCACCTACGAGGATCCGCTCCTCCCCTCTCACCGTAGAGGGGATAGGGATAGGTTGTACTCGGCGGTGGAACTCGTCAGATAGGATACCCGAGAGCCCGAAGGGCCTCCTTACCCTCCTCGGTCATGCGGTCTATTGACCAAGGGGGATCAAACGTGAGTTCAACCTTAACATCTTCAAAGCCCAACGCCCTCAACCGGTCCTCCACCATCATACGTAGAGGCTCGGCCACCGGACACCCGGGCGCCGTGACCGTCATCAGAACGTACGCGCTCTTCTTCTCCGGGTCCAGCTCAAGGGCATACACCAGGCCCAAGTCCCATATATTGACCGGAATCTCCGGGTCGTAGATATCTTTCAAAACCCCTATCACCGCCTCCTTGGTGAGGTTATCCTTCCGGAGGTCTTCCTTACCGTTGTCCGCCATAGCGATGCTATTTTAAGGGCGGAATCTTGACCCGAGAGGTCATGAAAAGTTCCCCCTTTACATGGCGAGGCGACGACCGTATAATTTAGGCTATGCTTAGCGCTCTACTTATACAGAGTTTGTACGGGCCTGACAACTCCGCGTGGCCGCAGTATAGGCACGACTACAAGCGCACCGGATACTACGTCTGGCCCGCCAACTGCGCATCCATCACCCACATGTACGATGTGGTGCATGGGTCCATAGATGAAGGTATCATAGGTCAGGATGCCAACGGGGACGGGGGCGTTGATATCATCGGCACCCAGCAGTCCTCCAGCGTCTATGGCGTTATGGCCGTAGATGGAATCACCGGCGATACCCTCTGGGAGAATCGCATGGACTACTTCGCCGGGCCGGGAATAGCCTCCGCCGCCGCCTCGCGGGACAAGGTCTTCGCCAACGGGTACGCGTACTTCAGCGTCCTTGACTTGAGCACCGGAGCCACCATCTATCAGTACAACAAACCCGACGCCCGCGATGCCTCGCCGGCTATAGCGGACGTGGATGGGGACGGGTGCCCGGAGGTATATACCGCGTTCGGCACGGAGGCGGTCGCCATAGACGGGTGCGCTTCCACCTACACCGCCCTCTGGCTTTACAGCCTGCCCGCCGCCGCCTACGCTCCGGCTCTGGGTGATATAGATGGGGATGGCCTTGAGGAGGTGCTGTATCCTCTGGCCAACGGTGAGATATACGTTCTGGATGCCCTCACCGGCACCCTCCACAGCAGCTTCTCCGCGGGGGTGCCCAGCAGCCTCACCCTCTATCCCGATTACACCATCGCCTTGGGCGACGTGGATGGGGACGGTAAGGATGAGGTGGCGGTGCCCACCCCCACGTCCATCGCCGTGTATAAGTACAGGGGCTTCATATTCGGATGGGTCAATATGTGGAGTGTGGGCGGATTCACCGACGGTTCCCCCGTCGCCCTCGCCGATAAGGACGGGGACGGCCTCGTGGATGTCTGGATGAACCACGGTGGGGATCTCTACATCTACAAGGGGCTTGACGGAACCCTGCTGGCGAACACCAGCGGCCTCGGCGTCAACGGCGGGGACGGTTTGGGTTATCCCCCCACTCTGGTGGACCTGACCGGCGACTTCTTCCCGGACGTTCTGGAGATCACCAACGATTACTACGTGAGCCTTCTGGATGGCTTGAGCCTCACATCTCTGGGGAGCTACGGTCCGACCCCCTACTCCATCACATCCGAGGTGATAGTCCTCAAGCTGGGCGGATCTTTGGCCTTCGCCGTCGGCGATTACTCCTGCCACATAAACGCTTGGGGTACCTGTCCGCTCGGCTACGACGACCCCACCGACGTTTCCGAGAAACCCGACGTCGTCTCAACAACCTTCAAGTACGAGAACGGCAAACTCCTTGTGGGTGCTTCCGCTCCGACCGTGGTCTCCATATACGACCGGAGCGGCCGAACCGTTATGAGCGTGCGAGTTGAGGGAACCGAGACGATTGACCTGCGCTCCCTCTCCAAGGGCGTGTATATCGTCAAGGTCGGCGACGGCTTACACAGGATAGTTATACGGTAGTTGGACGGCTTTCTGCTGATAGATAAACCGGAGGGGTGGCCCTCGCGGAAGGCGATGAACGTGGTGCAGAGAAGGTTGAGGGTAAGGGGAGGGTACGAGGGTACCCTTGATCCCTTCGCGAGCGGTCTGCTGCTGGTGGGGGTTGGGAGGGCCACCCGATTCTTCCCCTTCTTCGCCCATCTCTTGAAGGAGTATGTGGCGACCTTGAAACTGGGGGAGGAGACCGACACGCTGGATGTGGAGGGTAAGGTCGTTGAGAGGGCGGACGTCCCGGTGCTATCGGAGGAGGAAGTTCGGAGCGTTCTAAGGATGTTCGTCGGGACGTACGAGCAAATCCCGCCCAGATACTCGGCCCTGAAAGTCAAAGGGCGCAGGGCCTACGATCTCGCCCGAAGGGGTGAGGATTTCAACGTAAGACCTCGGAAGGTGCATGTGGAGTCGCTGGAGTTGATATCATTAGAGGGAGATACTATCACATTCCGGTGCTCGGTGGGACGTGGAACCTACGTGAGGGCTCTGGGCAGGGACATAGCCCGCGCCTTGGGTACGGTGGGTCATCTGACGATGCTGAGACGGACGGCCATAGGGGATTTCCGGGTGGAGGATGCAAAGCATCCGGATGAGGTGGAGACCTCGGACCTCATATCGCCGGAGAGGGCCCTGTATTGGATGGATGCCTTGGAGATCTCCGGGAGGGAGGGAAGGCTCTTCCTAAACGGGGGGAGAGTGCGTACCCGCACGGGGGATGGCCTCTACCGGGTATTCGTGGATGGAGAGTTCGTCGGTGTGGGGAGGGTGGTGGAAGGACTCCTCAAACCGGAGCGACTTCTTCCGCGGCGATGACAGTCCCCACATCTTCGCCCATTATGACCCTCTTAAGCTCCCCCCTCTTGGTCAGGTTGAAAACCACTATGGGAATACCGGACTGTCGGGCGATATCCACGGCGGATGCGTCCAGAACCTTAAGATCCCTCACCAGAAAGTCCGTGTAGCTCAGTCGCTTTATCTTCTTGGCGTTCGGATTCCTCATGGGATCATCGGTATATACCCCATCCACCTTGGTACCCTTGAGTATGACGTGGGCGTTTATCTCGGATGCCCTGAGCGCGGCGGCCGAGTCCGTGGAGAAGAGTGGATTCCCGGTCCCGCCCGCGAATATGACTATGCGCCCCTTCTCCAGATGCCTTATGGCCCTACGGCGTATGTAAGGCTCCGCCACCCTCTCAACCTCTATGGCGGACATGACCCTCGTCTGGGCTCCCTTCTTCTCCAGAACGCTCTGGAGGGCGAGGGCGTTGAGGACGGTCGCCAGCATACCCATATAATCCCCCGTTATCCTGTCAATGCCCAAGGCATCACTCTGTGTCCCACGCAGTATATTCCCCCCGCCGACGACCAGAGCCACCTCAACGCCGAGTGAATGCACCTCAAGGATCTCATCCGAAAGGGTGTTGAGGACGGAGGCGTCCATACCGAACCCCCGCGTCCCCGCCAATATCTCTCCACTGACTTTCAAAAGGATGCGCTTGTATTTCATACGGGCCGGGATTCTACGGTGGAGATTATAGACCGAGGAATCTTCTAACTCCCTCCATGAAGATGGCGTTCTCCTCGGGTCTTCCCACGGTGACCCTAAGATGATTGGAGAGACCCGGAAGCCCCGAGACGTCCCGGATCCTGACTCCGAAATCCGTCAAGAAATTGTAAAGGTCGCGGTGGCGCTCCGTCTTGAACATCACGAAGTTCGCGAAGGAGGGGAACGGATTCAGCCCCACATCCCGGAGGAAGCGGAAGATCCTCTCCCTCTCGGCTATGACCGTATCAACGCCCCTGTTGAGATGGGGCTTTATCACACCGTACTCCCGGAACAGAGTCAGATGCAGATGCGTCAGGTTGTAGGGAGCGAAGTTCATATGCTCCACGGCGGCTATCACCTCCGGAGACGAGAGGACGTACCCCATTCGCATACCGGCGAGCATGGACTTGCTTAGGGATCTCCCCACCATCAGATTGGGATAATCCTTGAAGGCGTCCCACACCGAAACGCGAGCGAAGGGATAGTACGCCTCATCAACGAAGACGAGAGCGCCCGTCTCCAAAGCCTCCCGGAGGACGTCCAGGTCTATGAGGTTTCCCGTAGGATTGTTGGGGGAGACGAAAGTTATGAGCCGGTACCCCTTCCCCTTGAAGTCATCGGGGGACGGCGAGTACTCCTCCCCGAGGATCACGAAGTCCGTGGGAGTTCCCGTGGCCAGAGCGTAGTGGCGGAACATGGGATACGTGGGCTCAAACACCACGGCCTTGGATGAGGGGCCGCCGGCGACGAGGAAGGCGGAGAGGATGGTCTGATCCCCACCGAAGGTCAGGGCCACGTTGTCGGCCGGAACGTCCATCTCCCTCGCGAAGGTCTCCTTCACCTCCGCGTAGGTCGCCGGCTGGGGATAACGGTTCCAAGAGGCCTCCTTCAACCTCTCCGACAGGTAGGCCTTCACGTCGTCGGGGAGATCGTAGGGACTCTCGTTCTGGTCCAGCTTGGCCCTATAAGGCTTTTGGGAGACCGTGAAGGCCGCCTTGAATTCAACGTCCCTGCGAAGCATACTACCTCGTCCAAGAGCGCTCTATTCCGAACATTATCCGGAGAGCGAAGGCGACGCTTCCGAAGGTTAGCCCGAGCATCATACCCCTCTTGGCGGCGTTCTGGGGAACGTTCAGGATCCAGTCGGTCAGGTCGTAAATGATCCCCCCCACCTTGGAGAAAACGGGCGGAATCACGAGTACGAGGGCGCCGGCCACCATTATCCCGGCGAGGGCGAGACGGACGGCCTTCTCACCGCCGTAGAGCCGAGCGCTCGTCTTCCAGAGCCACAGGGCCATGAGGAGGAGGAAGACGCCCAGAAATATGGGGAACAGGATGTGCGCGTAGAGGACCCTCCCTATCATCACGACGGAGGCGGAGACCAGTAGGAGGAAGGAGTTGGTGTTCCTCGCCCGGAAGGCGCGGTACGCGGCCGATGCTATGTAGAAGGCCAGTATGGAGAACATCGTGGCGTCAAGGGGGAGGAAGACGTTCCGGAAGAGCCAGAGGAACGAGGCCTTGGGGTCAAACGGTGAGCCGAACCTGACCCAATCCAATATACCCCACGCCACGGTGATGAAGAAGGCCAACAGGAGGGTGGCGCTGTAGAAAGTTTGCTCTCCCCTCTGGACCCTCCGCATGTGGAACAGGATCAGGCTGTCCATACCTATGAGCATCGCGAAACCGGAGATGACTATGCTTATGTAGAGAAGGTAGGTTTGGAACGTCTCAAACTGGGGAACGAAGAAGAGCAACGCCGTCAGGATTGACGTGACCATTACGGTTATTATGGGTCCCTGCTTTTGCATCCTTTACCTCCCTATGGAAAAGAGTTGCCTGTAGCCCTCGTACAGCGGTTTGACCTCGGGGAAGAGCTGGGCGGCCGTGGCCAGAGCGACCCCTATCAGGATGAAGATTATGCTCATGGCCTTGAACCAATCCCCCGCCTTGACTCCGGCCACCTCAAGGGGATTTCTGGATATGTAGGCCGAAGCCGCGTAGAGCTCGTCCCCTATGATGGTGTAATCGCACGCGGCGATGAAGAACGGCAGCTGGTCTATGGAGACGGTACCGGCCACGGATATGGCTCCGCTCACGTAAGCGTTCTCCGCCAATATCAGGGACTCGGCGTAGAAGTACCCCATGAAGAAGACGGCTCCGGGCTTGATACGGTTCATCATCCCGCTCATTCCGGAGGCGAATCCGAACTGGGAGGTGGTCAGGAAGAAGATGTCGTTCTCCCTGTAGAGGTCCGGACGTCCCATCTCTATGTACGCCTCCCTGACAGCCTCACGGGCCGCCGCCAAAACCAGAGGGTCGTTGTTGGGGACAAGTACGGGGACCTCGTAGAGGGCCGCCCTCTTTGCCACCTGCTTCAGTACGGTTATACCGGCGAGTATGGCGAGGTCGCTTATGGTCCCTATACCGGTTGTAAACATTATGGGCTTGCCCATCTCCGCCGACCTTCCCACGGCGTCGTCTATGACGTCAAGCCCGGCTATGCGCCTTATGAAGACGTTCGGATTCCTCCTCGCCATCTCAAGCAGCCAGAAGAAGATGGCCGTAAAGAGCAGGAGGGCTATCAGTATGTTCGTCTTCTTAACGTCAAAGAAGGAGTGTATTCCGCCCCTCCTCTCCTCCTTCGGTGCCGCCCTCTCCTCCTTGGGAGCAGGAGCCCCCTTCTTCGGTGGAGATATCTCCACCGTGGAGCCCACCTTGAGCCAGTCGGTGTCGCTGCTGTCCTTACCCACGAACGTGCGCAAGACGTACTCCGCGTCCGGATTTCCCGACGTATCAACGAAGAGGGTATCCTGCGCCGTGAAGACGCCCAGCAGCAGAGGGGACTCCTTGGGGTGCTCACCGTCCGCCCTGAATATCTTGACCGAGTCTATGGGCACCTCCGAGTACGCCCACCTTATGACGTTCTTGCCTTCAAGCGTATCAAGTGAAACCTTGGATATTCCTATGTAGGCGAGGAGGAACATGGGGGGTATTATAGAGGGGTAAATAAAAGTCGCCGATGGAATTGGTGGTAGGGTCTCCAGCCGGATTTATAATTCGTTCGTATGATGTGGATGGTGCTGTCGGGATTCGCCATGGAGTTCGTTCCCAACGTCGGGCAGTACGGCGACGGTGTGCTCTTTAAGACCGTCCCGGCTTCGGATATGGCCATTCTGAGCGACGGCACCGTCGTCTTGGGGGACGTGCGCATTTCCTTCGGCTCCAAGCCCAGATTCATAGTCGGGGATCTACCGACGGGAGCCAGAGTCTCGTACTTCAAGGGAAGGATCTCCATAGGGGGCGTCCCTACCTACCGACGTGTCCTCCTCAAGGAGGTCTATCCGAACATAGACGCCGCCATAACCCCGACGGAAGAGGGCCTTGAGATCCAATTCTTCGTGAGACCGGGCGGAAAGCCGCGGGATGTACGGATGAGCATACACGGGGGCGACCTGAGGGTCGGATCGGACGGCATATACGTAGGCGAGAGAGTGAAAATCGCGAGCATCCGAGCGTACCAGGGCGCCTTGGAGATCCCGGTGGATGCGGTCGTAAGCGGCGGTGATATACGATTCTCCGTGGGCGAGTACGCTCCACAATACACCCTCGTGATAGATCCCGTTGCGGTCATACTCGCCGGAAGTGCCGATGATGTCATCTCCGCCGTGGCCGTTGATTCCTCGGGAAACATCGTGGTGGTGGGTGAGACCTACAACTCCGATAACTTCGCCCCCGACAGGACATTCTTTGGAGTGGGGGGCAACTACGACGCGTTCGTCAGCAAACTGTCGCCTGATCTAACGACCCATATAGCCACGGCCATACTCGGAGGGGATGAGAACGATTACGGCTACGACGTGGCCATCACCGCCTCCGGGGACATAATCGTGGTCGGCGCCACCTTAAGCCCCGACTTCGCCCCGATTGATACGATATTCGGGACGCGGGGAGGCTACGATGCCTTCGTCGTACTCCTCTCGTCCGACCTGTCCGAGATTCTACGATACGACCTTCTGGCGAGCAACGAATGGGCGGATTTCGCCTACTCGGTAGTTTTGGACGATTCCGGAAACGTGGTGGTGGGAGGATATACCTCCGACTACTCCACATTCTCCGTGGAGCGGGTAGTCTTCGGAACGCCCGGCGCGGATGATGCCTTCATAACCA
The DNA here is from genome assembly GCA_013153965.1 of Thermotogae bacterium. Lineage (GTDB taxonomy): Bacteria > Hydrothermota > Hydrothermia > LBFQ01 > LBFQ01 > JAADCS01. The sequence continues at coordinate 23,277 of JAADDJ010000016.1, forward strand.
AGCTCTCCGCGGACCTGCGAACGCACATACGCACCGCCATCTTGGGGGGCAGCCTTCCGGATCAGGTTATGGATTTGGCCCTTGATTCCCTCGGGAATATTCTGGCGGTGGGCTCAACCTACTCTTCGGATTTCGCACCCGAGAGGATCATTCACGGAACTCCGGGATCTCTGGAAGCCTTCGTAAGTAAGCTCTCGGGGGATCTGACGACCCACATCTCCACCGCCCTCCTGACCGGCGACAGCTACGACGTGGCCCATGGAGTAGCCGTACTCCCCTCGGGTGAGGTTATCGTCGTCGGGAACACTTGGAATTCCGGCAACTTCGCCCCGGAGCGTAGGCTCTTCGGCACTCCCGGCTACAACGATGCTTTCGTCAGCAAACTCTCGGCAAATCTCTCCGAGCATATAGCCACATCAATTCTGGCGAGCAACGCCTCCGACTACGCTCAGGGCATAGCCCTATCCCCCGATGGCGTGATCGCGGTGGGGGAGGTGGGAGATGCGAGCAGCTTCGTTCCCGATAGGGTAATATTGGGCTCTCTGGGATTCTCCGAGGGTTTCGCCAGTCTCCTAACACCCGACTCCCTGATGCCCGTGCGCACCGTTATCCTCGCGGGTGAGGATGTAGATGCGGCGACGGCTGTCGTGCTGGGGCGCGATGGGGATCCCGTAGTGGTCGGCGCCACGGAGGATCCCTCCACCTTCCTTTCGGATAGGCTCATATTGGGAACTCCGGGTGAGAGCGATGGGTTTCTGGTCAAACTGCCCCCCTACCTCTCCCTCTCGGAGGACGCCGAAGATGGAGATTTCGCCGTCCATACCGACGGCCGGCGGATCACGGTGATCCTGAGGCGGCCCTCGTACGTGGGGTACGACGTCTATTCGCCCGACGGCAGACTCCTGCGCAGGGTTAGTTTGGGCTACCTGCCCCCGGGACGCCACGAGCGCGTTATGGACCTGCCCACCGGAGCGTACGTCCTGCTCTTGCGTATCGGAGAGAGCGTGGTCGTAAGACGATTTATCCATCTGCCTTAAAATACCACCGGTGGATGTTATAGACAGGTACGTCTTCTCCGGCGACGTCCATGGGGCGCTGAGAATCGCTGCAAGGAGGTTCCGACAAGACGGGGATGTTCGGGCCTTTGAGACCCTCATAAACGTCCTGACCACGATGCGCAGGATAAGGAGCATCCGGAGGCTCCTCAGACGTTTCGCCGGAAACTACCCGAACTCGGAGGTCTTAGGCGTACCGGTCCATCTTCGGATGCTTCGCATTGACCGCCTTTTAAAGATTTTTCCCCGCCTTACACCCACCCAGAGGGTGTGGGTGCATGCCATATTGGGTGAGGTTCATAAAGCCAAGGAAACCGTAGAGACCTACAACGTTGAGGGCTTCGCCCGTGAGTATGTGAGGATACTGATGGGCGAGCGGCCGAGTCTGCCGCCTAAACTCCCATACAGGATGAGTCTCCTCTACAGGGATCATCTCAAGGCCCTGTACTACGCCGTATCCGGTCTCACCGACGAGAGCGTGAGGCTATTGGAGAGCATAACGGAGGAGTCCCTCCGCAGGGGATTCTTGGGATGGGGGATAGACGCTTCGCTCCTCAGGGGCCTTCTGGAGGGGGATCCATCCCGAATAGCCCTCGCCGGAGGGTTAGCCCGGGAGCTGGGGGACCTCCTCTCGCTCAAACTTTCGGAGATATACCTTTTACCCTTCACGGGGGTGGAGCCCACCCTCCCATCCGTTCCGAGATTTTCAATCCAGATGCGCCACGCGAGGGCGGTACGAAACGGGGAGAGGATAACCCGCCTCCCCGGAGAGCCCTTCGGATACTACGCCCTATGGTGGTACGTCTCCAAGCGGGTAAATCGGGAGACCTACCTATCGTTCGCGGGAAGGTTGAGGTTGATGGGTGGGGATAGGGAGGTGCGGGTCCAGAGGTGGAGGAGAAGCAACATAGTCCTCGCCTTCCATAAGATCTTCGGCCGGGGCGGCATCCGCTACGCCCGGATCATATTCCCCGAGAGCCCTTCGCCGGAGAGGCGGTACAAGGAGTATCTGAGCCGACTTGGGGAGATTCAAAATGTCCCGACCGACGCCTTCATCACCCTCCGCTACGGCACCTTCCTCTCGGATGAGGAGGGCACTTGGGCCCAGTTTCTCAAGGATAACGTGAAGGCGTAGGCCTCCGAGCGGTCCGTTGCCAGAGCATGGCAACGAGGGTTATGGGGCGGCGGTCTTCGTGAATATCATCGTCGCAGTATGAGAAAGCTGATAGCGGCGATTGCCATGGTCTTCCTCGGATTCGGGGTTGTGGAGGGGCAAACGTGCCCCTCCAGCTGCGATACCATAACCAGCGGCTCCCAAACATTCTGCAGGTGTCTAATACATAGGTCCTCCGACACACTGGATAGGATGCAGCTGGTGACGGACGAGCCGCTCACCATAGTTGATGTCAATGGCGACGGTCTTAGGGACATACCTTTCGGCATATGGGCCTCGGGTAGGATAGGCGCCTACGTACTGCTTCAGAGCGACAGCGGGATTCCGGGCAACTTTACCGAGGTCAAGATATCGGACACCAGCACCTACGGGATAACCGCCATAGGGGACATAAACGGGGACGGTATCCTTGACTTCGCGACGACCACCCACTGGTCCGGCCACAAGGCCCTCATCCTCACGTCGCCGGGCTACGTGGGACCGTACAACGAGAGTCTCCTCTTCTACGATTACGACGCCATCCCCAACTCCATAACCTCAACGAGGGACCTCGTATTTTTCACCGACTATGCGGGTGCCCTAACCTACTACAATCTGCGGGATTCCTCCCTCACCCGTCTGCTTGACAGCACGAATAGGTACTGCGGGGACGGCATAGCCATAGGGGACTTCAACGGAGACGGCTACACGGATGCGGCGTGCTCCAACTATAGCGGCTCCCCCTCAAGCAGCTTCAACGGTCTGGTCGTCCATTACATAAGGCCCTTCCTTGGGACACCCCCCGAGGTCATAAGCACCGAGCCCTTCCAAGGCATCGTGGCCTACGACTTTGACGATGACGGGGCGCCGGATATAGCCGCGGCGGGTGAGAAGGTGAGCATCTTCTACAACGAGAGAGGCAGCTGGACGGAGGTAGTTCTGGACAGCAACTTCGCCTACAGCTCCTTCGGGATCCCCTTCAGCCGGGTCAATATAATGGACATAGACTGCGATGGGGATGTGGATATAGTGGCGGCCACCTCATGTCCCACGGGTGATGGGGCTACCCTCGTCTGGTACGAGAATGTGGATATGAGGGCGAGGACTTGGGAGCGCCACCCGATTGAGTTCGGTGGCAACAACTGCTCCGGGGGGAGGCCCTATCCTTACGGCTTGAGGGTGGGCCTGCTGGACGAGAGAGACACCTTGGGACGGGGAGATATAGTGATCGTATGGAACGCCTCCAACGAGCTTTGGGCGTATTACAACGTATCTACGGATGCGCCCGAGTGTAAGATTCTGGGCGAGGATGATGAGCTCGCCGTAAGCGAGAGGAGAAGTTTCTCACGGGACGAGACGGTCAGCGTATTCTCCGCCGATGGCCGTAGGATCTTCCACGGCAGGTTCTCGGATGTACCCTCCCTTGGGCCGGGAGTCTATTTCGTAGTCGGCAGGGGTCATGTGGAGAAAGTGGTGGTGAAGTGAGATGAGGGGGGTGGGAGAAAACTCCCACCCCCGCGACCCTCAAGTCTATAATTTCGGCGTGCTTTCGGAGAATCTTCAGCGTATTCTGAATCTGATACGTGAGGCGGCGGGCGAGGATGTGGTCATATTGGACATACGCAAGATCAATCCGGCCATAGCAGAGTACTTCGTCATAGCCACGGGCTACACCTCGGACCACCTTCTGGATATGGCCGAGAGGCTCGTATCCGCCTTCGGCGGCAGGGTTGAGGGGGGCGAGCTCTCCTCTTGGGTTCTGGTGGATATGGGGGACGTGGTGGCCCATCTCTTCCTGCCCGATGCGAGGGCATTCTACTCCCTTGAGGAGCTCTACGGCGATGCCGACGTCGTATTCTCCGAGAAGGAGGAGATGGTGTGAGGCGGATAATAACCTACGTTGAGGAGCAGGACCCGCTCTTAGCCTTGGCCGTCATACCCGTGGCCATAACCTTCCGGGGGATACTTGAGGGGACTTTTGAGTTCATGCGAAACCTCCACTTCCAGATGACCCTCTTCAAATCCTTCCTCTTCTTCTTCCTCCATCAGGGGGCCTTCTACTTCGCCGCCTTCGTTTGGCTGGCCCTCATCCTGACCCTCTTCGGCCGCAGGCCGCCCCTAAAGGCCTTCAACTTCGTGGCCACCTTCTCGCCGATAATCGTCCTCCCACCCCTGATTGATGCGCTGATGGGGGGAGGGTACAGGCTGCACTACATCTTCACCTGGTCGGATGCCGCCAACGTCCTGATGAACTTTTTCAACCCCTTCGTTGAACTTCGCGGCATAACCTATGGCATGAGGCTGGAGATAACTTTGGCCATGCTGGGTATGGCCGCCTACGTCCTCTTCCACACCCGGAAACTCTCGGCCGCCGTACTCACGGCCGCCGGAACGTTCTTCATCCTCATGTTCATAGGCTCGCTTCCCGGAGTTATGGCCGGAATTACCGGTCGCAAGGACATATTCACCTACGGTGCCACATCCCTGATACCCGACGACACCATGCGGTACGCCATCTTGGAGATATTCGCCCTGACCTTGGGACTCGTCCTCTTCCTCTTCGCCTACAGGCGGGACCTGGCCGTGAAGGTCCTGAGCCTGAGGCTGCAGAAGCTCCCCTTCTATCTGGCCATGGGCGTCGTGGGATTCGCCCTCGGGTGGAAGCTGGGGGGGCATCTGTGGCCCCATCCCTTCTCCAACCCCTTTGACTACGTGGCCCTCGCGGGACTGCTTCTGGGCCTCACCTTCGCCCACCACTTCGGAGTCCTCATAAACGACTATTACGACCTGAAGATTGACAGGGTGAATCGCAAGCCCACCCCCCTGTCGGAGGGGGTTATGAGCTTCAAGGAGGCGAAGGTGATAGCAGCCATCCTCTTCGTTATGGCGGTGGCTACCCTCCTGTCGTTGGGATGGGACGCGTTCATCTTGGGGCTGGCCCTGCTGGGGCTGGCGTGGATATACTCCGCCCCTCCCCTAAGGACCAAGCGGTTCCACATCCTCGGCACCCTCACCTTGGGCCTGATAGCCCTATTCTGTCAGTACGTGGGAGCCTCCCTCTGGCTGATGGGTCAGACCCTCCTCGCCTACCCCACGGATGTGGCTCTGGCTACCGTCGTGGGCGTGGCATTCGGCTTCGGCGTCAAGGACGTTGAAGATTACGAGGGGGACCGGAGGTTCGGTGTCCGCACAAACTACACCCTCTTCGGCTTCAGGATAGGCAGGATCCTCTCGGGATTATTCACCGGTGGAGTCTTCATCCTCATACCGATCATATTGGGACTGAAGGAGGCCCTCATATACGCCGTGCCTTTGGGTCTCATAGCCGGATTCGTCGCCAGTCGGGAGAGATTCCACGAGAAGCTCCTCTGGGGACTGTTCTTCCTCCTGCTGGTACCCACCGCCTACCTATACCTGAAGAGGCCGGTGAGAGGAGCCCTTGAGATATCCCGCACGTATAACCACTACAACTACGTCGCCACCATCTTCCGCAGGGACGCGCGGGAGGGGGCGAGGGCTCTGGACAGCCTTCTGGGGATCCTTCCCTGCGACCACAGGCTGGTTGAACTGAAGTTGAGATTCTTGAGCGACCGCCATCCCGAGCGGGCTATAGATTACTTTGAGGATGTGAGGGGCAGATGCCGCATGGACGGTAGAATGCTCCTAAGCGCAGCCCGAGCCCACCTGAAGTTGGGCGATACGGATGAGGCCGAGAGGCTCGCCAAGTTGGCCCTGAAGGTCGGTGAGGTCAGGGCGTTGGGATTCTTGGCCCACCTCTACCAGATGGAGGGGATGACCTACGAGGCGGCCCTCTACGAGGCCCGGTACAGGCGGCTGGTGAAAGGTCGGTAGGAGCGCATTCCGCCCCCGTACAATTCCCCCTTGAAACTCCTCGGATTCTTCCGCGTGGGACCTATAGACCTGTTGGACATCGCCCTGATGACCCTCATCGTCTTTGTGGTTCTGAGGGTCCTGCGTGGCACCAAGGCCATCATCCTCCTGATGGGTGTGGGAGTCCTCCTCCTTCTGGGTTTCATAGCCGAGAGCTTGGGGTTGGTGGCTCTCGGACTCCTCATATCCGCCATAAAGGCCTTCGGTATAGTGGCTCTGATAATCCTCTTCCAGCCGGAGATAAGGCGACTCTTGATAGAGATAGGCTCCAACCCCCTCCTGCGATTCTTCCTGCCCCCGGAGAAGGTCCCCCTGAACGAGCTTCTGACGGCCATAGAGGAGATAAGGCGTCGCAAGTTGGGGGCGCTGATAATCATACAGAGGAGGGTCTCCCTTATGGAGTACGCCGAGGAGACGGGTACCATAATGGACGCGTACCTATCCGCACCCCTGTTGGTGGCCATATTCACCAAGGAGTCCCCCCTCCACGATGGGGCGGTGATAATCAAGGAGAACCGTATAGTGGCATCAACCGTTATGTTGCCCATGAGCGTGCGGATAAAGGGGGTAGGTGCCCGCCACAGGGCGGGGGCCGGTATAACCGAGGTCTCGGATGCCATCGCCATAGTCGTCTCGGAGGAGAAGGGCAGCATCACCCTATTCCATCGCGGCGAGCCATACACCAACCTCTCCATCCCGCAGCTGAAGGGACTTTTGGAGGACCTGCTCAACTATGAAGGGTGAGAATCTGAAGGAGCTGTTCGTGGCCTTCCTCATAGCGTTGGCCGTATGGTTCTACGCCAAGATGAGCCGGGAGTACGAGCTGATCGTCAAGGTTCCCGTGGTCTTCATAAACGTGCCCGAGGGAAAGGCCTTCGTTGAGCGCACGGACACGGTGATACTCAAGGTGAAGGGGACGGGATTCAATCTCCTGCGATTCCGGATGTTCTCGCCGAAGCTCGTCTATGATCTGGGGGAGGGTAAGGACGAGGGGATACTACCCATAGACACCGCCCATCTGATGCCCAAGGCCAGAGTCTCCATATCTCCCCTTCTCACCGACGGCGTCAGATACAAGCTGGATGAGGAGATAACGAAGACCGTGGCGGTCTCCCCGACCATAAAGGGAAGACCGAAGAGGGGATTCGTTCTCTACGGTTGGGAGGTTGAGGGCAACGTGAAGGTTAAAGGACCGAGGGTGATAGTGGAGAGCTTGGATTCACTTCCCACCTATCCCATTGACATAACCGGGAGGAAGCGGGACTTCAAGACGACCGTGAAGGTCTTCACCGAGGGTCTCGGGCTCTCCGACGTGTCCCCCGAGAGCGTCGTCGTCCATATCATGATAGACAGCATCATAACCCGTGAAGTTCCAGTGATACTGCAGGATACTACCCTCCGAGCCGAAGTTAGAGGGCCGAGGCGCATCGTTGAGGAGATAAAGAAGCTTCGGGCATTCCCCTTGGGGGATTCCCTCGTGATACCGCGTCCCGAGGGGACCGACGTTATCCTACTCAAGGATGAAGGCGGCCGTACTGAGGAGCGCCAGGGACATTCGCGTTGAGGAGGTACCCCTCCCCTCCGTGGGACCGGAGGACCTCCTGGTCAAGGTGCGAATCTGCGGAATATGTACGGGGGAGCTCATGGACTGGTACGTGGAGCGCAAGGCCCCCTACACGCCCGGACACGAGTTTGTCGGCACCGTCGCGAAGGTCGGGGAGAGGGTTGAGGGATTCTCCGTAGGCGAGAGGGTGGTCGTCCATCACCACGCCCCCTGTATGGAGTGCGACCACTGCCGATTCGGCGACTACGTGCATTGTCCCGTATGGAGGAGGGGAGGCGTTGAGCCGGGAGGATTCGCCGAGTACGTGAGGGTTCCGAAGCATATCTGGAAGGTGGATGTCCTGAAGGTTCCCTCCCACGTGTCGGACGAGGATGCGGCTCTGGTTGAGCCCCTGGCCACGTCGGTGAAGGCGGTAAGACGGGCCCAGATAGTGAAGGGGGAGCCGGTTCTGATGGTGGGGTTGGGTTTCATGGGCCTGCTCAACTACGAGGTGGCAACCCTGTTCGGAGGCGATGTCTGGGGTGTGGATATAAATCCCCGCAGGGTGGAGATGGCGCGAGAGAGATGGGGAATCCGGGCCCATCTGCCGGAGGAGTTGGAGGGCAGGAGATTCCGCAAGGTATTCGTAAATCCCGGAACCCCCTCCGCAGTCCTATCGGGATTGGATTTCGTCAAACCGGGGGGAAGTGTGATTCTCTTCGCCCCCCTACCCCCCGGCCGGAACGTCCCGTTGGACTTCAACCGTCTCTACTTTGACGAGATAACCCTGATCCCCTCCTACTCGGCCGGACCCGACGATACCCGCCTCGCCCTGAGGATCATATCCGAGGGGAGCGTTAGACCCTCCAAATTCGTCAGCGCCCGCGTACCCTTGAGTGAGATATCTCGGGGATTTGATCTGGCCCGCCATCCGGACGTGATCAAGGTGATGGTACGGATATCCGAAGATGGAGATTGAGAGGCTCTCATTCCACAATCCGAAGGGGGAGACGGCTCGCAGACTTGGGGTCTTGGCGGCCAAGGTCCTCGGAGTTCGCAGCCTGTTTGAGGCCTTCGCCGGAGGGGGGAGCCGGACCCTCCTCTACGCCCGCCATCTTTCCCTAAGGCGACACCACGTCAATGAGGGGAACCGCCGTTTCCTGTGCGAGCTTCTCTACCGCTACCTTCGGGAAGAGCTTCCCGCTGACACCCTGACCCTGAGCGTTGAGGACTTTCTGACGGGCTGGCGTAGATTCGCATGCTCCGGCGAGAGGTACGACTGGGTGGACCTGGACCCCTTCGGGAGTCCATCCCCCTATCTGGTGGGGGCCTTGAGTCTCGTCCGTCCCGGCGGTTTCATATACATCACATCAACCGACACGGCCACGCTGGCGGGGAGGAGGAGGGGGGATGACGTGAGACTCTACGGGATACCTCTCCGAGGGTGGGAGAGCCACGCGGAGTTAGGGGCGCGCACCCTCATATACACGGTGTGGAGTGCGGCGAACCATCTCAACATGTACGCAAGGCCCCTCTTTACGTACTACGAGGGCTACGCCCATCGGCTCCTGGTGCAGGTGGAGGATAGGAGGAGAGCTGAGGGTATAGGATACGTGCATAGGTGCTCCGGCTGCGGCACGTACTTCACGGCGGAGAGGCCCGAGAGCGCCTGCCCGGTGTGCGGGGAGGAGGCGAAGGCCGTAGGCCCCCTGTGGATAGGCCCCCTCTACGACAGGGCTCTCCTCCGCGAGATGGAATCCGTAGCCCGGAATCTCAAATGGAAGAAGGCTCTCAAAAGCCTGCGGCTCATCGGCGGAGAGGTAGATGCCCCCATGTACTACATCCTGAGCGACCTGCGCCTTCCCTCAACCCCGTCGGTGCGCTCGGTCGTGCGTCGCCTCCGCGAGGGGGGATACGAGGCGAGTAGGACCCAGTTTCATCCGGGGGCGGTCAAGACCAACGCGCCCGCTCCGGAGGTCGCCCTGGCGGCTTTAGGTTAATCGCTCTACCTTAAAATTGGAAGTTTTGGGGAGGAAGGTCTTCTTTAAGACATTCGGATGTAGGACCAACCAGTACGATACGGAATTTTTGAAGAGTCAGATGAGGAGGTCGGGATTCTCCATCGTGGAGAGTCCGGAGGAGGCGGATACGGTAATCGTAAATTCGTGCGCCGTCACGCACAAGGCCGAGAGGGAGAGTCGGCGGGAGGTGCGCAGGCACTTGAGGAGGGGGAAAGAGGTCATATACACCGGATGTGCCGCCAAGGTCAATCCCTACGAGGAGGCCCACCTCTCCGGCTCCATGGAGGACGTCCTACGGCACTTCGGCATAGAGACGCTCTCTCCCATAGACACATTTACGAGGGCGAGGGGAATATTGAAGGTTCAGGAGGGTTGCAACTTCGTCTGCTCCTACTGCATCATACGTTTCGCCAGAGGTTCCTCAAGGTCCATACCTCTTGAGAGGATCCTACAGGACGCCGACAATCTCTCCCGAATCACCCGGGAGATAACCCTCACCGGGACCCAGATAGGAGACTGGGGACGAGAGTGGGGCAAGGATTTGGCCTACCTCTTGGACGTCCTCACCGAGAGGTACCCGGACGTGCGATTTCGGATATCCTCAATAAGTCCTCTGGACGTGTCCGAGAGACTTCTAAAGGTGATGGTGGAGAGGCCGAACGTCTGCCCCCACCTTCACGTCTCCGTTCAGAGTGGGAGCGACCGCGTACTGCGGGCCATGAGGAGGCCCTACACCCGCCGCCTCTACGAGGAGAAACTTCGGATGATATACTCCCACATTCCCGACATCGCCGTCGGTACGGACATCATAGTGGGGTTTCCCGGCGAGACGGAGGAGGATTTCTCCCAGACCTTAGGCCTGGTGGAGGCGTACCCCTTCGCGTACATCCACGCCTTTGAGTACTCACCCCGTCCCGGAACTCCCGCCTACACCTTGAGGGAGGTACCGGCCCCGGTCCGCAAGCGTCGTATCCGTCGCCTTCAGGAAGTCATAGCATCCAAGCGCCGGGCCTATCGGAGGAGATTCATCGGGAAAGTTCTGAGGGCGCACGTGGAGAAGAGCGAGGATGGCCTCCTCTACGGAACGACGGAGAATTACCTGAAGGTAGCCTTTGAGGGAAATCCCGCTCTCGTCGGGAGCATCGTTCCCGTCAGGATAGTGGAGGACAGGGACACGGGAGTTTTGAACGCGCGCTTACTGCGGCTTTAAAATTCCACCGTGGGGAAGATGCTGCTCAAGATGGTTCTGCCCCGCATACGGGGCATGGGGGATGTCGTTGAGGTTATTCGGGCGGTTGATAGGCTCCTGAAGGAGAGGGGGAAGGATGGCATCCTTGAGGACGTGAGTCTGATTCTGAACATGCTCAAGATGACCCTAAGGGGTGAGTACGCCTTGGAGCGCAGGACCACATTCGCGCTCGCCGCTGCCCTCCTCTATTTCCTGATACCCACCGATGCCCTTCTGGACTACGTTCCGTTGGTGGGGTACGTTGATGATGCGGCGGTCCTCACCTACGTCCTCAACGCCTTCTCCCGGGAGTTGGAGAGATTCCGTAAGGTCAGCGGCGTTCCCGGCTGATGGGTATCCCCTACTCTTGCCCGTACAGGAGCATAACCGGAATACCCGACGGCGGGTGCGGCACGTACAGGTCGCTCATGGCGCTGCTGAAGGGGGATATAGCCGGCAGTCTCTATCTGAATCCTCTGACGCTCCCGACTCTCCTGCTCCTCGGTCTGATGCCTTTTTTGCCGCTCCGGCGCAGGCTCCTACTCCTCAAGGGCATAATCTTGGCGTACGCCCTCCTCACGATAGTGAGGCTCCTTTTACATCTCGCGGGGCTTAGGGTGCCCTTTATCTATCCGCCCGAGCTCTGATCCTCCTCCGGGACGGATGTCATAGCCCCGTAGTAGTTCATCAGGGTGTCAATTATGAAGGCCCAGATCCAAGCCACTATGGACGTGAGACCGCAGGTGATGAAGCCGGCCAGATAGAGGACCAGCTGGATGATGCCGTTGCGCTTTATGGCCTCGGGGTCCGCGTTCGGATTCTTGCCCGTGCGCTTGAGGGCCTCCGCTATCTCACGGTATGCTATGATGTGGCCGAGACCCGGAATCAGCAGGTCAAGTATCAAAACCAGTATCGCCTTATCCTTTATCTCTTTTGCCGTCATGATACCGGCATTTTAACTGCGATGAGGGTGAGGCCGGGGGAATTTTGCCGACAATTCTGCAAACGGGCTAAGTTTGTACCTTTATCGGCACAAGGGTGAAGGACAGGAGCAGGAGCAACAGGGAGATGACGCCCACGACCTTCTCGGCGGTGGTTATCTCCCTCTCGTTGAAGATGGGCGGGGGATGCCACGGCCCCATGAGGATACCTATGAAGGCCCAGACCCACCAACCGTTCCACAGGAGTCCAGCCGGAAGCATGGCCAGTATGACCGCCCATCCAACCTTCCGATGGATTCTCGGGAGGAGGGCGTAGAGGATATGACCCCCATCAAGCTGGCCCAGAGGTATGAGGTTGAGGGCCGTGACGAATATGCCCACCCAACCGGCGAAGGCCACCGGATGTATGAGCAACTCCTTGCCCTCGGGGACTCCTCCGAGGACGAGCTTCACCATCAGCTTGAATATGAGGGGCTCGCCGAATACCAGCTTTATGCCTCCAAGTTGGGGGGAGACTATCTGGCTCATGGATAGGCCTACGGCCAGAATGGGTAGAGCCACTATGAAGCCCGCTATGGGACCGGCGAAGGCCATGTAGAGCAGGGCCCTCCGGCTCGGCAGTATCCCCCTCAGGCGTATGACGGCCCCCATTGTCCCTATGAGCGAGGGGAATGGGATGAAGTACGGCAAGGATGCGGGTATCCCGTACCTTCTGGCCACCAGATAGTGTCCGAACTCGTGGGCTCCGAGTATGGCGAGGAGGGGAAGGGCGAAGACCCAACCCTCCAGTATGCCCCATCCGAAGGGATCCGCCCCCACGTTCAGGGCCCCGGCGAAGAAGGTGGATATGAGGGTGAGGACGAACATCACGACGTTTAACCATGGGAACTCCCGTCTCTCGTACGCTATCAGATGGACGGCCAGCCTCCCCCTGTCGCGATAGACTATGGTCCTCGGAAAGAGCCGGTTTCTCTCTATCACCTTCACGTCCTCATCCGTGTAATCGCCTATTAGGATCAGTATGTACCCTCCCTCCTTGCCGGTGTCGTACGCTTTGAAATCGGCCAAGATGAACTTGCCATATACGTAGGACCGCAGGAAGAGTGCGAGATTAGAGAGCTCTTGATGCATAGAGCCCGAACCCCACGCTCCTCTCGTCCTCCCCGAAGGGCGCCACTATCTGAACGCCTACGAAATCTCCGAGGGGCATGTTCAAAGCGGGAACGCCTGCCAGACTGAAAGGTACGGTGAGGGTGTCAAGCCTGTAGTACTCAACCGGCGAGAAACCCGCCCCTATGGGCGGAGGAAGTACGGGATTGGTCGGAGTTATCACCACATCAACCCTCTTGAACCATCCGTCAATCTCATCTCTAACGAGACGACGCGCCTTGAGGGCCTTGAGGTAGTAAGCCTCATAGTATCCGTGCGAGAGGACGAAGGTGCCGACCATTATTCGCCTCCTCACTTCCCTACCGAACAGGGAGCGGGTGCGCACGTACGTATCCAAGAGATCCCTACCGGGAATCCGTATCCCGTATCGCACGCCGTCGTATCTGGCGAGATTGGAGGAAGCCTCCGCCGTGGCTATCACGTAGTAGGCGGCCAGGGCGAACTCTCCGCTCTCCAGATGCAGGTCCACCACCTCGTTTCCCCTCTCCCGAAGCCTCTCAACGAACGCGAGGAACCTCTCCCTTATGGGTGGCGCCACGCCGTCCAGATGCTCCCTTACGACCCCCACGCGAAACTTTTCCTTTGAGGCGAACCTCTCGGCCTCATCGTAGGAGAAGGGGGGCAAATCCAAGGACGTGGCATCGTTGGGGTCGTACCCGGATATCACCTCCATCACCCTCGCCAGATTCACCACATCGGACGATATGGGACCGATAACGTCCAACGATGAGGCGAAGGCTATGAGCCCGAATCTGGAGACCCGGCCGTAGGTGGGTTTCAGCCCCCAAACGTTGCAGAAGGCGGCCGGGAGCCTTATGGAGCCTCCCGTATCGCTTCCCAAGGCCACCGGTACCGTACCGGAGCCCACCAGAGCGGCGGAGCCGGAGGAGGAGCCTCCGGGAACCAGCTCGGGAGCGTGGGGATTCTTCGTCGGACCGAAGGCGGAATTCTCACCCGTTGAGCCCATGGCGAACTCGTCCAGATTGCTCTTGGCCACGATCACAGCCCCCGCCTCCTTGAGTTTCCGCACGACGGTGGCGTCGTAGGGGGGGATGTAATTCTCCAGAATCTTTGATGCGGCGGTCGTCCGAATGCCGGCCGTTAAGATGTTGTCCTTCACGGCTATCGGCATCCCCGCGAGGGGGCCGTCCTTCGGCTCCTCATCCACGTCAGGTACGGTTATGACGGCGTTGAGGGGATCCTCCCTCAAGGCGGCGAGAAGGTCTCTCATCCACCGGCTATTATAGCCTTGAAACCCTGCCGGCGACATCCCGTAAAATACCCGGCTATGTTGAAGGAATTCATAAACTTCATAAAGCGCGGCAACGTTCTGGATATGGCCATCGGTATCGTAATTGGGATGGCCTTCGGAGCCGTGGTGAAGTCCTTCGTGGATAACATTCTCATGCCCCCCATAGGTCTCCTTCTCGGCGGTACCGACTTCACCAACCTCTTCATAGTCCTCAAGCCCGGAGATCCCCCCGGACCCTATCCCACGCTTGAGGCCGCCCGTGAGGCTGGGGCCGTGGTATGGTCCATAGGTCTCTTCATAAATGCGGTGGTCAATTTCCTGATAATAGCCCTCGCCGTCTTCCTCGTCGTGAAGGCCGTCTCCCCTCTCTTTAAGAAGAAGGAGGAGAAACCTGCCGCTCCGCCCGAGCCTCCGGAGGAGATCAAGCTCCTGCGTGAGATTCGCGACGCCCTGAAGAACCGCTAACGTACGACCACCCTGTACGTGCGACTTCCACGCTTCACGAAGAATATTCCTCGGCGGGGGAACCGAACGGTTCCCTCGCCCTCTCCTATCTTCCTTCCATCGGGCGTGTATATCTCGTAGCGCCCATCCACGAAGAGGTTTCCCCTCCTTAGTATGATCTCCCTGTCCTCCCGTGTGGAGACGGCGGAGCATACCTCCAAGGCCTCCGGAATCCACAGGGAGTACATGTAGAAGTCGCCGGAGTTTATCTGGGAGTTCTCATCCACGTCAAACCACAGGGCCACCAGCACGTCGTACGTCCCGGGCGAGACGCCGGAGGGAACGACGAAGTGTCGGTATGTGGCCGTAGTTCCGGGCGGTATGACCACCAAGGTATCCCTCTGGGGATCGCTGAAGAACGTACCGTTGTAGATTGACGCTCCGAGCATTATGTGGGTGTGCTCGTACTCGGCGAAGGACGCGACGCTGAGGTCTATGCGGAAGGTATCTCCCTCGCACACGGCCGTGGGAGAGACGGAGGCGGCCGTAATGTGCATGGGTGTGGATAGATAGTATCCCCCCGGATTGTAGTAGTGGTCGTTTATCCACTTCCACGTGTAGCCGGAGTCCGCCCATCGGGACGATCCCCACTGGCACATACCCCTGCCGTGGCCGTTGCAAACCTCTCCGGAGCATACGGGGTCGTATATGCAGGGCCAATAGACGCCATCCCCGGAGTATCCGTCGCCGCATCCACAGTCGTTATTCTCCGCCGAATACTCGGAGCGAGCCACCTCTCCCGAATCGTCAAGCATTATTCCAGACGTATATACCGCCGCCGCCTCGGTGGATGCGTAGCTGTCCGAGGGGTCCCACACCTGGCAGCAGGTGGAGTTGCATATGTCGTAAGATGACGTGAGGGGATGGGCCACGTACCAAGCCCCGTAGCTGCGGTACGGTACGGCCCCCGCCCGCAGAGAGTGGTCGGGCCAGCTGGCTATCCACTCGTCGTCAAGCCCAAATCGGACGTACGTCTCCAGCGATACCACGGACACGGATGTGCAGGTGGTGCAATCGCAGTCGGTACCGACCCTTATCGTGGTCGGGGGAATCAGAAGGGTAGCCAACAGCCTCTCATCGGAGGCTCTGGGGGGTCGTGCTTTTTTTTTGACGTCGGGGGGCTCCTTCGGGGAGAGGAGACCGTGCTCCTTCCGGACCACCCGCCTACCGCTCCCCTCAACGAGGGTGGCGTTCAGACGCCTTACCCCCTCAACTACGAGGTCCTCCCTGACGAGTTGCGTGTAGCCCTCCTTGAGGAATCGCACCTTGGCGTGGTGAGGCTCCTCGCCATCCGCCGGCCGAACGGGAAATGTTAGCCGATAGTATCCCTCATCGTCGGTGCGCGCCCTGAAGGTCCCCCACGGCGTCTCCACCTCTACGACGACCCCCTTAATGGGTCGGAGAGACCCGCCATCCACCACCCATCCGTACCACACCGCCATTCCCCTCTCCCCCTTCGGAGGACGCGGCGGATCCTTCGGGTACAGGAGAAAGCGGTAGCGTTTGGGGGAATTTTCCCCCACGTTTATGACGGTGGTAATCGGGGAATGGGAGGGAGCCGAAACTTGAACGCGATGCTCCCCCTCGGGGAGGTCCAAAGTCAGCACGCCGCCCCGCACCTCGTAAGGCTTGCCATCTACGGACATCTCCGCATCCAATCCGTACCACCTTACCGCATCAACTATCTCAAATTCCACGGAAACGGCGAGGAGGATTATCATACGGTAATTTTAAGGTGGCATCTACAGAGTGCCGGATGTAAAGTCTTGAACGGTTTTGCAGGCTGTCGGTTTCCCCTGTCCGTCGTATAATCCCTTACTTGAATGCTCGGGAGACTGTACGTTATTTTGGATGATGCCTACCTTTCCCCCGAGAGGACGCCCGAGGTCGCGAGGCAGGTGATAGAGGGTGGGGCGGACCTGATTCAGCTCAGGGCGAAGAGGTGGGATATTCCGACTCTCAAGGCGGTGGCCGATGAGGTGTTCGCCCTCACCCGTAGGGCTGGAATTCCGCTGATAATAAACGACCACGTTGAGGTGGCATCCAACTACGACGGCGTGCATATAGGGGAGGAGGATACCCCCTACGCCGTAGCCCGAGAGATTCTGGGAGAGAAGAGGATAGTGGGAGTGTCGTGCTACGACTCCCTTGAGAGGGCCCTAAGGTTGCAGGAGGAGGGGGCCCAATACGTGGCCTTTTCCTCACCCTACCCTTCACCCACCAAACCCGACAAGCGATTCGCCCCTCTGGACCTCATCGCGGAAGCCGCCCGCAGGTTGAGGATACCCTTCTACGTCATAGGGGGGATAGACGTGGAGCGAGCGGCCGAGCTCCGGCGAGCCGGGGCCTACGGTATAGCCGTGGTCAGTGCGGTTCTGCTCGCCTCCGATCCCCGGGAGGCCACAAGGAGGTTGCGAAATGCGATATACGGCTCTCCTTAGCCTCCTTCTCCTCTCCTGCTCCGTGCCTTTCCTGCGGAGATCCCCCCCGCCCTACGAGAAAATAGTGGTCGTCATATCGGCCGACGGCAAGGGTCTGTCGGCCGTAATTCCGGATACGGTGGTGCCCCTGGTGAAGGTGTCAATACTCACCGATTACGGTCGTAGGGATTTCGCCTTCAGCAAGAGCGTGCATTTCGGATACGTAGATTACAACACCAACTCCTACATGATGGACCCGCGGGCGGTGGCGATACTGGAGGCGGACGTTGAGGGACCCCTGTACGAGGCGAGGCTCCGGATAAACCGGAGCTTGAAGAAACTGCGCGTTCCCGACAGTACCGAGATCCTCAAGCCCGACTCCAACCTCCAAGATTGGGACAGTCTGCGGGTGGTCTGGAGGGGGAGCGCCAAACGGTACATCCTGCGGATGTACGCCTTCACCGCCATGTACCAGAAGGATGAGCTCGTCCTCGTGGATAGCACATCCTACACGTTTGACCTCGGATACATGTACGGTAATGGGTTCGTGAGCGTTGAGATATGTCCGGTGGATGGAAGTCCTCCGGATTCCAACGAGAAGGTGAAGGTCTTCGTCTTGGGGGAGTGCAGAAGACGGACGATTCTGGTGGGGGACCCGAGCGTTTGGGAGGGGGAAACCCCCGAGCCCCCATGGAACGACGATGACCTCCTCTGGTACCTCCTGACGCTCTAAGTCCCTTCGGCGATAGAATACATGCTATGCAGGTTCTCATACCGGCGGCAGGCTTTGCCACGAGGATGCGCCCCCTATCGCTGACCAAACCGAAGTCCCTGATACCCGTAGCGGGTAAGCCGATAATAGGCCACATCCTTGACCAGATAGGCGATTTAACGGAGCGGATAGTCCTCGTCGTGGGGGAGAATGGGGAAGGTATAGTGCGGTACGTGCGCTCCCGAGGGTACGACGTGGATTTCGTGATCCAACGCAGGGATGAGATGTTCGGTCTCGCCTACGCCGTGGGTTTGGCGAAGGAGAAGGTGAGGGAGGATGAGCCTTTGCTGATAATCTTGGGGGATACGCCCTTTCGGATGGATCTGAGGGAGGCCACCGATGACGGAGACTTCATAGCCGTTAAGGCGGTTGAGGATCCGAGGAGATTCGGTGTGGTGAAGTTGAAGGACGGATACGTGGTTGATATGGTTGAGAAGCCGGAGATACCTCCGAGCAATTTGGCCATAGTGGGCATATATTACTTCAGGAACGTGCCTCTCCTCTACGAGGCCATAGACTACGTGATACGCAACGACATACGCACGAAGGGGGAGTACCAGCTGACCGACGCCATGAGGGAGATGATAAGACGGGGCTGGAAGGCGAGGGCCGTTGAGGTTGATGAGTGGCTGGACTGCGGGACCTTGGACCAGACCATAGTCTCCCAGAGGAGGCTGCTGGAGTGGAACTCCCACTACAGGGAGAGGGAAGGGGTCGTCGTCATACCTCCCGTGTATATAGACGACTCCGCCACCGTTGAGAGGAGCGTTATAGGTCCGAACGTGCATATAGGTGAGGGAGCCATCGTAAGGAACGCCATCATCCGAGACAGCATAGTAGATGCCGGCACCCTCCTGGAGGACGTCATACTGGAGAACTCGCTCGTGGGTGAGCGGGCCAAGGTGAGGGGCAAGGCCAAGGTGCTACGTATAAGCGACTACTCCCATGTTTCAGAGATTTGACTTCGCCGTTCTCGGATACGCCCTGCTCGGAATGTGGATGGGTGTCCTGCTCTTCCACGTTCTGGTCGTGGTGCCCGTATCGTCGCGACTGCTGGGCAGGGAGCAGCTCGGGGAATTCGCCCTCGCCGTCCAGCGGAAGTTCCACCTGTGGGGTATAGTTCTCAGCGCATTGGCCACCCTCTCCCTCCTGTTGGGCGGGGAGACGTCGGCCACCGTCCTCGCTACGGTCGTACTCGCATCGGTCCTGTTCTCCGAATATTTGAGGCGACGCGTCAGGTCCATCCTCAAGGAGCTCCGCCGCTCCCCCAACGATTCCAAACTCAAAGGAAGTCTCTTTGAGACCTATCGCTTCATCGCCTACGCCACATACACCCAGGCGATAGCCGGCCTCGGTGCCATAGTTATCGGCTGGCTACGTCTATGAACGGCACCTCCCCCTTCTCTATCAGGGTGAAGGCCGCCGACAGGGCGCTCCCTATCTCTATGACCCTATAGGAGCGCTCGTTGGGCATCAGCTCGGCGGCTTTGCCATGCACGTAGGTTCCCACTATGGCGGCCTTGAACGGCTCCATCCCCTGCGCCAACAGGCCCCCTATGAGGCCGGCCAGCAGGTCCCCGCTACCCCCTCGGGCCAGAGCCGTGTTGCCCGTGGGATTTATCACCACCTCACCCCTGTGGGCTATCACCGTCGGGGCCCCCTTGAGGACCAGAACTCCGGGGAACGTCGTTGATATCCTCCGGGCCATGGTTATCCGCTCCTTGTCTATGGTCTTGGGGGACTTTCCGGTTATGGCTCCCAACTCCCCCGGATGGGGTGTGAATACCATGTGGGGGTTGTCGGGGAAGGGACGATTCTTGAAGGCCATTATCGCGTCCGCATCAACGACGGCCGGCAGGTGAGGGAAGGTCTTCAGGAGGACGCTCGCGAACTCCAAGGCTCCCGGAAAGCGGGTGATACCCGGTCCGACGACGTACGCGTCAAACTTGAGTTTGGTCTGCTGGACGTACTCCACGTTCTCCCTTATGAAATGCCCTCTTCTGTCGGGAACGTCTATCATTATCACGTCCGGAAGGGGGGGAGGAGAATTGACCACGTGCTTCAGACTCTTGGGAACTATCGTATAGACGAGACCCACACCGCTCCGGAGGGCACCGACGGACGTCATATAGACCGTTCCGGGGTACTGGTAAGAGCCGGCGAATATGGCCACCCTCCCGAAGGAGCCCTTATTCTCGTGGCCCAACCTCTCGGGTAGCATCCTCCTTATGTCGTCGTCCTCGTACATGGCGAGGGGGCCCATCTCCCTATCCACGGGGAATCCGAAATCCACCACCACCGTCTCACCGGCTAAGTTCCTGCCCGGGAATAGGAGAACGGAAGTTTTCAACGCCCCGAGGCACACGGTCAGGTCCGCCTTGACCGCGGGACCGGATACCTCGCCATTCTCATCCACACCGGAGGGTACATCAACGCTGACGACGAAACGGGCGTGGGAGTTTATGGCCTCCACGATCTCGGCGTAGGGGGAATCCATCTTCCCGGAGAATCCCACGCCGAATATGGCATCCACGACGATGTCGGCATCCGCTATATCGGCCACGAGCGACGGGTCGGAGTAGCCCTTGATCTCGCCCAGGTTGAACCTTTTGAAGAGTTCCAGCTGCTCCTGCAGGAGTGGGGAGTGTCCCTCATCGGGGACGTATATGACCGTACGGGCTCCGGCTAAGGCGCACCTTCGGGCACAGGCGACCCCATCCCCCCCGTTGTTGCCCTTCCCCGCGATCACTACGACTTTGGAATCCCTCAAGTACGCTCTCTCATTTATCGCTCTGAATATGCCATCCGCCGCAATTTCCATAAGCGTTTTGGAGGACACTCCGAGGGATTCAATCCACTCATCGTACCTTTTACTGTGCGAAAATGAAAATACCCACTTCATGGCATTAATATTCTACGGGCGTAAGTCAAACTATGATTTTTGACAGATTTCCATAGCCCTCCTTCTCCAATTTCAGCGAAAGTTCGTACCCTCCGCTCATAACTATGCGTCCATCCATCATCACATGAACCCGGTCCGGCCTTACGTGGTTGAGGATCCGCTGGTAGTGGGTTATGAGGAGGATGGCCATGTCCGGATTCCTCCTCCTGGCCTCGTTGAGGGCCTCTCCGACGATTCTAACCGCATCAATATCCAGACCGGAATCTATCTCGTCCAAAATTGCCAACTTGGGCTTTAAGGTGAGGAGTTGGGCCACCTCGGAGCGTTTCTTCTCACCCCCGGAGAATCCCAAGTTTATCTCGCGGTCTATAAACTCTCCCATACCCAGAGCGGAGTAATTCTCCCTAAGGAGCTTTCGGAACTCCACGGGGGAGACCTCCCCACCCAAGGCCCTAAAGGCCCTCCACATCATCTGCGACACCCTAACCCCCTCTATCTCGTACGGATATTGGAAGGCCAGAAATATGCCGAGCTTCGCCCTCTCATCGGGAGACAGCCCCAGTATGCTCTTTCCTTCAAACAGCACGTCCCCGTCCAGAACTTCGTAGGCCGGATGCCCCATCAGAACTGCGGCCAGAGTGCTCTTGCCGGAGCCGTTGGGACCCATTATCGCGTGAGTCTCACCCCTATTCACCGTGAGGTTGATTCCCTTGAGGATGAGCTTTCCATCCACCGCGACCTTGAGATTCTCTATCCGGAGCAGCTCCATAGACGGCTATTATAGGGTTGAATCTTGACCTTGTCGGTCAGGATTTTTATTCCTCCGTACGCAGGGACGCGCACGGTCTCACCTTTAAAATGAAGACTTTATGAACGGAGAGAAGATTCGCATAGAGAACGGCAAGCTGGTCGTACCGGATACACCCATAATCCCCTACATAGAAGGAGACGGAACCGGCCCCGAGATAATGGCCGCCGTCAGGAAGGTTCTGGATGCGGCCGTTGAGAAGGCCTACGGAGGGAAACGCCGGATAGTTTGGAAGGAGCTCCTCGCCGGCGAAAAGGCCATAAAGGAGCTCGGGGAGCCCCTCCCGAAGGAGACGGTTGAAGCCATAAGGGAGCACTACGTGGCCATAAAGGGGCCCCTCACGACCCCCGTAGGCGGAGGCTATAGGAGTCTGAACGTGGCCCTACGCCAACTTCTGGACCTGTACGCGAACGTGAGGCCCGCCAAGTACTATCCCGGAGTTCCCAGTCCCCTGAAGCATCCGGAGAGGGTGAATATGGTCGTATTCCGGGAGAATACGGAGGACGTATATGCGGGCATAGAGTGGAAGATGGGGACTCCCGAGTGCGAGAAGGTCCGCAGATTCTTGAACGAGGAGATGGGAACGAACATACCCGAGGACGCCGGTATAGGCGTAAAGCCCATATCCAAATTCCGCAGCCAGCGGCTCGTGCGCAAGGCCATAGAGTACGCTCTGGAGCACGGATATCCCGTCCTGACCCTCATGCACAAGGGCAACATAATGAAATACACCGAGGGCGCCTTTAGGGATTGGGGATACGAGCTCCTGCGCAACGAGTACGCGCAGCACGTGGTCTTTGAGGGGGAGGGTGAGAGGCAGCCGGGCAAGGTCCTCGTGAATGACCGCATAGCCGACAACATGTTCCAGCAGATACTGACCCGCCCCAACGAGTACGGCGTCATAGCCACGACTAACCTGAACGGAGACTACATATCCGACGCCTTGGCGGCCCTCGTAGGAGGCCTCGGGATGGCTCCCGGCGCCAACGTGGGCGACCACCACGCCCTCTTTGAGCCCGTCCATGGATCCGCCCCCAAGTACGCCGGGAAGAACATGATAAACCCCACGGCCGGGATACTCGCCGGCATGCTGATGCTGGAGCATATAGGTTGGAAGGAGGCCGCCAAGCTCATAGATTCGGCCGTGGCCAAGACCATCTCCGAGAGGAAGGTCACCTACGACCTCGCCCGCCACATAGGCGTTGAACCTCTCTCCACGACGGAATACACCGAGGCCCTGATAGACAACCTGTAGTGTTCAAAAAGATACTCGCATACTTTGACGGTTCTCCGGCGGGACGGAGGGCCGTTAAGCTGGCCATTTACCTCGCCGGCATAACCGGGACGAAGCTTTTGATAATCTCGTCCATAAACCCGATAGACGAGCTGGATACGGGCTTTCTGGACTACGAGGAGGACATTGAGAAGAATCTCAAGTATCTGATGGAGGACGCCCAAGAGTCGGGCATAGAGGTGGAGAGTCGCATCCTCTTCGGCTCCCCGGAGGACGCCCTGGTCAAGACGATAGACTCGGAGGATCCGGACTTGGTCGTCCTTCCCCTCATGTACTCTTCGCCACGTACCTTCTTCGGCAGGGGAGAGCCGCTCCACTCCAAGCTCACGAACATATACCCCGACAGAGGTATATCATTTCTGGTAACTACCATGGAGGAGCGGTGAGATTCCGGGATTACGAGGACTACTACCGACACTTCAAACGTCTCGTTCTCCTTGAGAGGGAGGCGGAGATGGAATTCCATCGCCGGGAGATAAGGCGACTCCCCGGCCCCAAGAGAGAGAAGTTGGGCCGAGCCATCCTCAACCTGAGGGGCAAGCTGGTGGGTAGAGGTTTGGGGGGCACGTATCTGGTGAAGTACGTACGTCAGGGAGGACTTCCCGACACGGAGATAAAGGTGGGGGATCTGGTCATAGCCAGTCGGGGCAAGCCGAGGGGAAACGAGATACAGGGGACCGTGGTTGAGAAGACCCGCTTCTCCCTAACCGTGGCCTACCCCAAGCATCCCCCGGCCTACGCCCTCGGCAGAGGCGTGCGTATAGACCTCTTCGCGAACGACATCACCTTCCAGAGGATGTTGGACGCCCTCAAGGCGCTCAAGGACCACCCGCGGCTCCTCGGCCTACTTCTGGGGAGGGCCAAGATGGATGTGAGACGGAGGGAGGTGATTCCCTTCAACCGAAGCTTAAACGAGAGCCAGATGGAGGCGGTGGGAAAGGCTCTGGCATCGGAGCCCACCTTTCTGATACATGGGCCCCCGGGTACGGGGAAGACGACAACCGTGGTTGAGGCCATATATCAGCACGTTAAGGATGGGAGGAAGGTTCTGGCTACCGCCGACTCCAACGTGGCCACGGACAACATGGTTGAGAGGCTGGCGGCGTACGGTATAGATGTGGTGCGCGTTGGGAATCCCTCCCGCATAACCCCGGCGGTGGTGCGCCACTCCTTGGACTACCTTCTCCAGCAGGATGAGGATTACAGGAGGGCTCTGAAGCTCTACGAGGAGGTTGATAGGCTGCGGGAGGAGCAGAGGAACTTCTTAGCCCCCACCCCCCGATGGAGGAGGGGTCTCTCCGACGAGCAGATAATGCGCTACGCCGAGACGGGTACGCCGGTCCGGGGAGTCCATCCCAACGCCATACGCAAGATGGCCGCGTGGCTTCGCCTTCAGAAGCGCATAGGGGCTCTGATTGAGCGGGCCAAATCCTACGAGGCCGTGGCCGTGGAGCGTATCCTCCGCCGGGCCGACGTGGTGTGCGCCACCAACTCATCCGCCGGTAGCGAGATGCTGCGGAACTTCTCGTTTGACGTGGTCTTCATAGACGAGGCCACCCAATCCACCGAGCCCTCGTGTCTGATACCCATGGTAAAGGGTAAGACTTGGATAATGGCCGGGGATCACAAGCAACTGCCTCCCACGGTCCTAAGCGAGGAGGCGGCGAAGAGCTTGAGCCTAACCCTCTTTGAGAGGCTTCTGGAGGTCTATGGGGAGGGGATAAAGAGTCTGCTGCGGATCCAGTACCGCATGCACGAGGATATAATGGAGTTTCCCAGCCGTGCCTTCTACGGCGGTCAGCTCGTGGCTCACGAGAGCGTGGCCCGCCATACCCTGCGGGATCTGGGGATAACGCCGGAGAGGACCGCCAACCTTACGCCTCCCTACGATATGATCCTCAACCCCGACAGGCCGGTGATATTCGTGGATACGGCGGGGAGATTTCCCGAGAGACAGAGGCACGGCTCCACATCCTACTACAACGAGGGGGAGGCCCGGATAGTCTTCGCGATACTCAAGAGGCTGCTGCTGTTGGGTCTTCAGCCGCAGGATGTGGGGGTGATATCCCCATACGACGATCAGGTGGCACACATCAGGGAGCGTCTCGCCGACGAGGGTATCCCCGATGAGGTGGAAGTTAAGACAGTGGATGGATTTCAGGGGAGGGAGAAGGAGGTGATAGTCGTCTCATTCGTCAGGTCCAACCCTCGGCGGGAGATAGGCTTTTTGGCGGACGTGCGCCGCCTCAACGTGGCCATAACCCGCCCCAAGAGGAAGCTCATAACCGTGGGGGATTCCCGTACCCTGAGCATCCACCCCACATACCGGGATTTCATAGACTACACCCGCTCCAAGGGTGGGGCGATAACGATAGGCTAAAAATAAAGAGGGGGGCCTCCGGCCCCCCTCAATCAAGTCCCCTTAGGTTTCGGGCGTTTCCCTCTCCTCCTCCATCTCCTCAATCTCAAGGACGATCTTATCCATACGCCAGTCGGGGAATCCGGTTCCGGCCGGTATCAGGTCTCCGATTATGACCCTCTCCTTCAGGCCCTTGAGGTTGTCCCTCTGCTTGCGGACGGCGGCCTCGGCGAGGACTCTGGGAGCTTCCTCAAAGGATGCTGCCGCGAGGAAGCTGTCGGTGGTGGCTGCCACCTTGCTTATACCCAGCAGTATAGGCTCGTACTTGGCCGGCTTGCCTCCCCGGGCTGCCACCTTCCTGTTCTCCTCAAGGACACGACTTAAGTCGACTATCTGCTCGGGCAGGAACATGGTATTGCCACCATCAACGATGCGCACCCTCCTCAGCATCTGGCGAATTATGATCTCTATGTGCTTGTCGTTTATGCGCACGCCCGAGACACGATAGACCTTCTGGATCTCCTCAAGCAGGTACTCGGCCGCGGCCTCCTTACCCTTGATGCGCAGGATGTCCTTGGGGGATATGTCGCCCTCTATCAGCTTGTCCATAGCCTCAACCCGATCACCCTTGGAGACGAGGAGGTACTCGCCGTACTTCACCTGATAGACCTGACGGGTTCCGTCATCGTGGCGGATTATTATCTTGATTATGCCTCTCCGGTCATCTATCTCTATGTCCTCCACGACGCCATCCTTCTCCACTATGACGGCGCTGTTCTTGGGGACACGAGCCTCAAACAGCTCCTCAACCTTCGGGAGTCCTCCGGTGATGTCTCTGGTCTTGTATATGAGCCTCGGCACCCTCGCTATCACCTCTCCGGGATTGACGTAGGGATTGCCCATTCCCTTGAAGATCTCGTAGGCCTTCTTGGTCAGGCGGGCGTCGTTCGCCAGAGGTATCACCTCCAGAACCTCACCGGTCTCGGGATCTATGACCTTGGCCTTCGGGTACAGGCGACGATGCCTGACGACCTCAACCACGTACTCCAAGGTGGTACCCTGCAGATCCTCCTTCAGGGATACGCCCTCCACCAGACCCTCAAATACGAGTTTTCCGGCCTTGGTCACGAGGATGGGCATGGCGTAGAAGTCCCACTCGGCGAGGACGTCGCCCTTCTCAACCCTCTCACCATCCCCTACGTATATCTTGTAGCCGTACTCCAAGCCGTACTCCTTCTTCCGGCCCTTGCCCTCCAGTATGAGCTTGCCCTTACGGGATACGACCACCCAGCCGCCGTCGGGTTGCTCTATGGCCTTGACGTCCTTCCAGCGGATGACGCCGGGGAAGTGGGCGATGTGCTTGGACTCCCCGACTATACGCTCGGCGGCTCCACCGGTGTGCTTGGTTCGGAGGGTGAGCTGGGTTCCGGGCTCACCTATGGACTGCGCTGCTATTATACCCACCGCCTCACCGGTATCCACCTTCTTGCCGGTGGCCAGATTCCTTCCGTAGCACCTGGCGCACACGCCGTGGGGAGCCTGACAGTGGAGGACGGAGCGTATCTTGACAGTCTCTATGCCCAAGTTCTCTATGAGCTTGGCCTTCTCCTCGGTTATCTCCTCACCGGATGGTACGATGACCTCGTTGGTGACGGGATGATAGACGTTGAACAGGGTGTAGCGGCCCACTATGCGGTCCGACAGAGGCTCTATCACCGTCTCACCCTCCTTGAGGGCGCCCACCTCACGTCCCTGAATGGCCCCGCAGTCATCCATGGTTATGACCACCTCTTGGGCCGCATCTACGAGACGGCGGGTCAGGTATCCGGCATCGGCCGTCTTCATGGCCACGTCGGATAGACCCTTGCGGGCTCCGTGGGAGGAGATGAAGAACTCTATGGAGGAGAGTCCCTCCTTCAGGGAGGAAAGTACGGGCGTGGGTATGAGCTCTCCGGCCTGTCCCTTCTTGGCGGGCCTCGTCATCAGTCCCCTCATGGCGCCCAGCTGACGGGTCTGGTCTATGTTCCCTCGGGCTCCGGACATCACCATCATGTAGAGGGGGTTGAAGCCGTTCTTATCCTTGCGGAGGTACTCCAGCATCTTCTCCGTCACCTCTTGGGTCACCTTCGTCCAAATGTCAAATATCCTCTGCTGCTTCTCGGCGTGGGTTATCTTGCCTTGAGCGTGCAGGCGCTCTATCTGCTCAATCTCCTTGAAGGCCCTCTTGATTATCTTCTCCTTCTCGGGCGGGACTATCACGTCATCAACGCCGAAGGTAACGCCGGACCACGCCGCCCACTTGAAGCCGAGGGTCTTCATATCATCAAGGAAGTGGGTGGTCTTCCACGTGCCCAACTTCTTGTATATCCGGCTGACGAGTCGGGATATGTCCCTCTTTCCGTACTCCCTGTTCAGGTCGGCAAACGTGAAATCCTCACCCCACATCTCCTCGGGGATGATGGAGGCGAAGACCACCCTACCGGCGACCGTGCGCACGAGATCGTACTTGGCGTCGTTGGTGGGATTGAAGGGATTTCCCGTGGTGGGCATGAGGACGTTTATCGGATCATTAACGTGAATGCTGCCGTTCTCAAGGGCAACGAGAACCTCGTAGGCCCCGGAGAATTTGGGTAGCTCCTCATCCTTCTTATCCGTGGGTTTCTCCTTGGTCAGGTAGTTTATACCTATCACCATGTCCTGCGAGGCGGTTGCCAGGGGCCCTCCGTGGGCCGGGGATAGGATGTTGTGGGGTGCCAGAAGCAGGGCGTAGGTCTCGGCTATGGCCTCCGGATGGATGGGCACGAAGACGGCCATCTGGTCCCCGTCAAAGTCGGCATTGTAGGCGGCGCAGACCAGAGGATGCAGCTTTATGGCGTACCCTTCCGTCAGCACCGGCTCAAAGGCCTGTATGGACACGCGGTGGAGCGTCGGGGCACGGTTCAGCATGACGGGGTAGTGCTTGGTGATGTCCAAGAGCAGCTCTATCGTCTGACGCCGCTTCTCCTTGATGAACTCGTACTTCTCGGAGCGCGTGTAGGCGAGGCCGGCCCTCTCCATCTTCTCCTCAAGCCACGGCTTGAAGAGCTCAAGGGCCATATCCTTCGGGAGTCCGACCTGATGGAGTTTGAGCTCGGGGCCGACCACTATGACCGCGCGACCGGAGTAATCCACACGCTTACCCAGAAGGTTCCTACGCAGCAGCCCCTTCTTCCCACGCAGGTAGTCGGTCAGGGACTTGCGGCGCTGGCCGCTCCGGTTGGTGGAGGGGCGGCGGAGGCGGGAGTTGTCTATCAGGGCCTCAACCGCGTGCTTTATCTGTCGCTTCTCGTTGATTATCATCAGCTCAAATCCGCCCCTCTCGTATATCTGCTTCAGGCGATGGTTCCTGCGTATTACATCCCTGTAAAGGTCCGTCAGGTCGGTGTTGGCAAACTTTCCACCCTCCAGAGGCAGGAGGGGGCGCAGGTCGGGTGGCAGGACGGGTATCACCTCAAGAACCATCCACGCCGGATTCTGACCCGAGAGTATGAAGGCCTCTATTATCTTCAGGCGATTTATCAGACGCGTACGCTCGGTGGGGTTGGTGGTATTCATGAACTTGAGACGGGTATCCTTGTAGAGGGCCTCCAGACGGGTCGTCTTGGTACCGTTCGCGCTCTCCTCTATCGGCTCGTTGAGCTCCTCCAGAAGTTTCTTTATGGCCTCGGCACCCCATCCCGCGGCGAAGGAATCCGGTCCGAGGGTACTGATGAGCTTACGGTACTCCTCAACGGAGAGTACCTGACCCTTGCGCATGTGTATGGTGCGCGTTGAACCGTCGTCCATCTCTATCTTGACCGTGGGAGGGGCCTTCTTGGGATCAAGGATCACGTACGCGTCGTAATTTATTATCAGCTCAAACTTGCTCTTGGGAATTCCCAAGAGGGTGGGGATGATGTAGGGGGGCATCTTGTAGAACCAAGGATGGACTACGGGGGTGTTGAGAACGATGTACCCCATGCGCTCGCGGCGTACGTCGGACCTCGTCACCTCCACGCCGCACCTGTCGCATATGACTCCCTCGTATCTCCTGCCCTTGAACTTACCGCAGGCGCACTCGTAGTCCTTGACCGGCCCGAAGATCTTCTGACAGTACAGTCCCCCCGGTTCGGGCTTGAGGGTCTTGTAGTTTATAGTCTCGGCGCTCTTTACCTCTCCGGCGCCGTACTCCCCCCTTTCGCGACCTTTCCTCTCCGCCTCCGACCAGAGCTTTATCTCCTCCGGGGAGGCCAGAGAGGCTATCACGGCCTTGATGGTCTTCCAAGTAGTTGCCATGTCTCCCCCTTTACTTTTCTTCGTCCTTTTCCATCTTCAAGTCAATCGCGAGCGCCTTCAGGAACTTGGTGAGGACTTGGAACGTCGCGGGGGTGGAGGGTAGGGGTGGCTCGGTTCCCTCGCGTATGGCCTTGTAGGTTTGGACCCTACCCTTTATGTCGTCGGACTTGATGGTGAGCATCTCCCACAGGGCGTAGGCGGAGCCGTGAGCTTCCAAGGCCCACACCTCCATCTCTCCGAACCTCTGACCACCCATGTGGGCGCGCCCACCGACGGGCTGCTGGGTTATCAGGGAGTAGGGTCCAGTTGAGCGGGCGTGTATCTTGTCCTCGGCCATGTGTATGAGCTTCATTATGTACATGGAGCCGACGGTAACCGGATAGTCCAGATACTCGCCGGTGCGTCCGTCCCTAAGGCGCATCTTACCCTCCTCATTCAAACCCGCCAGCTTGAGCTGCTCCTTGACCTGCTCCACGGTCAAGCTCTGGAAGGCGGGAGCCGCGTACTTTATCCCCCTGCTGGCGAGCTGCTGGGCGAAGTAAAGGAGATCCTCCTTCTCCGCCTCCTTTATCCACCTCTTGAGATCCTCATCCCTGTGGGGCTCGTAGAGCTTGAGGAGGAACTGCCTTATCTCGGATATGGGAGCGCGGGTCTCCAACAGGTGCTTCAGCTTCTCCGTGTTCTTTATGGCGGCGTATCCGAGGATGGTCTCCAGAATCTGACCGAAGTTCATACGTGAGGGGACACCCAAGGGGTTGAGGACCACATCCACAGGCGTTCCATCCTCCATGAAGGGCATATCGGCGCGCGGCGCTATTATGGATATGACACCCTTGTTCCCGTGGCGACCGGCGAGCTTGTCGCCCACCTTTATCTTGCGCTTCTGCGCTATATAGACCTTTATCACCTGCCTCACGCCGGCGGGAAGGTCATCGCCGCGGCGTATCATGGCCAGCCCCTCATCGTACTCGGTTATGAGGGCGCTGTAGGCCTCCTGACCGTCCTCTATGGTCTTTATGACCTCGCTCTCCACGTCCTTATCCTCAAACGTACCCTCATCTACGACGAGTTTGAGAGGGTCAACGTTCTGGAGGAAGTCAAGGGTTATCTCCTCCCCCTCCTTCAGGACCACCTCAAGCTCGCCACCCTTGCGGATCCTTATGGGCTTAAGGACCTTGTGGCCCAAGGCTATAGACAGGGACTCCCTCAGGGTGGCGCGCAGGTCGTTTATCTTCAGGTTTATCTCGTCAAGGAGCTTCTTCTGGCGGGGACCTATGGGTCTGTCCTCCGGTATGGGTTGGTCCGGACGCACGCTGTCATCAACGTAGAGCTCACCCGGTATGAAGTTGCCCTCCTTGTCGTTCATCCCGAAGGCTATGGGGTCATCCGGCAGAGCCCTCGTCAGTATCTCAACGCCTATAACCGTTCCATAGACGCTGGGAGGAACGCGCAGGGACGTATTCTTCCAAGGTCTGGACTTTTCACCGAATATGGACATGAGGAGTTTCTCCTCGGGCGAGAGCTCGCTGAACTTCTTCTCCTCACGAGGCGTATTCTTACCCACCAGAATATCCCGCGGGGCCACCTTGGTACCTATGCGGGCTATCCCGTACTCATCCAGATGACGCAGACGGGACGGATTCTCCTTGTAAGGCTCGGGGGTGACCTTCTCCGGCCCGAGTCGGGTATCCAGCACCTCGGCGGTGAATTCCAAGATGTGGAAGGATGTCAGGAGGTCGTCAATCACGAGCCTGTCGGAGACGACTATGGCGTCCTCAAAGTTGTACCCGTACCACGGCATGAAGGCCACCGTGAGATTCCTACCCAAGGAGATCTCACCCCCGACCGAGGAGAGATTCTCCGCGAGGATATCCCCCTTCTTCACCTTCTGGCCCTTCTTGACCTTGGGAACGTAGTGTATTATGGTGTTCTGACCGGAGCGCTCAAAGACGCGAAGGTTGTAGGTCTTGAGGTTGAACTTGGCCCCCTCGGGGCGTATCATTATCTTGCTGTAATCAACGTAGGCGACCTCACCATCCTCCTCGGCCACGACCACGGCGCCGCTGTCCCGGGCTATCTTCTCCTCCATGCCGGTTCCTATGAGGGGAGCCTCGGGGTTGAGGAGGGGAACGGCCTGACGCTGCATGTTGGAGCCCATCAGGGCACGGTTGGCGTCGTCGTACTCAAGGAAGGGTATCAGGGAGGTTGAGGGAGAGATTATCTGGCGCGGCGAGAGGTCTATGTAATCCACGTGATCCCTATCCACGAAGATGTAGTTCCGCCTGTGGCGCACGATTATGTTCTTCGCCTTCTTTATGAGCTTGGTGCGAGGATGTATCTCCAAATCGGCGGGGGCTATACGCAGGTCGTAATCCTCGTGGGGGGCCACGTATCTGACCTCATTCGTGACCCGTCCGTTCTTGACCTTCACGATAGGCGTCTCCAGAAAGCCGAGCTCGTTTATGCGGGCATAGACGGTGGGCGAGAGAATCAGACCGATATTCTGACCCTCGGGCGTCTCTATCGGGCATATACGGCCGTAGTGGGAGGGATGCACGTCGCGCACCTCCAGAGTGGCCGTCTCGCGCGTGAGACCGCCTTTACCGAGGGCGGATATGCGGCGCTTGTTCGTGAGCTCGGAGAGGGGATTCGTCTGATCCAAGAGCTGGGACAGGCTGTTCTGGGTGAAGAAGGATACCACAGATCGCGAGACTATCTTCGGATGCACTATCTTACGCAGGGAGCTCTCCTCGTCTATGAGCTTCTCACGGATACCCTTGGAAGTTCTCATGAACTCGGCGCGCACCGCCTCGTAGAGCTGCTCACCCACCCGCTTTATACGTCTGTGGGCGAGGTCATCTATGTCGTCCTCCTCGCCCTCACCCCTGTAGAGGTTTATGAGCTCCCGGAGGGCCACTATGAAGTCCTCATGGGTAAAGTGCTCGGTGTCCTCGCTCGGCACACCGTATCCCTCAAGATCCTGCAGGTGTTTCTCAAAGTTGAGGCGCGCGTTTATCTTGTAGCGCCCGACCCTGCCGAGGAAGGTCTTATCCGGCGAGAAGAAGTAGGCCCTCAAGAACTCCTCCGCGGTCTCCAAGGTGGAGGATGAGAAGCGGATGGTGCGGTATATGAAGCGGATGGCCTCATCCTTGGTGCGCATCTTGTCGTCGCGGAGGGCCTTGTATATGAGGGACACGGCCGGATCCTTGGGGTCATAGACCTTTACGGTCGTTATGCGGTGCTCCTTGAGGATCTCTATCACCTGCTCGTCTATTATCGTGGGCTCTACGTTCCTGTCCTTCTTGGACTCCTTGAACATGGGGACTATGATCTCCCCATCCTCACTGACGACATCCTCGGCCAGTATGTAGCCTTCGGCCTCGGATATGGAAACCTCCTTCGCTATGTGGCCTATGGCGACCTTCACTATCTGGCGTGGGGTCTCCAACCCCATAAAACGCAGGAATCTCGTCAGATAGAACTTGCGTTTCCTTAGGACGAAGTATATCCCCTTGTCGCCCTCTATGCGCAGCTCCATCCAAGGACCCCGGTAGGGTATGAGGAGGGCCTTGAATATCTTGTTCAACCCCTCCTCGTCTATGACGAAGTATATGCCGGGGGACCTGTGTATCTGGCTTATGACCACCCTCTCAACGCCCTGAACCACGAAGGTTCCTCTCTCCGTCATGTAGGGGATGTCGGTAAAGTAAACGATGTCCTCCCGCTCCTCCTCCAGCATACCGCTCTCATCAAATACCCTCTCCACGACCCGTATGTGGATGGGTACGGAGTAGTTAAGGTCCTTCTTGAGGGCATCCTCGGCCGACCTCACGGGCCTGCCGACCTTGTAGTCGTAGTACTCTATCTCAACCCGACCCGACGTGCTCTGTATGGGGAATATCTCACGGAATATCTGGTGGAGGCTCGTCCGGGAGCGGGGATCCGAATGGTCAAAGAACGACTCCTCAACCTCGTATCGCAGGGAGCCGAGCTTGTCGGATACCGCCTCCTTGAAGGCCTCCACGGAATCCCGGGATAGACCCACGAAACCCACCTTCGCCTTGTACGGGCGTATGTATTGGGAGACCAGCTCCAGAATGAAGGAGATGTCCTCCTTACTGTAAGTGCGTTTGGGTAGGATAATGTAGTGCTGTTGAGGTTTGGGAATGTCCTCCCTTATGACGCCCTCACCGAACCGCTCGCGGAGGATGCTCTCAATCTCCTTGGCCTTCTCGTACCTCTCGCTCGTCTTACCCTCCGCCACCTTTATGGCCAGAGCGAATCTGTCGGTGAAGTCTCGGATGAAGTTCAAAAGCGGAGTCCCCGCAACGACGGGACTCCAAAGCACGTTGAACCTCTCGGCCAGAAAGTCGTCGTACGACTTGAGCTGCAGGGCCAAGAGGTACGGTATATCCTTTTCCTCTATCTTGCCTATCCTCACGGGTTCAACCATGTCCCCCTCCTGTTAAACGCCAAAGAGGGGGGACCCACCACGGGGTCGCCCCCTGTAGCCTCGTGCGCGGTTTTACTTGAGCTCAACCTTGGCTCCGGCCGCCTCAAACTTCTTCTTGATCTCCTCGGCCTCCTCCTTGGAGACGCCCTCTTTGATGACCTTGGGCAGATTCTCTATCATCTCCTTGGCCTCCTTCAGCCCGACGCCGGTGACCTCACGGATGACCTTGAGGGCCTTTATCTTGTTGTCTATGGCCGTCAGCACGACGTCAAAGGAGGTCTTCTCCTCCTCCTGCGCCTCGGCACCGGCGGCGGCACCGGGAACGGCGGCCACGGCCACGGGAGCGGCCGCGCTCACGCCGAACTTGTCCTCAAGAGCCTTGACAAGCTCGGCGAGCTCCAAAACGGTCAGCTGCTCAATTGCGGCTACTATCTCCTCCACGGAAAGCTTCTTCTCGGTCATCTTTAACCCTCCTTTTCTTTCTTTTCCTTTATGGCGTTAAGCGCATACACCAAGTTCCTCATCACACCGCTCAGGACCCCCACTATGCCGTAGAGCGGAGCGGCGACGGCTCCCACAACTTGAGCCCGCAGCTCCTGCGTTGAAGGCAACTTGGAGAGACGCACGACCTCATCCTTGCTGAGGAGTTGGCCGTGCATTATGGCGGCCTTGAACTCACCCTTCTCCGTCTCCTTGGAGAAGTCGGCGAATATCTTCACCGGCTCAACCTCGTCGGAGAAGGACACTATTATGGCCGTGGGACCAACCAGGACATCTACGATCTCGGGTATCCTGTCCTGAAAGGCGAGCTTCATCAGGTTGTTCTTGACGACCTTGACGACGTAGCCCTTCTCCTTAAGCTGCTTGCGAAGGTCGTTCATCTCCGCCACGGTGAGGCCCTTGAAGTCAAACAGTGCTATCATCGTAGCCTCCTCGCCCCACTGGCGGAGTTGTTCAAGCATCTTGGTCTTCCACGCTCTCGTCTTCATACCTTAACCCCCCTCTTGCGCAGTTCGTTTATGACGTCATTGAGATCCACCTTGACGGAGGGGCCCATGGTGGTGGTCAGATACACGGACTTGAAGAGGGAGCCCTTCACCCCCTGAGGGCGATTCCGGGCTATCTCCTCAAGGACGGTCATGGCGTTCTCGTACAGCTGCTCCGGCGTGAAGTTGGTCTTGCCTATTATCACATGCACGTTGCCCGTCTTGTCGTTGCGTATCTCTATGCGACCCTTCTTGAGCTCGCGCACCACGTCCCCCACGTTCTGGGTGACGGTGCCCGTCTTGGGGCTGGGCATGAGTCCCCTCGGACCGAGGATGCGACCCAACTTACCCACCTCCCTCATCGCCTCCGGGGTCGCGACGACCGCGTCAAACTCCAACCAACCCTGCTTGATCTTCTCTATGTAATCCTTGAAACCCACGTAGTCGGCACCGGCCTCCTTCGCCTCCTTCTCCTTCTCCGGGTCGCTCGTGAGGACGAGAACCCTGACCTTCCTACCCGTACCGTGCGGGAGAACCACGGGGATACGGATGTTCTGCTCGGGCTTGCGGGGGTCTATGTTCAGCCGGGCGTGAAGCTCAACCGATTCGGTGAATCGGGCGCTCTGGAACTTGCGCACTATATCCACGGCCTCCTTGAGGGGATAGGCCTTGCTCGGGTCGTACATCTCCAAGAGCTTGCGGTATCTCTTACCCACCTTAGCCATGCTATCCCTCCACTATCTTTATGCCCATGCTCCGGGCCGTACCCTCTATCATGCGAACGGCGGCGTCTATGTCCGTGGTGTTCAGGTCTTTCATCTTCTGCTTGGCTATCTCCACGACCTGGGAGCGTTTGACGGTGCCAACTATCTGTTTGCCGGGCTCGCTGGCACCCTTCTCCACGCCTGCGGCCTTCTTTAGAAGTACGGAGGCCGGTGGCGTTTTGAACTCCAGGTCAAACGTCCTGTCCTTGTATATCGTGATCACGACCGGGATTATGAGCCCCATCTTATCACGGGTGGCATCGTTGAACTGCTTCACGAACTGCATCAGGTTGATGCCGTGGGGGCTCAAGGTCGGTCCCACGGGAGGCGCCGGCGAGGCCTGCCCCGCGGGCAGCTGGAGTTTCACTACAGCCACGACCTCCTTCTTCCTCTTCTTGGCCATCTTCTAACCTCCTTAACTTATCCTTTCAACGAAGGAAAACTTGAACGTTATCTCCTGCGGTTTTCCGAAGGG
Organism: Thermotogae bacterium; assembly: GCA_013153965.1. Classification (GTDB taxonomy): domain Bacteria; phylum Hydrothermota; class Hydrothermia; order LBFQ01; family LBFQ01; genus JAADCS01. The sequence continues at coordinate 59,582 of JAADDJ010000016.1, forward strand.
GGTTATACGGACCGTGACGGTGCCGTTCTCCTCATCCACGCTCACGACCTTACCCTCCCATCCCTTGAAGGCACCCTCAACGATGCGCACGCGGTCCCCTTCAACGAAGGGCACCTTCCTCTTGCTCTCCTCCTCCTGCTGGCGTATGAGCTCCTCTATACGCCGGATCTCCTCGTCGGACATCTTCATGTAGGTGGGCTCACCCGTCTCGGGATCGCGGGCCCTTATGGGGCGGGTCTTGGATATGATCTGGGTGATCTTGTCTATCACCTTCTGGTCCTCCTCCATCTTTATGAAGAGATAGCCCCGATAGATGGGCTTCTCCACTATCCTCATCTCCTCAATCACCTCGTACTGGCCGGGGGCAGGTTTGAGGGCGCTCTTGACAGCCCTGTAGGACATCCCCCAGTTCTTAAACTTCCGCTCCACCTCGGGAAGGTTGCGCTCGTTGATCCCCAGAATCACCGGTTTGAGACCGGCCTCCTTCAGGAGTCGGAACAGCTCCTCAAGTCTGTACCTATCCACCTTCTCAAACCTGTAGAGATTCCGCTTGACCTCCGAGTAGGGGTAGGGGAGTTCTACCCCTTCGGGCTTGCCAAGGAAACCCAAGGGATACGAGAGGGTGAATTTGATGAAATCAACGGGCAGATTCTCGCCCCAATCCTCAATTATCACATCTACGAGACGGGGTTTGCGCTTACGCTTTATGAATCTGGTCGTACGTATGGTCGGCACGAATACGCTCTCAACCTTATCCTCCAGTCCGAGGTCCTTTATCAACTTCTCTATGCGCCTCTTCGTCCGCAGCTCCTGTCCCGAGACGGTCCAGAATACCAGCCAGTTCTTCTCCCTAACTTCGGGCATGGGCTCCACCTCCTATCCACCCAATATGGCCAAGAGGACCTTGGATATGAGCATATCGGAGATCCAGATGTACAGGGTGGTGAATAGGGAGATGGCGATCACACCCACCGTTCCGGCTATGAGACTGTTCCAATCGGGCCAAGTCAGACGGCCGAGCTCCTCCTTCATGCCCTCCATGAACTCGGGGAGGTTGAGGAGAACGTCGGCCAACTTACCGAAGGTCTCCTTCAGGGAGTGAATTACGCTCATACCCTCGCCTCCTTATGGAGCGTGTGCCTGCGGCACCACTTGCAGTATTTACGCAGCTCTATCTTCTTCCTGTTGGTGCGCTGTTTGCTTATCGCATAGTTAAATCTGCCGCACACGGTGCATTTGAGCCCCACCGTATGCCTCCCTTGGGTCTTCTTGGCCATAAACAGGGCCGGAGGGACTTGAACCCCCAACCTGCGGATTTGGAATCCGCCGCTCTACCAGTTGAGCTACGGCCCTACGCCTCCCTTCGGGGGGGGACTTAGCGGAAGGTATTATACTGCTGAAAGGAAGCCGTGTGGTTCAATCCTCATGCACGTCAAACCGGACGAACCGGCGAACCGTGTAGTCCCCCTGCTCCTTCAGCCACTCGCCGAAGGTCTTCTTGCTGTCCTTCATGTAGGGTTGATCAAGGAGGGTCTTCTCCCTCAGGAAGGCCTTTATCTTGCCCTCAACTATGCGAGGTATTATGTGCTCGGGCTTACCCTCCTGTCGCACCTGCTCCTCGTATATCTCCCTCTCTTTCTGGAGGATCTCCTCCGGGAAGTCATCCTTGGAGACGGCTATGGGCTTCATGGCGGTTATCTGCATGGCGGTCTCCTTCGCCACCTCCTCGTTGGGAGGGTAAATCTCCACCATCGTTCCCTGCGTGGCTCCCGGATGGATGTATATGTATATCATGCCGTCGTCGGTGGAGAAGTACGCCACCTTCTTTATCTCTATCTTCTCACCGACCTTTCCCGAGAGGAGTTTCATCTCCTCCTCAAGGGCCTCGTCCAGAAGCTCCTCAACGCTGTTGGCCTTCTTCTGAAGCTGGACCTGAAGGGCCTTCTCGCCGAAGGCCTTGAAGTCGTCGGTCCTCGCGACGAAGTCCGTCTCGCAACCCACCTCAACCATGGCTCCCCACTTGAAATTCTCGTCCAGAGCGGAGAATATCAACCCCTCCTTGGTGGTTCTGGCCACCTTCTTCTCCGCCTTCGCTATACCCATCTTCTTGAGGATCTCCACGGCCTTATCGGGGTCGTTGTTCGCCTCCTCCAGAGCCTTCTTCACGTCCATAAGGCCGGCCCCCGTGGCCTCACGAACCATCTTTATAAGTTCCATCGGAACCTTTGCCATCTTGGAACCTCCTTGGTTTTCGTCTTACGAAACCTGCGTTGTCTCCGTCTCCTCCGGGAGTATTCCGCCGGCGGCCTCCCTCTCCCTCTTACCGTCAAGGTAGCCTTGGGCGACTATATGGGTGATGAAGCGGATGCTCTTCATGGACTCGTCGTTGGCGGGTATGGGCAGGTCCACCATCTCGGGGTCGGCATTGGTATCAACTATGCCTATGGAGGGAATGCCCAGCTTCTTCACCTCGTAGGCGGCTATGTGGTTGTACTTGGGGTCCACGATATAGACGAGGTCGGGAAGGTGGTTCATGTTCTCTATACCACCGAAGAGCTTGCGGAGCTTGGCGTACTCTCTCTGCATCTTGAGGATCTCCTTCTTGGTGTAGGGAAGGACCTCCCCGCGACGGCGACGCTCCTCAAACTCCACGAAGAGGGATTCGTACTCCTTCATCTTGAGGATGCGCTTGTGGATGGTCTCAAAGTTGGTCAGCAACCCTCCGGGCCACCTTTCCACCACGTAGAAGGCTCCCACCCTGCGCGCCTCCTCCTTTATGATGGCGCGAGCTTGGGGTTTGGTGCTCACGAAGAGGACCGTGCCCCCACGCCGGCCCTCCTCCCTCATGCGCTCGTAGGCTTTACGTAGGGCGACGACGGTGTAGCGCACGTCTATGACGTGGATACCGTTGCGGACGGCGTATATGAAGGGTTTCATCTTGGGATTCCATCGGCTCTTGCGGTGTCCGTAGTGGGCCCCGACCTCAAAGAGCTTCTTCAGGAGCTCCTTGGGGTTGTTCAGAAGCTCCCGAACGTCCATCTCCTCCAGATTAACGTTTGGTGTACTGCCAAGCCCTTCTTCTCTTAGTTCTTCCATACTTCATCCTCTCCTTTTCTCTGGGATCGCGCGTAAGCATGCCGGCCTTGCGGAGTATCGGGCGCTTGGAGGGGTCCAGTATGACTATGGCCCTCGCCAGAGCGTGGCGAACCGCTCCGGCCTGACCGGATACACCGCCCCCCTCAACTCTCACCTTGATATCAACCACGTCCCTAAGGCCGGTGGCCTCTAAGGGCTCCAAGGCCCACTGCACGAGGTGAGCCTTCTTGAAGTACTCTTGGGGCGATTTCCCGTTTATGAAGACCCTGCCGCTGCCCCTCTTGAGCGTTACGCGGGCCACCGCCCTCTTTCTGGATCCTGAAACATTCACTATCTCCATTTTCTTCTCCGGTTTAAACCTTTATGTCCAAAGGCTTGGGCCTCTGAGCCACGTGCGGATGGGTGTCGGAGGCGTAAATCTTCAGACGCTTGAGTCTGCGCTTGCGCAGCTTGTTGCGGGGTAGCATCCTCTTCACGGCGAGGTGGAGAACCTTCTCGGGATGGTGCTGGAGCATCCACCAGAGGGGGCGCTCCTTGAGGCCGCTGGGGTATCCGCTGTGCCACCGGTACATCTTCTGCTGCATCTTCTTGCCGGTTATCTTGACCTTGTGGGCGTTTATGACGATGACGAAATCGCCCATATCCACGTGGGGTGAGTACTGGGGCTTGTGCTTACCCATGAGAATCTTGGCTATCTCGGAGGCCAAACGCCCCAAGGTCTTGCCGGTGGCATCTACGACGTACCACTCTCTCTTCACATCCTCCTTCCTTAAAAATGGCGTTGCTCTCACTTTCCTATCCTCCTTTTATTATCCCAAACTAAGGCGCCTATTATACACTTGAAAGGCGGGTGGGGAGAGGGTCATTCGCACTTGGAGTAGCCGCAGTTCTTACACACCCAGCAGCCGTTCTCGTTTATGAGCCTCTCGCCGCACTCCGGACAGAAGACTCCCTCAACCACGTCCCCGTCCTCCCTGATGGCCTCCACCTCGTACCTTACATCCTCATCCGAGGAGGTGAGCTTTACGACGATGCCTATCTTAGGTCTCTCGTTCTCCTGAACTACGGGCAGGGCCCCGCTCTCAAGGAAGGTCTCCAGAGCGCGGGCTATGGCGTCGGGGACCGACCACACCAGACTACCGTCGGGCTGACGTACCGGCGAAGAGGACTTTATGCCCTTGAGCTGATGGATGATGGCGTCGGGGGAGACGTCGGAGCGGAGGGCCAAGGATATGAGTCGGCCTATGGCCTCCGACATGGCCATGAGGGAGGAGCCCGACTTTCCGAGGTGTATGAAGACCTCCTTGGGTCCGTTCTCGCCGTCCGTATTCACGGTTATATACACGGTTCCCATCTCGGTCTTGAACTTGTAGGTCTTGCCGACCATGACCATCGGGCGGGGCTTCGGGGATATCTTCTTCCTCACCCGGACCGTGGTCTTCTCCTCTTTAGGTTTGCTCTCGGTTATGAGGATACCCTCGCGGGAGCCTTCCCTATAGACGGTGACGCCCTTCAGGCCGGATTTGGCGGCCAAGGTGTATATGCGGCCTATCTCCTCCGGCGTGGTCTCGCGGGGTAGGTTTATGGTTGAGGATATGGCTTGGTCTATGTGCTTTTGAATTACAGCCTGCATCTTGACCCGCTTCTCCGGATCTATCCGGTGGGCCGTTATGAAGTAGTCGGGGAACTCCTCCTCGTCCATGTCCCGCTTTCCGAGCATCTCCATGTACTGGCGCGCCAGAGGGTGATAGACGCGGAACTCGCTCGCGGATAGACTCTCCGCCCTGCGGATGTAGTAGAGGGCGAATATGGGCTCTATGCCGGAGGATGTGCCGGCCAGAAGGGAGCCCGACCCCACGGGAGGGACGGTCAGGTAGGCGATGTTTCTCAAGCCGTGGCGCGATATCCTGTCAAGAAGCTCCCCATCAAAGTCGGCGAAGAATGGGCTCTCAAGATGCTTGGTGCCATCGTAGTCGGGGAAGGTACCCTTCTCAACGGCCAGATTCACGCCCTCATCATAGACGACGTGTTTCATCCACCTGAACAACCTATCCACGAACTCTATGGCCTCGTCGCTGTCGTACCTTAGGCGAAGCTTGGCGAGCATATCGCCGAGTCCGGTGAATCCCACACCTATACGCCTGCGCCTGTAGGAAGCCTCCCTCTGACCCTCCAGAGGCTCCCGGTCCATGTTGTAGTCATTCACGTCGTCCAAGAATCGTACGTTGTAGCGCAACGCCCTCTCCAAACTCTCGTAATCTATGCGGGCGCTCTCGCTGAAGGGCTCCAGAACGAAGGCCGATAGATTCACGTTGGAGAGGTTGCAGGCCCCGTACGGCTCCAGAGGGATCTCCGAGCAGGGATTGGTGCTTATTACCGGTGCCACGTACCATCCGGTATCGTACTTCTTGACGTTGGACCAGAGGATGATACCCGGCTCGGCCGACTCCCAAGCATTCTTTATTATCAGGTTCCACAGGTCGCGGGCGGGCATCCTCCTCTCTATGCGTCCCACCTCGTCGCTCTCGTAGGCCATAACCCACTCCTCATCCCTCTCAACGGCCTCTATCAAATCGTTGGACACCTTAACCGAGATGTTCGCGTAGCGCACCCGGCGACGCTCCGGATCGTTCTTTATGGTGATGAACTCCGGGACGTCGGGATGGTCGTCGTTTATGGTTATCATCAGGGCTCCCCTTCGGCCCTGCTGGCCTATGGTCCCCGTGACGTGGGAGAAGAGGTCCATGAAGGATATGGAGCCGGTGGAGAATATGGCTGCGTTATTTACGGGGGCACCGGCGGGTCGCAGGACGGAGATATCCACGCCCACCCCTCCTCCACGGCTGTAGGTCCGGGCCATCTCCTTGGCGGCCTCAAATATCCCCTCTATGGAGTCCTCCTTGATCGGGATCACGTAGCAGTTCTTCAGGGTAACCTTGCGGGGGTTTCCGGCACCGAACATGATCCTCCCGCCGGGAACCACCTTGAAGTCCTTCAGCATCCAATAGAAACGCTCCTCCCAGAGCTTGCGATTCTCCTCATCCCTCTCAACGGAGGCTATCTCTCGCGCCACCCTCCTCCACATCTGCTCGGGGTTATCCTCAAGGACCCGTCCGTCGTAGTCTCTCAGGGCGTACTTGTCCAAGAAGACTCGGGCTCGGAGCTCGTCTCCGCCGAACCAAGCTTTGGCCTTTTCAAAGGTTTCGGGGTCGTATCCTTTGGAGATCGGCATAGGCCGATAGTCTTAGGGCGAAGAGGATGGGGGAGGCTCCGCCATGATCCCACGACGGACGGGACTTCGGGCCCTTCGGGGGATAAAAATCTCATTTAGGCTGGCTGCCTTTTATTTTTGCAGCTCCCCCTTTACATTTTTGAACGGCCCAGAACCTTGAGGACGAAGGCGTGGCGCAGGGCCACCTCCTCCAGATACTGGTACCGGCCCATCTTACCAGCGTGCCCGGCCGACATGTCCGTCCAGAGGAGTATGGGCGTCTTGGCCCGGTTGCTCTCCCGAAGCTTGAGAACCCACTTCGCCGGCTCCCAGTACCCCACCCGCACGTCGTACAGACTGGTCATGGCCAGAATCGGGGGATATCTGTCCGGCTTCACGTTGTCGTATGGGGAGTAGGAGCGTATGTATCGGAAGTACAGGGAATCCTTCGGATTGCCCCACTCGTCGTACTCCTGAACGGTCAGAGGGAGACTGGGATCAAGCATGGTGTTGAGCACATCTACGAAGGGGACTATGGCAACGGCCGCTCCGAACAGGTACGGCTTGAGGTTGAGGGCACCTCCGACGGTTATACCCCCGGCGCTCGCTCCCTGTATGGCTATCCGTCCCTTCTCCGTCCAACCGTCAATTATCATGTACTCCGCCGCCTCAACGAAGTCGTATATGGTATTCCTCTTCTTGAGGAGTTTGCCCTCCTGATGCCACCTCTCGCCGAACTCCCCTCCCCCGCGCACGTGGGCTATAGCGAAGATGAAACCTCTGTCAAGGAGAGAGGGGATGGTGATGGAGAAGCCGGCGTCGTTGGGGGAGCCGTAGGCTCCGTAGCCCACGAGATATAGGGGATTTCTCCGGTCCCTCCTGAAGCGATCCTTCCGATAGGCCACGGTTATGGGTACCTTCGTACCGTCGTAGCTGGTCGCCCATATCCGCTCAACCTTGTAGAGTTTGGGGTCGTAGTTGGGTACGGGTTTGGTCCAACGCTTGCGCAACCTCCGCTTCTCCACATCGTACTCGTATATGGTGGGCGGGGTGCGTAGGGAAGTGTAGTATATGCGCACCCGCGATGTCTCGTACTCGTAGTTGCCCGCGAGCGTCACGTAGTACGCCGGCTCCCGGAAGTTTATCCGGTGGAGCTCTCCGCTCTTCAGGTCGTATATGCGTATGGACTTGAGTCCCTCGTATCGGCCCTCCAAGGCCAAGAAGTCCCTGAAGACCTCAATATCCTCCAGAGGCTCGTCGGGATTCTCGGGTATAAGCTCCTCAACCTCGCCCGTCCTCTCGTCCATGGAGAGAACGCGGTAGTTGGGGGCGTCCTCGTTGGTGAGGATGTAGAACCTATCGCCGCCGTGATAGACCCAGTACTTGACGCCGTCCTTGCGGGGGAAGAACTCTCTTCTGTGGGGCCATATGAGGGTGGTGATGTTGCTCCCCGTGTTGCCGGATGTGGCGAAGACGTACCCGTCCTTACTGCGGTATATGCCGACGAAGAAGCGATCATCGTCGTCGCGGAAGATCTCCCTATCCTCCTTCGGATCCGTCCCGGGGATATGGAGCATAACCCGGTAGGGACGCTTCGTTCCCTCCTTCTCAAGGACGTATATGAGGCGGTTGTCGTCGGTCCATAGGAATTCTCCCCACGACACGCCCTCTACGCGAGCGACGATGCGCCCACTGGCCATGTCCTTGACGTATAGGGTGAAGTTCTCGGCCCCGGTGGTGTCGTGCGCGTAGGCCATGTAGCGCCCGTCCTTGGTGAAATCCACCCCTCCGGGGGCGAAGAATTCGTGTCCCTCGGCCAGGGCGTTCCAGTCCAGAATGACCTCCGGCTTTGACCTCAGGCTCCTCCTGCGCTGCACCACGGTGAAATTCTTCCCCTCCTCGTACCGCTCGTTGTAGTAGTACCTGCCCCACCGGTACGGATAGGTCTCGTATGTCCCGGCTATGCGGCTCCTGTACTCGGCTATCAGCCTCTCCCGCAGGGGTTTGGTATCCTCAAGGAACCTCTCCGTGCGCTCGTTCTCCTTGCGAAGGAATTCCAAGACCTTAGGGTCCTTTCTCTCAACGTCCTTAAGCCATGCGTACTTGTCCATCGTTTGACCTCCCGATGTTATGAGAATCTGCAAGAGCAAAGGCCACTATTTTACCGCCGGTTTCCCCGTTAGAATACTCCCATGCTCCTTCTGGTGGGTTATGCGTACGACATCTTCAACCTCGGCTTTTCGCCTTGGGAGTTGGAGGGCAGGGCCTTCCCCGACTACACCTTCTATTCGGCCGTATTCAACTACGCCGCCGGAACGTACGGGGGCGTGGTGGGTGGAAACTACGGGAGCTTCGGAGGGCGGATGAAGTTTTTCACGTCGGGGAACATGGACATGACCGATGAGGAGGGGAACGTGGTGGGGAGTTTCACATCCAACTTCGTCTCGTTGGGGGGGCTCTACGGAACCACGTTCAAGGGATTCTCCGTCAGGGGAGGCTTGAGCCTCCTATACGTCTCCCTCTCCCCCCAGAGTAGGGGGATAGCACTGGGCCTTCTGGGGGATGCGAGACGTAGGTTTCCCAAGGAGTGGGGCCACTGGGATGTATGGGCCACGCTGGATGGCTTGGGATACGAAGTCGTACCTGCTGGGCTGTACCGCACCCTCACGTCCTTCCGCGCCTACGCCGGAGCGGGTGTCAAGTTCCACCGCCTCATCTCCTACCTGCAGGCGGCGTATTACTACGTCGGGGGACCGGCCCTGATGCTCGGAGCGGGGCTGGATTACGGGCTGCTTCGGGTTCTCGTGGGGTACGACTCCCACTACTCGGACCTCTACGGGGGCTACGGTCGGGATAGGCTCGCCGGTACCTACTTTTCCTTCTCCCTCTCCTACAACCGCTTCCACTTCTCGTACGCGTACAACCCTATGGGTCTCCTCGGGGACAGACACATTCTCGGCGTGGCCTACGACCTGCGATGAGGGTCGTGGTGGCTCTGGGGGGCAACGCCCTCCGCAAGAAGGGAGAGGGGTTTGACTACGAGACCCACTACGATAACGCGCTGCTCACCTTTCAGAGGTTGGCCGAGGCAGGCTTCTTCTCAAACGACAGAAAGGTGGTCATAACCCACGGGAACGGTCCCCAGGTGGGTATGGAGTTCGTGCGCCACTTCCTGACGAAGGAGCGGTTTCCAATGTATCCCCTCCATGCCCTGACGGCTTCCACCCAAGGGTGGATCGGATACATATTGGAGGCGACGCTCCGCCGTACCCTCAGGGAGAGGGGGATGGAGCGGGAGGTGGCGACCCTGATGACGATGGTGGAGGTATCCCCGGATGATCCGGCCCTGCGCGACCCATCCAAGCCCATCGGGGAATTCATGACGAAGGAGCAGGCTATGGAGCTCTCAATACTCACGGGCCTCCCCGTCAAGGAGGATGCGAACAGGGGATGGAGGCTCGTCGTTGGCTCCCCCAAACCCCTCAGGGTGATAAACTCCCGCATAGTTAAAGCCCTCATGGAGGCCGGTGTGATCGTCATAGCCGCCGGAGGAGGAGGAGTCCCAGTGAAGGGGGATTTTTCGGGGGTACCGGCGGTCATTGACAAGGACAGGGCGAGCGCCCTCCTCGGCCTTGAGGTGGGGGCGGATGCCCTCTACATCCTCACGCAAGTTCCCGCCGTCTATATAAACTACGGAAAGCCCGACCAACGTCCCCTCCGGAAGGTCAGAGTGGAGGAGTTGAAGAGGTACGCCGAAGAGGGACACTTCGCACCCGGAAGCATGCTACCCAAGGTGGAGGCCGCCATATCCTTCGTGGAGGGAGGGGGTAAGCGGGTGGTCATAACCTCCCCCGACTTCGTGGCGGAAGCCGAGAGGGGTGAGGCGGGAACCGTGGTGCTGCCGTGAAACCGACATCCGCGAGGATGGACATTTGGCTCACCCTCACGGCCTTGATCTTCCTACTATCGCGGGCCATCCTGTGGATCATTTTGGGCGTCCGGTACGATGCCTCCTCCCTGATATGGGCTTGGCAGCTCTTAGACCCCCTCTGGCTCAGGAAGGACCTTCTCACATCCCTATGGAACATGCACATGCAACCTCCCCTATTCAATCTGCTGACGGCCGTAGCCCTCCGCTTTCCGAGTCCATCCCATCTCCTCGCCCCCCTCTTCTTCGCGATGGGTATGGGAACGTCCCTCCTACTCTACGGTGTGGGTGTGAGGAGCGGACTGTCCCGACCTTTGAGTTTCGCCGTCGTCAGCCTTGTATTTACCTTCAACCCCTCCTCCTTCCTGTACGAGACATGGTACTTCTACACGTATCCGTCCCTATTCTTAACGGTCCTCCTCTCCTACCTTCTACTACGCTTAAACGACGGATTGACGGTGAGGAGGCTCCTGCCCCCTTTCATCGCTCTCACCCTCCTAACCCTTCTCCGCAGCAGCTACCATCTCCTACTCTTTCCCCTCCTCGGAGGTGTCCTCCTGTGGCATCATCGGCGCAGATGGAGGATCATATTCGCCGTAGTCCTCTTAACATCGCTGCCGACGGCGGCGTGGTATCTCAAGAATTTCGCCCTCTTCGGCAACTTCTCGGCCACCAGCTGGACGGGGATGAATTTGAGCCGTCTGATATGGAACATGCCCGGATGGGAGAGGGAGACCTTTTTAAAGCTCCACGAGGAGGGTGTGGTGTCGGCCCTCATGACCGTCCCCCCATTCTCACCTCCCGAGACCTACGCGTCGCTCCTCAACTGGAGCGGCAGCACGGGCGTGGCCGTCTTGGACTCCATGCGGGAGCCGACGACAGGCTCCCCCAACTACAATCATGCGGTGTATCCGAAGGTTTCCCGAATCTTGCTGCGGGATAATCTGAACCTCGTACTCCGATTCCCCCTCGCGTATCTCCGGGCCATCCTATCCTCCCTCAAACATTTCACATATCCACCCTACGCCTACCCCCTTACGGGTAGATTCCATCTACTGTTTGATAGGGAAAATCTGAAGCGCATATACGGTCTGCGACTGCTGATCCGCCTCTACGATGCTCTCTACGGATGGTTGGGGAGGAAACTTCCCGGCATCACCACCCTACTCCTGCTTCTGGCCTTCCTTCTCCTGCTGCCGGGGATGATTCGGCGTCGCGATGTCGCGCCGGTGGCCGTCCTCCTGCTGTATCTTCTGGTGGTGCATGTGGCCCTTGAGCGGAAGGAGAATATGAGATTCAAATTTCAGTTTGAGGGCGTAATAACCACGGTCGTGCTCGCCAACTTTCTTAAGAGGCGACGGTAGGGCCTCGGAAACTGGCGTAAAATACGAACCTATGCTCTCAATACTGGTAGCAGGTACGATTCTTTACGAGGGATTTGAGACCTCGGTCCCTCCCGCCGGATGGGAGGTTCTGGATCTCGGTAGCGCTACGGGAGATTCGTGGTATCAGACTATGACCAAAGCCCACTCGGGCACCTACTCCGCCAAGGTCACCTACTATCCATCCACCAACACGAAGGACGAGTGGCTCATAACGCCGGCCGTGGACCTCTCAACCGCCACGAAGGCTTACCTGATATTCTACGAGGATCAGGATTACTGGTCGGGCTACGGGGAGCACCACCAGATCCTAATATCTACCACTTCGCAGACGGACACATCAACCTTCACGCTGGTACTTGACATGACACCGACGGACCACACGATAAACGGCTTTGACGGGGATCCTATGATCGTGGATATCTCGGACTTCGTGGGGAATTCAACCGTCTATATCGCCTTCCGATACACCGGGCTTGATGCCGACAACTGGTACTTGGACGACGTGGAGATATACACCCCCTACAACACCGACGCGAAGCCCATGGCTTTGGTTGAGCCTTCGGAGTACGTATCGGGCAGCTTTACCCCGGTGGTGCGGGTACAGAACTACGGTCTGGACACACTAAATTCCATTCCCGTACGGCTTATTCTGATGGATCCCTACGGGAACGTGGCCTACGACCAAACGGCCACCGTCTCCGGAGCCTTGGGGTCTATGGACACGGCCTCGGTGTCCTTCCCGTCATTTACACCCGACAGTCGCTTCTACTACCAGTATCTGGTGATTACGGAGCTCCCCGGTGATGAGAATCCCTCCAACGACACCCTGAGCGGGTACATATACGCGTACGACAGACCGATGATGGTCCTGTTTGAGAGATTCACGCAGCACAACTGCGGTCCCTGCGCCTCCGCGGACCCCTATCAGCTGTCCATATACTCCTCCCACGTGGATGCGGAAAATTACAACATCGGCATGATAACCTACCAGACGTGGTGGCCGGGGGCCAACAACGACCCCTTCTACCACTACGACACCATGCCGCAGCGCAACAGGGTACTCTACTACAAGGTGAATGCGGTCCCATGGGTCTATATAAACGGCGTGGTCAATGCGTCGTATTACTACACCCAGTGGGCGAGCCTCGTGTCCTCCGAGGAGAGCTACCGGACCACACCTCTGGAGTTCTCCTTTGATACGAGCAACAGCCTCCTGTACGAGGATTCGCTGGGAATACACGGACGCCTAACCCTATCCGCCACACAGGTCGGGGCCATGCTATCCAAAGAGTACAGACTGAGGGTGGTGATAGTGCAGGACAGCGTATATTACAACGCCCCCAACGGCAGCACCTTCCACGTGATGAAGTTCAGGCATTGGATAGACACCTCATTCACGGCCGGAGACACGGGTAGCATCCACACCTACACGTTTGACTTCTTCCTGCCTCACCCGGTATGGACGAGCGATCCCGGTCTGGACGTCCATCACATGGTGGCCGTCGCCTTCATCCAGAGCGACGATGATCAGAAGGTCTGGGGCGTGGGCACCTTTAACTTCAAGAACGTGGTCTCCGTCGCCGAGAGACCCGGCGGTGGCGACGTGTGGCTGGTCAAGGTCATATCCACGAGAGGTGGCATAGACATCTTCTCCTCCGAGGAGAGGGATGCCGAGCTGTCCGTCTTTACCGTGTCCGGTCGCCGGGTGCTAAGCGACGTCTTCAAGGTCTCCGGCGAGACCCACTACCGCCTCAACCTACCCAAGGGCGCGTACTTCTACAGGCTTAGAATAGGAAGCAGGACATGGTACGGAAAGGTGTTGGTATTCTGATTCTTGGAGGTCTCATCCTCTTAGGTTGCAGAGGGGATGAGGAGGGAGGGGGGGTGGAGTCCCCCCTCCAGAATCCCGTGGTAGTTGAGCAGATTACCAACTACCTCTGCACCCCCTGCAAGGGGGCGGCCGAGATAATAGACTCCCTTGACGAGGCCTTCCCCGACAACGTGGTGGTCGTCAGATACCACGCCGACGAGCCCTACGCCGGGGATCCCATATACAACCCCTATACGGATACCGTCCTGAACTTCTACGGCCTGAATACGGCCGATGGCGTACCCATAACCGTCATAGGTGGGGACTGGAGCGAGCACGGATACGACGATACCAAGAGGGAGGACTATGCGGAGAGATGGTTCAACGTGATGAGGGATAAAGCCTCCCAGCCGCCCAAGTACAGACCGAGCGTATCCTCCCTGATGGGGGACTCCCTCATCGTCGCTGACGTCATAGTTGAGCCTTCAAAGGCCTCATCTGACGTGGTGCGCACGATGCTCACCGAGTACGAGGCTCCCCTACCCCCATCCGCAGTGAAGCCCTACTCCAACTACGCTGTCAGGGCCGGAACCAACTCGTCCCACGCCGAGTTCGTCGTAGATTCCTCTTGGAACGAATCCAACCTGTACATAACCGTCGTCATAAACGACCCCTCCGGGGCCGTCGTGGGTTCCTATCAGGGGAAGGTGGGTACCTACACCCTGGAGAATCTGTCCAACGACGGCGATACCGTCGTACCCCTCAACGAGTACTCCATGGTGTATCTACGTATGGAGAATCGGACTGATCAGGACCTGACCCTGACCTTCAGGGTCAACGGAATACCCCGCGATTGGAACAACACCATATGCTGGGGGGTGTGCCTGAGCGACACGACGATGATCACCAACACCCTTGAGGCCGGAGCCTCCACACCGGATCACGGCATGTACTTCTCCGTTTATCCGACCACGGCCGACACCGCCTACATAACCGTTGAGGTGCGATACTCCGACGACGAGCGCATATTCAGGCGTTTGAACGTTAAGGTGGTGGCACAATGATGTGGATACTGGCATTCGTGGCCACGGACATATACGGCAACCGGATAAACGTGGATAGCCTGATGAGGGAGAAGCACGTCATCCTTGACTTCTGGGCCACGTGGTGCGCGCACTGCGACGAGGAGCTGGATAAGGTCCATGAGGCCTTCAAGAACAGGGACGACGTGGCCATAATAGCCATAAGCCAAGACTCCAAGCGGAATCTAAATCGCGTGAGGCAGATGGCCAAGTCCCACGGTTGGGATTTTCCCATCATCATAGACGAGGGTAAGCGAATCTCATCCCGATACGGGGTCTTCGGCCTCCCCACGGTCGTGGTGTTTGAGAGGGGAGGCAAGATGAAGAGGAAGATATTCGGCTTCAATCCTCGTCTGGTGGATATGATCAAGGAAGCCTTGGGCCTGAGATGACGGCTATACTGGCCTTCAGCCTGTCCTACGGCGGGATTCTCTGGTACGCCGACAGCATAAAGAGTTTGAACGACCTAAAGATGACGCTCTATCCCCACCCATCGCTTGAGATGTACCTGCACCTGCGGGACTACAGACCCTACGCCCCCGCATCCATACACGGCGACACCTACCGGTTGGGCGTCTTCCGCTTCTTCGCCCGATACACCCGGGGAGATATGAGCCTGTCGCTGGGAGACGAGCCCCTGACCTTCGGCAGGGGGCTATCCCTATTCCTCGCCGACGACGAAAAGGCCCTCCTTGAGGGTACGCTCCGGGGCCTCCACCTGAGCCGCTCGTGGATGCGACTCTACGGGGGGCTCAAACGCAGGTGGATATACTACTCATCCGACAACGATACCATGCTCCTCGCCGGAGCGACCCTCACCCCCTCATTGGGGGACGTTTCCTTGGGGCTCAACGTCGGGGCCTACAACCTGTACGGCCGGGATGGAGCGAGCGGCATGATAGCCGGCTCCTACGCCTCCGGGAAGTTCGGTCCCGTATCCATATACGCCGAAGGTGCCCTGCGCGACGGGTACGACCTCTTCACATACGGCAGGAATTTGGGCTACGCCCTCTACGGGAACCTTGAGATCTCCCGAGGGAGCATAGTCCTTGGAACGGAGTTGAAGGATTACTACCGCATCGGGCAGGAGTTCAACCTTCCGGCCCCCGGAAACGGCTACGGCCTCCTTCCCTCCGACGGTAGGGACGAGTGGGGAGCCAACCTCTACTTCTCCTACGGAACCCTAAATCTGGAGTTGGCCCGTGCGTACTCCCACGATATGGACCACCTGATGGATTACTACGCCCTCTCCTACTACACGGATTGGCGACGATTTACCCCGAAGATCGGAGCACACCTGCTGGACTGGAGCGAAAACCTGAACGAGCGTAGAGCCTTCCTTGAGATCAAGTACAACGCTCCCCTCGGCATCATCGCGTACGCCGAGTACAGGACGAGATACCTCAAGGGAGTCGGAGACTGGGAGAGTCAGCCGTACGCCTCCCTGAGTCTCATATACGGGGGCATCACCCTATCTCTCTCCTACCGCCGCTATATGATCACGGGCAAGACCGACAGGGTGGCCGAGTTCTCCTACGACAACTTCAGATTCCTGCGGCTCTTCGTCAGCTGGGGAGAATTCTCGGGTGACATAGTTTGCTCCTCGGGTGTGTGCAGATACGAGCCCCCCTTCTCCGGCCTCAAGTTGGGCTTGAATCTCTATTTCGTTCTGTGAGCGTGCCTTAGAATACCTCCCGCCATGAGCAGGAAGGTTCAGTTCCCGGCTATAGGTAAGATTTCGCCGGAGTTCTTTGACGAGTACATCTTCCCATACCTTGGGGCCAAGCGGGAGGAGGTCATCGTACCTCCCCAGCACGGCGTTGATACCGGCGTGGTGCGCATAGGCAACGGGAAGGTGCTCGTATTCACCACCGACCCCATATACATACTCCCGGCCTACGGTTGGGAGAAGGCGGCCTGGTTCGCTTGGCACATACTCGCCTCGGACGTGGCCACGTCCGGTTTTCCCCCCACCTACATAACCGCCGACTTCAACCTACCCATGGAGATAACCGAGGAGGAGTTCGCCACCGTCTGGAAGGTGTGGGACAGGGAGAGCAAGAAGTACGGCGCCGCAGTCGTGGCCGGCCACACGGCCCGGTATCCCGGGACCGCCTATCCGATGGTGGGAGGGGCCACCTTCATCGCCCTGGCCGACGAGGACAAGTACCTGACACCCAAGATGGCCCGTCCCGGCGACGCCCTGATCATCACGAAGGGGCCCGCCGTGGAGGCTACGGGGATATTCGCCAGCCTATTCCCCAACTACATCTCCGAGAAGTTGGGACCGGAGATAGCCGAGCAGGGTCAGAGGCTCTTCTACAAGATGAGCACCGTGGATGACGCCCTGACGGCCGTCTCCGTAGGCTACAGGGATGAGGGCGTTCGGGCCATGCACGACGCCACCGAGTGCGGGATTCTGGGAGGCATATACGAGCTGGCCGAAGCGTCCGGCGTGGGCGTGATATACCACAAGGACCGAACGCCCATCCAACCCGGCGTTCTGGAGATAACCTCCCTCTTCGGCATGGAGCCCTTCTCCTCCATCAGCGAGGGAACGCTGATAATGGCGGTGGTACCCGACAAGGCGGACGAGGTCGTTAGCCGGCTCAAGGAGAGAGGGATAGACGCCGCCGTAGTCGGCGAATTCCTCCCCAAGGAGAAGGGAATGTGGGTTGTTGAGGGAGGCAGGAGGAAGCCTCTGGAGCACCCGAGGGTGGATCCCTTCTGGTCCGCGATTGACAGGGCACTCTCCGAGGGGTTGAGTTGAGGGAGATAATCTTAGCCTTCCTGACGGGCTTCTTAACGGGGGTCGTCTTCTCGCTGGCGCGCCTACCCATACCCGCGCCGCCCACGTTGGCGGGCATAATGGGGATAGTCGGGATATTCGTCGGATACCTCGTCGTCAGGTATCTGACGGGAAGGTAGGCCACCCGTCAGGCGTATAATACAGACTTCAGGTGGGCCGTTAGCTCAGTTGGCAGAGCACCGGATTTTTAATCCGGGGGTCGCAGGTTCGATCCCTGCACGGCCCATTTTGTCTTTCATAGTAGTGCGCGGAGGAAAGCCCTTAGAGGGAAAGGTTCGCATAAGCGGGGCCAAGAATGCCGCCCTCGCCATACTACCCGCCACGATCGTAGTTAGGGGGGAGGTGAAGGTAGCCAACGCTCCGAGAGTGGCGGACGTTGAGACGATGGTCAATCTGTTGGCGGAGCTGGGTGCCGAGGCGCGGCGGGAGGAGGACGGTACGGTGGTGTTATCAACGGATGGACTCAACACCTACGAGGCCCCTTACGAGTACGTGAGCCGAATGAGGGCATCCATATACGTTCTTGGCCCCCTTCTGGCGAGGTTCGGAAGGGCAAAGGTGGCTCTTCCGGGCGGTTGCGCCTTCGGTCCCCGTCCCATAAACTTCCACATATACGCCCTCCAGTCCATGGGGGCGAAGGTGTGGGTGGAGCACGGATACGTTATGGCGGAGGCTCCCCAAGGTCTCAGGGGAACCACGATAGCCTTTGAGAGGAAGTCGGTGGGAGCCACCATCCACACCATGATAACGGCCATACTGGCCGAGGGCGAGACGACGATAGAGAACGCGGCCATAGAGCCGGAGGTCGTGGATGTGGCCCACTTCCTGCGGCGATGTGGAGCCCGCATAGAGGGAGAGGGGACGGATAGGGTCGTGGTGGAGGGTAGAGGGAGGGACGGATTCCTGAAGGCCTGCTCCCACTACGCCGTCATTCCAGACAGGATAGAGACAGCCACCTTCCTGATAGCAGGCTTGATAACCCGTGGAAGGGTTGAGATAGAGGGAGCCCTCCCCGAGCATCTCACGGCCGTGTTGAACAAACTTCGGGAGGCGGGGGCGAAGATGGAGGTGAATGAGGACAGGATAGTCGTCCTACCGTCCGGCAGATTGCAGGGGAGGGACGTGGAGACGGCCCCCTACCCCGGCTTCCCCACGGACGTTCAACCCATGTACATGGCTCTGATGAGTGTGGCTAAGGGTGTGAGTGTCATAAGGGAGGGGATATACCCCGACAGATTCAAGCACGCGTACGAGCTCATGAGGCTCGGAGCGAGCATAGATGTGGGAGATGGCTACGCCGTCGTTAAGGGGGTGAATAGGCTCACAGGGGCACCGGTGATGGGTACGGACCTGCGGGGTACGGCCGCTTTGGTCCTCGCCGGTCTGGTGGCGGAGGGAGAGACGGCCGTGGGTGGATACTCCCACCTGGCGCGGGGTTATGAGAACTTCATCGGAAAGATGAGGGGATTGGGAGCCCAGATATCCCTCAAGAACAGTCTCTGAAGGAGAGAATAAAAAAAACGCCCCCACCGGGATTTGAACCCGGGTTTCGTGGCTGAGAACCACGCGTCCTGGACCTGGCTAGACGATGGGGGCGTTGGGTGAGTATTATAAGGGTGAAACGGCGGGAGAGGGGATCAATCTATCACCTCCCCGCACTTCTTGCAGTACCGGACCTTCCTCCCATCCTCCGTGAAGCGGAAACCCACCCTCGTGGGTTGCCCGCACTTGGGGCACACGAGCATGAGCTTGGACAGGTAGATGGGAGCCGGTACCTCCTCAACGGTACCCTCCTCCAGACCGTGGCGCCTACCCCTGTGCTTCTTGACCAGATTCACGCCATCCACGACGGCCTTCCCCTTACGGGGGAACATGCGCAGGACCTTCCCCTGATGTCCCTTCCACTTGCCGGATATGACCATTACGGTGTCGCCCCTCTTTATCCTGAAAGCCATCACAGTACCTCCGGTGCCAGAGAGACTATCCTCATAAAGCCCTTCTCGCGCAGCTCACGGGCCACGGGACCGAAGACGCGGGTACCCTTGGGCTCGCCTATCTGATTTATCAGGACCACGGCGTTGTCTCCGAAGCGGATGTATGAGCCGTCCCTGCGCCGTATCTCCTTCTTGGTGCGCACTATCACGGCCTTGTGGATCTCACCCTTCTTGGCCGAGGCGTTGGGTATGGCCCTCTTTATGGACACCACCACGACGTCCCCCACGTTGGCGGCCACCCTTCCGCCCTTGCGGCCGCTACCCTTGAGGACCTTAATTATCAGGGCCTCCTTCGCCCCGGTGTTGTCTGCTACCACCACGTACGACAGTTCAGGCAGATTCCTCATTTTCCAAGACCTCCTTTGCTATCTCCTCAAGCACGGGGGCTTTGCGCAGTATCTTGACCAGGCGCCACCTCTTGAGCTTGGAGAGAGGTCTGGTCTCCATAACCTCAACGAGATCCCCCACATGGCTCTCGTTGTTCTCATCATGCACGTATATCTTCTTGCGGACCTTAACGTACTTGCGGTACTTGGGGTGCATCTTCATCCTGTATATCGCCACCACGCGGGTCTTGTTCATCTTGTCGCTCACGACTATACCCCTAAGCACCTTCCTGCGGCCCCTCTGCTCCTTCATAGCTTAACCCCCTTCTCCCTTAGAACCGTTAGGACTCGCGCTATCTCGCGCCTGTAATACCTTACCAAGTTCTTGTCCTCCAACTGTCCGAGCTTCTTCTTAAAGCGGGCATCGCGCAGCTGCGCCCTCAGGACCCGGAGACGGGCCTTAAGCTCATCTACGTCCATGGCCCTAAGATCCTTGGCCTTGGTGGGTCTCATCTTCCCACCTCCTTGGTGGATACTATCTTGGTACGGACGGGAAGTTTGGACGCGGCTATCCTTAGGGCCTCGTAGGCGTCCTCCTCCTTGGCACCGGCTATCTCAAAGAGGATGGTTCCGGGCTTGACGACCGCGTACCACGCATGCACGTCTCCCTTACCGCCGCCCATACGGACCTCGGCCGGCTTCTTCGTGTAGGGGCGATGGGGGAAGATGCGTATCCAAAGGCGCGCCTTCTTGCCGACGGTTCGCACTATGGCCACGCGGGCGGCCTCTATCTGTCGGGCGAATATCCTCCCCCTGTCCATGCTCTTTAGGGCGTACTCGCCGAACTCTATGCGATTACCGCTCGTGGCGACACCCTTGAGCTTCGCCCTGTGCTGCTTCCTCCACTTGACTCGGCGGGGCTGCATCATAGTTTCACCTCCTTCTTACCTCTTAGGATGTCGCCCTTGTATATCCACACCTTCACGCCTATGGTACCCCATTTGGTGAAGGCGGTGTCGTATCCGTAGTCTATGTTGGCGCGGAGAGTCTGGAGCGGGACCCGACCCTTTATGTACCACTCCTTGCGGGCTATCTCCGCTCCGCCTATACGTCCCTTCACCTGCACCCTGATACCCTGGGCCCCCATGCGCATGGCGGCATATACGGCCCTCTTCATCAACCTGCGGTGATAGACCCGCTGCTCCAGACGGCGGGCTATGTTGTACGCGACCAGCTGGGCGTCCAGCTCGGGATGCACTATCTCCTGATGCTCAACGAATATCCTCTTCTCCGGACCGCCGAATGTGGCATTCAGGGCCTCGCGGAGGCCTTCTATGTTCTTGCCTCCCTTGCCGATTATCACGCCGGGGCGGGCGGTGTGTATGGTCACATGCACGTTCAAGCCGACACGATTCACCTCTATGCGGGAGATCTGGGGATCGTTGGGTAGCCTGCGGTAGTAGTCGGTTATGAACTTCCTTATCTGGTAATCCTCAAGCAGGTTCTGAACGTACTCCTGCTTGGTCTCGGCGTACCACGTGGATTGCCAAGGTCGGAAATAACCCGTCCTAAGCCCTATGGGATTGGCTTTCTGGCCCATCACTTAACCTCCTTCTTTTCGGGCAGAACCACCACGGTGATGTGGGAGGTCCTGCGTCTGAATATTCCGTTTCCACCGAAGCGGGCGGGTTTCACGGCGGGCTTGGGTATCTTCCACATCGGTCCCCTATCAACCTTCACGATGGCTATGCGGAGCTTGGGGTATAGGCTCTCAAGGTCCGTGCCGGGAGCGAACTTGTCCCTGTAGGAGGCGACGGCGGCTCGCAGGACCTTGCGCATGATCCTCGCCCCCTTCTTGGGGGTAAATCGCAGGACGTAATCGGCCTCCTGCGCGTTCATTCCCTTTATCAGGTCGGCTATCAACTTCATCTTCTTCGGGGAGATGCGGGCCCTACGTAGGGCGGAGTATCCCCCCAACGCCTTCCACTCTCTCTTGCTAAGCTGTCCGAACGGCCTCGTCTTCATCTCCTACCCGCCTTCTTTCCCTCTTTGTCCTTGTGGCCTCCGAACTTGCGCGTGGGGGCGAACTCTCCGAGGCGATGGCCCACCATCTCCTGCGTGATATAGACGGGTATGAAGGTCTTGCCGTTATGGACCAAGAAGGTGAGCCCTATGAACTCGGGCAGGATCATGGAGGCTCTGGACCAGGTCTTTATGGGGGATTTGTCCCCCTTCTCCAAAGCCTTCCGAACCTTTTTTAGCAGTTTGGGATGTACGTACGGTCCCTTCTTTAAACTCCTCGCCATATCTTTACTCCTTTGAGCCGTATCCTATCCTCCGACGCTTGACGATGAAGGTGTCGGAGGGCTTGCGCTTGCGGCGCGTCTTGACTCCTCTCGCGATCTTACCCCAAGGCGTCTTGGGTATCTTACCCTTGGTTCGGCCCTCACCTCCTCCGTGGGGATGGTCCACGGGGTTCATGGCCACGCCGCGCACGGCGGGTCTGCGACCGAGCCACCTCTTCCTTCCGGCCTTACCCAAGGTGACGTTCTCGTGGTCCACGTTGGAGACCTGACCTACGGTGGCGTAGCAGTTGTGGTGGAACTTGCGGATCTCCTTGGAGGGGAGCTGGACGTAAATCCAGTTCTCGTCCTTGGACAGGATGGTGGCGTAGGTTCCAGCGGCCCTCACCAGCTGGCCTCCCTTTCCGGGTATCATCTCCAGATTGTGTATGGGGGTACCCTCGGGTATCCTCTCAAGGGGAAGGGCGTTTCCTACCTTTATGGGCGCATCGGGACCGGCCATCACCTCGTCCCCGACCTTCAGGCCCTCCGGGGCCAATATGTAGCGCTTCTCCCCATCCCTGTAGGCTATCAGCGCTATGAAGGCCGTCCTGTTGGGATCGTACTCTATGGACTTGACCACTCCGGGAACGCCCACCTTATCGTGCCGGAGGAAGTCTATTATGCGATACTTCCTCTTGTTCCCGCCGCCCCTGTGGCGGACGGTGATCCTTCCCTGATTGTTCCTCCCGGCCTTCTGCTTCTTGGGCTTGGTCAGGGACTTCTCCGGCTCCTCCTTCGTTATGTACGCGGAGTAATCCACGACGCTCATCCATCTGCGGCCGGGAGTGTAGGGTCTATACTTCTTTATAGGCATATCACACCCCCAGATCTATCCTATGACCCTCCGCCAAGGTCACTATGGCCTTCTTGTAGCGGCGGGTCCTACCCATTATGCGGCGACGGCGCAGGTCCCTACGAGGCTTGGGCTTGTAGTTCATCGTATTGACCTTCAGGACCTTAACCCCGAAGAGCCTCTCAACGGCCTCCTTTATCTGTATCTTGTTGGCGTCGGGATGGACGATGAAGGTGTATTTGTTGTACCTGTCCCTGAGGTTCAGAGCCTTCTCCGTAAGCACCGGCTCTATGATGACGTCGTTGTAGTCCAGCTTCATAGCAGTCTCTCCTTCAGCTTCTCTATAGCCCCATCCTCGGCGACCACGTAGTCGGACCACAGGACGTAGTAGGTGTTGAGTTGGTCCGCGTGGAGGACCTCAACGTCGGGTATGTTCCGGGCCGATAGGTAGAAGACTCGGTCGTAGTCCTTGGGGACGAAGAGGACATTCTTACCCAAGAGTCCCACGCTCTTGAGGAAGTTATAGACGGTCTTGGTCTTGGGCTTATCCATGCGGGTACTCTCAAGGATTATCACCCTGTCGTTCTGAGCCCTGTCGGCCAAGGCCATACGCAGGGCCAACCTCTTAGCCCGCTTGGGCATCCGTATGTAGTACTCCTTGGGGCGGGGACCATGTGCCTTTCCACCCCCGACGAAGATGGGGGCGTACCTATCCCCATGGCGGGCCCTACCCATGTGCTTCTGGGGCCATATCTTGCGCCGGGAACCCTTAACCTCACCGCGGGTCTTGGCGTGATGGGTCCCCTGACGCTGGTTGTAAAGGTAGGTCCTGACGGCCTCCCACAGGAGATGGCCGTCGGGTTTTATTCCGAAAAAGTCCTCGGGAAGGTCCCGCTCGCCCGTCTTCTCTCCGGCCAGGTTGTATATCGGGGCCTTCATCACTTATCACCTCCGTATTTATACACGGCGGGCCTCACGAACACGTACGCCCCCCGGTGTCCCGGAACGCCGCCCTTCACCAGGAGCAGGTTGTCGTCGGGGTATATGCGCACCAGCTGCAGGTTGAGGATGGTGGCGGTTTCGTTCCCATAATGGCCGGCCATCTTCTTCCCCTTCCACACCCTACCGGGGAAGGTGTGCTGTCCGATGGAGCCGGGCCTCCTGTGGAACTTGGATCCGTGGGCGGCTGGGCCTCCCGAGAAGTCCCACCTCTTCATCACTCCCGTGAAACCTCTTCCCTTGGTCTTCCCCTGCACATCCACCACATCAATTCCCTCAAATAGGCTCGCTCCGAGAGAGGAGCCCACGGGGAACTTGTCCAGTTCGTCGGTTTTAAACTCGTAGAATTTGGTGGGATACCTATCCCTTTCGCCCAGCGCCCCCTTCACGAATCCGAGGACGGGCCGCTTCACCTTGTGGGCGGGTTTGAAGTCGTAGCCCACTATGACGGCGTTGTACCCATCCTTCTCGGCCGTCCTATGACCCACGACGACGTTCTCCGGGACCTGAAGGACCGTCACGGGAACGGGTATTCCGAAGGGCTCGTGTTCGGGTTTAACATACACCTGCGTCATCCCGACCTTCTTGGCTATCAGCTTAAGCATGGCACTACTCCGTTATTATCTTGACCTTTATATCCACGCCCGGAGGCAGGTCTATCTGCGATATCTTCTCTATGGTCTCCGGCGTGGCATCCCTTATCTCTATCAGGCGGGCGTGCTTTTTCAGCCAGAAGTGCTCCTGCCCTCGCTTGTCTATGTGGGGTCCTCGGATGACGGCGAATAGGGTCCTCTTGGTCGGAAGGGGGATGGGCCCGGCCACCTTGGCGCCGGTGGCCTTGGCCGTGAATACTATCTCCCGGGCCGTCCTGTCCAGGACGGCCGGGTCAAAGCTTTTGAGTTTCAAACGTATCTTGTCCATTACTCAAGGATCTCGGTGATCACGCCCGCGCCTACCGTACGGCCACCCTCACGGATGGCGAAGCGCAGCCCCTTCTCTATGGCTACGGGGTATATCAGCTCCACGTCCATGGTGACGTTGTCGCCGGGCATGGCCATCTCACGGTTGGGGTCGGCGAACTTGATGGTTCCGGTCACGTCGGTGGTACGGAAGTAGAACTGGGGCCTGTAGCCGTTGAAGAAAGGCGTGGAACGGCCACCCTCCTCCTTCTTCAGGATATAGACCTCGGCACGGAATTTCTTGTGGGCCTGGATGGAGCCGGGCTTGGCCAGTACCATACCCCTCTCCACCTCGTCCTTGCCTATACCACGCAGGAGGGCACCGATGTTGTCTCCGGGGATGGCCTCGTCCAGAATACGACGGAACATCTCTATAGACGTGACCACCGTCTTGAGAGGCTTCTCACGGAATCCCACTATCTCCACCTCGTCGCCGGGACGCAGAACGCCACGCTCCACCCTACCGGTGACGACCGTACCGCGACCGGTGATGGAGAATACGTCCTCTATGGCCATGAGGAAGGGCTTGTCTATCTCGCGCTTGGGCTCGGGCACGTACTCGTCCAAGGCCTCCACGAGCTTGAGGATGGCGCCGGCGCCTATCTCATCGTCAAAGTCGGAGGGATTCTGCAGAGCCTTGAGGGCGGAGCCCCTTATCACGGGAACCTCGTCGCCGGGATATCCGTACTCGTTGAGGAGATCCCTCACCTCCATCTCCACCAGCTCCAGCAGGTCGGGGTCATCCACCAGGTCCACCTTGTTGATGAAGACCACTATGGCGGGGACTCCCACCTGGCGGGCCAGCAGGACGTGCTCGCGGGTCTGAGGCATCACGGAATCAACGGCGGAGACCACCAGTATGGCGCCATCCATCTGGGCGGCACCGGTGATCATGTTCTTGATGTAGTCCGCGTGCCCGGGACAGTCTATGTGGGCGTAGTGATACTTGTCGGACTCGTACTCAACGTGGGCCACGTTGATCGTCAGGATCTTGGTCTCATCCTTGCGGGCGATCTTGGCGTCGGCCTTGGCGACCTCGTCGTAGGACTTGAACTCGGCCTGTCCCTTCTGAGCCAGAACGGCCGTTATGGCGGCCGTAAGCGTCGTCTTACCATGGTCAATATGACCGATGGTTCCCACGTTCTTGTGGGGCTTCGTCCGTTCAAACTTGGGCTTGGCCATCTCTCTTTACCTCCTTTTTTGCCTCCTTTACGAAAAAAGCGACCTGCAATTATACGGGTGCGCGCAGGCCGCATAACGCTCCAAACCCCCTCCCGGGGTTGGCGTGTATTCTAAGGCGGAAGGGGACGATTTGGGAGCCTTTTTAGCGCATCATCGGAGGTTGGTCTCCCCCATCACCTCCTCGTACGTCGGGGCGTAAGCGCCCAGTCGGGAGACGGTTATTGAGGCGGCCTTGGAGGCTATCTCACCAGTCCTCTTCCAATCGTACCCCCGGAGGCGGGCCCATACCACCCAAGCCAGAACCGTGTCGCCGGCTCCGGTTATATCTATAACGTCCCTCTTGAGGGCCGGAATGTAGAACTCCCCCTCGTTGGACACGATCCACATTCCCCTATCGCCCATGGTTGAGACCACCGCTCCGACCCCCAGCCTCTCGTAGGCCCTCTCCGTCGCCTCGCGCACCTCGTCTATATCCTCCAGAGGCATGTTCATGGCCTTCCGCAGCTCGCTCAAGTTGGGTTTGACTATGTCAAACCCTCCGGACTTCCAGAAGAGGGACTTGGGGTCTATCGCCTTCAGGGAATTGGGGAAATTGTCCTTCACGAAGTCCAGAGTCTCCTCAATCACGGTCCCCTTGTCGTAGTTGGAGACTATCACCGCGTCGTAGTCCCTTACCCTCACCATATCCAGCAGAGCCAGAGCCTCCTCCCGAAGGAACTTCTCCTCGTAGTCTATACGCAGGACGTGATGATACTTGGACAGGAGGCGGGTCTTCTTTAGGGTGCGCAGTTTGCTCCTATAGAAGCGGGGGACGATATTCACGCTCTGGCACAGCAGCTCCACCTCCTCGCCGTCGCTGTCCTCCCCCACTATCCCGTAAAGATACACCTGAACGCCCAGACGGGCCAGATTCAGGGCGACGTTGGCCGCCCCCCCGGGGAGGAACTTGCTGCTGACGTAGTGGAAGACGGGAACGGGAGCCTCCGGAGATATACGCTCCACCTTTCCGAAGGCGTACTCGTCCAACATCACGTCCCCGATAACGGCTATCCTCATCGGAGGTCCATTTTAAGGACGAACTCAATCGGCGAGATTTGTCGTGCGGGCGACAAAATCCCCTTGAAAGCCGTCGGGCTACCCTCTTAAAATACCGTGGGAGGTGAGGGGTATATTTCGGATGTGCTCCCGCTAAAATGCCCCTTCCCTCCCGCCCTCTATCATCATCCTCCTGAGGACCTTCGCCCACTCCTCCCTCTCCTCATCCAAGAAGGTGCGAAAGGCGCGGGAGATTGCTATATCCGAGGGAACGTGGAGATAGGGCTTTATGTAGCGCATGTACTCGGCTATCCTACGCTTCGGGGCCCTGCTGTGGGGGAATATGAGATGGGCGTTCGCCTTCAGGAATTCCAAGCCCACCGTACGATAGAAGGCCAACATCACGAGGGCCTTTCTCCGTGGGAGCTCAATCTCCTCCACCCCCCGCATCAATCTAAGTCGTCCGGAGAAGGAGAGATAGACCTCCCTCCTCGCCACCTTGGACATGTACCAAAACAGATACTCAAGACCGGCGAAGTCCCCATTCTCAACCTCCGGACGTTTCGGAGGGCGCTCGGCGAATCTCCTCGCTATGCCGTGAAGTACGGTCATGTAGGGTACATCGCCGGGGGGAGCCGGCGATACGTCGGGAAAGTACATCCTCTCGTAGGCTTTGAACATCTCGCCGTAGCGTCTCAGTCCGAGACTTTCGGCCGCCATGCGCGCTATACGCAGGTCAAAGGGTTTTCCCGAGAGGGCGGCGCCGAGTCCCTTGAAGGCCAGAGCCACCTGGTACATACCCCTATCAACTATCCCGTCTATGAGACCGGGAAGTCTCTCGTCTATGACGTACAGCTTCCCCGCGTACAGGTCCCGGAAGGTCGTGAGCCACCGAACTATGAATTCCTCCCAAGAGGATGAGGGGGTCGGCGGTGGGTAGAATTTGCCCATCACGGTGTGAATCTGGTAGAGTATCCTGTCGCGCACGAAATCCTCCTCCACCTCCTCGGCGTACCTTACGGCGGACTTCACGTCTCCGAAGATGTTGAGGCTGACGAGAGCCTTCACGGTGGGAGCCGCGTTGGGAAATATTCGGCGCAACCTATCCACCTTCAGAGACGCGTAGTAGTAGAAGGCCACGATATTGAGGAGGGGTTGATATTCGCGGGCGAGGTCCTCGTAGGCTTCCACGTACTTTGAGGCCTTCACCATGTCCCCCGCCATGAGCAGAGCCTCCAGAAGGGGAGCGAGCTCCTCCGGCCTCAGACTTCCGCTCGTCTCAATCTTCGCCAGGGCCCTGTCGGCGGCCTCCCTTATGCGCAACTCCCGCAACAATCCGATTACATCCAAGGGGCTTGATTCTAAATTCGGCAATTGACCCGAGGGCGGCCGTATAATAAAAACCTTACGTGAGATTATGGTCGTTCTGATCTCCTTCACCTTCATAAAGGCGGACGAGCTGGTAAAGCGGATGGACGAATTCACCATAGTAGATGTGCGCAGCTCGTACGAGTACCGTATAGAGCACATCAAGGGAGCCATCTCCGCCCCCCTGCGATTCTTGGAGGAGCATCTTAAAAACGGCATAATACCCACGGACAGGCCGATAGTCTTCTACTGCGGATGTCCCCACCACCTCTCCACCTTAGCCGCCCGCAAGGCCGAGGGGATGGGTCTGAAGGACGTATATGTCTTGGACGACGGTTTCTTCGTATGGAGGGACAAGGGTTATCCGACCGAGGGCGAGAAGAAGGGTAAGAGGCCCAACTTCTTCTTCGTGAAGGGTAAGGTGATGCTTGACGGACTTCCCTTCAAGTACGGCATGCTCTTCTTCGTTGATAAGCGGAACGGCCAGGTTGAGATAGAGCGGACGGACGGTAAGGGCCGGTACGAGGGTCGGCTCCCCTTCTACGACATAGAGCCGGGGGATACGATTCTCGTCTATGTGGGCTCCTTTGAAAATTCGCTGCTCTTCACCCTCCCACCCAAGAGGGGAGATAGGTGGGGAGCCGTTATAGATATAACCGACGGTTCGGTTAAGGTAAAGCCTCTGTAAGTGCGCATCCGATGAGGCCTTTATAAAAAGGAGGAGTGTATGGCTATATCGCTGGAAGAACTGCAAGCCAAGAAGATGTCCGAGCTCTACGAGATGGCGAAGGACCTCGGCATAGAGGACTACGCCGAGCTGGAGAAGGAGGACCTTATAAAGCGCATCCTTGATGCCGAGAGCAGAAAGGAAGGTCTGGTGTGGAAGGAGGGGGTGCTGGAGATACACTCCGAAGGGTTCGGATTTCTCCGCAATCCCGCCAACAACCTCATGCCCAGCCCGGAGGACGCCTACGTCGCCGCCTCCGTCATAAAGAAGCTGGGCCTTCGCCCCGGGGATTACGTTGAGGGGTTCGCGAGGAAACGCACGGACGACCGGGTGAAGAACGACCCGATGGTCAAGATAGTGAAGGTCTCGGGGTATCCCGTTGAGGAGAGCCGCTCCCGTCCCACGTTTGAGAAGCTCACTCCCTACTATCCCACCGAGAGGATACACCTTGAGAATCCCGAGGACGACGACGTCTCCATGAGGATAGTGGATCTGTTCGTCCCCGTGGGTAAGGGGCAGAGAGGGCTGATCGTGGCTCCACCGCGGTCGGGTAAGACGGTCCTGCTGCAGAAGATAGCCAGGTCCATCGTCCGGAACCACCCCGAGGTCCATCTGATCATCCTCCTGATAGATGAGAGACCGGAGGAAGTGACGGACTTCCAGAGGGTCGTACCGCAGGCCGAGATATTCTACTCCACGTTTGACCAGACCCCCGAGCGCCACGCCCACATGTCGGAGCTCGTCCTTGAGAGGGCCAAGAGGTTGGTTGAGGCCAAGAGGGACGTGGTGATTCTTTTGGACTCACTCACCCGTCTGACCCGGGCCTACAACCTGCTGACCCCCTCCACGGGTAAGACCCTATCGGGAGGGATAGAATCCTCGGCATTCGTAAAACCCAAGAAGTTCTTCGGAGCGGCCCGAAACATAGAGGAGGGTGGGAGTTTGACCATCCTCGCCACGGCCCTGATAGAGACGGGCTCGCGGATGGACGAGGTGATATTTGAGGAGTTCAAGGGGACGGGGAACATGGAGCTCGTACTAAGCCGCCAGCTGGCCGAGCGCCGTATATTCCCCGCCATAGACCTCCACAGGTCCGGCACCCGCAAGGAGGAGCTCATCCTCAGCAAGGAGGAGTTGGAGAAGATGTGGTACATACGCAAGGTCATATCCGGACTCTCACCGATTGAGGCGATGGAGCTGATAAAGCGTCGGATGGAGAAGTACTCCACGAACGCCGAATTCCTCCAATCCCTCACGTACGAGCCTCTGGAGCCCACCACCAAGGAGAGCGTGTACGGATGAGGCGGATAGAGGCGCTCGTCTTTGACCTTGACAACACGCTGGTTGATTTCATGCGGATGAAGAGGGAGGCGGTCAGGGCCGCGTCGGAGGCCATGGTCGGGGCGGGGTTGAAGATGAAGCCGGAGGAGGTGTATGAGGAGATCTTCCGCATATACGAGAAGGAGGGCATAGAGGACCAGAAGGTCTTCAACAAACTCCTTGAGAAGATACTGGGGAGGGTGGATTGGCACATCTTGGCCGCCGGCATCGTGGCCTACCGCAAGGCCAAGGAGGCCAACCTTCGCCCCTACCCCAACGTGAGGAAACTGCTGGTGGAGCTTTTAAGGCGAGGGTACAAGCTGGCCGTCGTCTCCGATGCCCCCCGGCTTCAGGCTTGGACGAGGCTCGTTGAGGCCACGCTTGATCCATTCTTTGACGTGGTCGTGACGTACGAGGATACCTACGAGAGGAAACCGGCGGCCGCCCCATTCCTCAAAGCCTTGAGCCTCCTCGGAGTTGAGCCGAGTAGGGCGGTGATGGTGGGGGACTGGGCGGAGAGAGACGTGGTGGGGGCAAAGACGATAGGCATGATAACCGTCTTCGCCCGATACGGCGATACCTTCGGCACCCAGAACTCCGGAGCGGATTACGAGGTGGAGGACCCTCTGGAGATCCTTGAGGTGGTGGAAAGGTTGAACCGGGAAGCCTAAGATTCCGTCTCCCCGTCCTCCCAAACCTTCCTGTACTCCTCCATCAGCCTCCTGAGAGACACCTTCGTGTATATCTGTGTGGTCCCTATTGAGGAGTGTCCCAGAAGCTCCTGAACGCTCTTTATGTCGGCTCCCCCATCCAACAGATGGGTGGCGAACGTGTGCCTCAAGACGTGGGGATGGACCCCGTACGTTCCGGCCACCCTTTCAAACGCTCTCCGTATGAGCCTATAGGCCTTATACCGGTCAATCGGGAAGAGTCGTCCCGCTTCCGCCCTCCTGCTTAGGATGTCCCTGACGGCCGGGAGGATGGGGACGTTCCGGTACTTCCCACCCTTACCCTTGACCCTTATGAGACCGTTCCCGAAATCCACATCCTCCTCCCGCAGGGAGAGGAGCTCGCTTATACGCAACCCCGTGGCGTACAGGAGGATTATCATATCCTTGGCCAGAGCCTCCTCCTCACTCTCCGGCTCCCACTTGAGGATGCCATCTACGATGGACGAGAGATTCAGGGGCCTTGGAAGTCGCCGAGGGATCTTGGGAGGTATGAGGACGACCGTCGGATTGTGATGTATGTATCCCCTGCTCGTGAGGAAACGATAGTAGGACTTGACGGAGGATATCTTGCGGGCTATGGACGTGGGAGCGAGACCGAGGTCCTTCAGGTAGAGGGGGTAGGAGCGCATGGTTCTTCTATCCATCTCAAGCGGTTCCACACCCCGAATCTCGCAGAACTCAAGGAAACCTTTCAGGTCCCTCTCGTAGGAGCGCAGAGTATTCTCCGAGCGTCCCCGCGCCCGCAGATGCTCCATGAACTCTTCAAGGTAGGGAAGATTCATCCCTCAATCCCTCCGGGAATCTGCTCCAAGGTGTCGGGTTGGAGCAACTCCTCCGGGCTCTTGAAGAGGTGCTCGGCCACGTATATGGGAATCCCCACGCGAAGGGCGAAGGCTATGGCGTCGGATGGGCGGCTGTCCAGAACTACCTTCTGCCTAAACCACAGGAACGAGCGCTTCTGCAGGTATATCCGCGCCAGGTAGGCCCCATCCTTGACGTCGTATATCTCAACCTTCAGAGGCTCCAGACCGGATAGGCGCACGATGTGGGCCATGAGGTCGTGGCTCAAGGGCCTCCAGAACTTCCGCCCGTATAGGGCTACGCCTATGGATAGGGCCTCGCTCTCCCCCACCACCATGACCACGTACTCGCGCCCCTTGGGAGACTCTATGACGAGCATATTTCCCATAAGTCCCAAGTTGGCCGCCTCAACGAATCCACCTAACAGAAGCGCCACGCCGTATTTTAAAGTCGGCGACGATGCGGCGTTAAAATCCCCATCCGATGAGAGTGTGGGGGACGATCATCCTCGTGGGGATGGCACTTCTCGGGTGCGACAAGTTCAGAGGGACTCCACCCCCCTCCGAAGGGGGAGGATTTACGTTGGAGGACCTGAGCGGCAGACTGCTCATCAGCCGGGCGGGTAAAGGTGGGGACCTCGGCATCTTCTCCCTCTCCCTGCCCGATGCGGAGTTGACCCTTGAGTGCGACTTCTACGGAAGCGATGAGATCTCACCCAGCGGCAACGGGGATGTGGTCGTCCTGTCAAGCGACCGCTCCGGAGATTTTGGGATATACCTGTGCGATGGGGAGCTCATATACGATGCTCCCGGGGAGGATGGAGACGCCAGCCTATCCCCGTCGGGCAATTACGTGGTCTTCATCACCCGAGAGATGGATGAAGGTGGGGATGTGGCCATATACGACAGGTTGAGCAGGAGCCTGTACGTACTCTACGACGACGATACCGCCCGGGATCCGTGGTTCCGCGATGATGGGGAGATTCTGGTGGTGCGCGATGGGGACGTGTATGTACTCCTCGTAGATTCCCTCCGCTACGATAAGGTTGTGGAGGCGGAGGGGTCCATATCGTACCCCCGCCTCTCGCCCGATGGAAGGACTCTCGCGTACGCGGTAGATTCCGACACCCCACGTGTGCTCCTGGCGACCTACCCGGATATGAGGGATACGAGGGTTCTGTGGAGGGGCGACGGTCCGGTGTTGGGATTGGCTTGGTCCCCCGATGGG
Organism: Thermotogae bacterium; assembly: GCA_013153965.1. Taxonomy (GTDB): domain Bacteria; phylum Hydrothermota; class Hydrothermia; order LBFQ01; family LBFQ01; genus JAADCS01. The sequence goes on from JAADDJ010000016.1 coordinate 92,710, forward strand.
AGATTCTTGGCCGTGGGCGGTGGGGACGGAATAACCGTCATGGACACGTCCGGCTTCACGTTGAAGATTCTGGAAGGTGAGCGGGTTGAGGTGGGGAGTTGGATCCCTTAAATGTGGCTGTACGAGCTCTTCATCCTTCCCACCGACACCTCAAACGTCCCCGCGGAGAGGCCCCACGTGGTGGTGGATAGCCAGAGCGTTGATGTGGAGGGATACTACTCGTTGGGGACGGATGGCATATCCGTGTCCTTCGTGGCCCGCTCCGACAGGTGGGAGGGGAAACTTCACCTGATGGATGCCACCGGCGTTAGCGGCGAGGTCAAGCGGATGGAGGACCTTCAGGAGTTCTCCCTCTCCTTCGTGAGGGGGAGGCTGAGGCTGAAAGGTGGGATAATGACGGAGGATCTAATAACCGGGAGAGTTAAGGGGGAGGGGGTCAAACTCCTCTACGGGGGCCTCTACGGCTCCTATCTGTACTGCTACTCACCGACCCGCAGGATCAACATAACCCTATCGGAGGGCTACGCGGGTCCTTACACCTTCTCCGACGTGCCCATAATACGGAGGAGCCTTCGTCTATATCTCAACGGCTCCCCCCTGAAGGATTCGGACTATCGCCTCACGCCGGAGGGCTCGGCCGTGTATATCCTCAGGGATTTCCGAGAGGGGGATGTCCTCACGGCCGAGTATCAGACGGCCTCCCTATCCCCGTCCCACGTGGCCGCCGTGGGATACGCTGATTCCACCTTCTCCGTGGGATTCATCCACGAGAGGCCGGCCCTCCAGATTACGGATGGATGCGTGCGCACCGCGAGGGGGGACTACTCCATGAGGGGGGATACCTTCCTGCTCGTCCCGGGCGAGGGAGAGCTCTCCTGCAACTTCGTCCCTCGGGAGGGAGGAAACTACAGATTTCTGGGGGACAGGTACGTTCCGGACTCCAACGGAACCCACGTCCTACTCCCACCCGACACCGCACCTATGAGCTCCCTCGCGACCTTCCGGCACACCTCCCGGTACGGCCGAGCCGAGATCTTAGCCGGCAAGGTGGCCAACTCCACCGTCGTCGGAGGAAGATGGTCGTACTCCCGCCCCATCGGTCCCCTCCTCACCTTGAGCGCGCTGGGGGACGTGGCCTTAGGGGAGCGTGTATGGACCGCCGGCTACAACGGGAACGTCTGGGGAGAGGGGAACAGGGGGCAGGTGGGGGGAGGGGTCGGGCTGCACCTGGGGAGGATGCGGGTATCGGGGCGGATTTTGGCGGGTTTGGGGGATACGGTCAGGTACGGCTACGAGGCGGACGTGGGCTACGGGGCGCTCCGGGCCCACTACTCACGATTTCCGAATCGCCGGCTCATGGGACTGGAGGCGAGCCTATCGGGATGGAGCGGCGGGTACGAGCGGTATTCGGACACCTCCACGGGCTACCACAGGCTGTTCCTGAGGGCCGGATGGCTCCGGGGGGACGTGAGGAGATACGGAGACGGTTTCTTGGGGTACTCCTTGGGCCTCCAAGGGCGTGTGGGACGGCTTCGGTACTCCCGCAGCCCCAAGGGTAGGTTCATCCTCGCCGACGCCTCCCTGCGGGTGCGCGGTGTGAGGTTGAGGGGGGAGATGCGGAGCAGTCAGTCCTTCGCCCGTCAGGAGAGGTTCATATACGTGGGGAAGGGATGGGGAGACTACGAGAGGGATTCGTCGGGGAACTTCGTACCATATCCGTACGGCTCCTACAGGAGGGAATTCCTGTACTATCCACTCGGAACACCCACATACGACGTCATCATAACGGCCTCGGGGGAGAGGGTACATCTCGGGGGAGCCGTCAAAGTGGGCGACCGCCTTGAGAGGTACGACCTGCATATGAGGGCCTCGGGGGATACGGCGGGTCCCCACTACAGGATGGGGGCCTCAATCCGGGGGGATATGACGTCCAACTACCCCCAATCGGACGGCCGATTCAACCTGCGGGTGGGTAAGCGATGGTTCGGAGAGCTGGACTATCTGCGCCAAAGCTTCGCCGAAGAGCGCATCGCGTACGCCTCCCTCCTCGCGGGGTACGGGCGCGGATTCTGGGAGTCGGGCGTTGAGCTCATGCGGGGTCGCTCCTACGCGGTGGCGTTCCTCATCAGGACCGAGGGGAGAGTGCAGGCCACGGTCGGATACCGCCGATACCTCGGACCCTTCGGCGGCGAGGTCAGATACAGACCATCCGGCTTCTTCACTCTCCTATCGGCGAGGTTGATTGAGGAGATAGCCGGTATGCACTTCTCCGGCTCCCTCTCCGGGGGCTACGACTCCGAGCGGAGGATATACTACACCTTCTCTGTTAAGGTGGCGGGGGAGATATAGATACGATGATTCGGCAGTAGAATAGCCGCTTATGGAAGAGAGGAAGTCCCTCAAAGAAGAAAAGGTGGTCATTCCCAAGGAAACCCTCGCAAAGTACGAGGATAAGGCCGCCCGGAGGATAGCGAGGAGGGTGCGCATCCCCGGTTTCCGTCCGGGTAAGGCCCCCATATCCGTCGTGAAGCAGAAGTTTGCCAAGGAGGTCAGGGAGGAGGCCATACTTGAGGCCTTGAACGAGGAGGTCAAGCGGATAGTTGATGAGCGGGGATGGAAGCTCGTATCATCGCCGAGGATAAAGGCCCAGAGCGACGAGGGGGATGCCTACGAATTTACGGTGGAGTTTGAGATATACCCAGAGATACACATTCCGGACCTGACGCAGGTGAAGGTCAAAAAGCGCATAAGGCAGATAACCGACGCTCACGTGGAGGAGCGTATTCAGGAGTTCAAGGAGGAGAATGCCACCCTCCAGCCTGTGGATAGGGAGGTCAGGGAGGGGGACGTGGTGCTGGCCGAATTTTTCATCCGGAAGGATGGCAAGGAGGGTCAGAGGAGGAGGGCGAGGATATACGTTAGGGCCAACGAGCTGGACGAGGACCTCTACAACGCCATCCTCGGAAAGAAGGCGGGGGACGAGATAGTTCTCCCCGGCGAGGAGGGAGAGGAGGAGGTCTATGTGATAAAGAACGTCTATGAGGTCCAGTATCCCTCCGACGAGGAGCTGGCGGAACTTCTCGGATATCCACCGGACCGCCTGCGGGAGAAGATACGGGAGGAGCTCATTGAGGAGGCCCAGAAGGAGGCGGAGAGCGAGTTGGAGATGGCCATAATTCAGGAGCTCCTACGCCTATCGCCATTTGATCCTCCCCCCTCGCTGGTGTATGAGGTCTACAAGCAGATACGTCCCCAGATAGAGAGGCAGGTTCCACCCGAAGAGGTGGAGGAGGCGGCCGTTCAGAACGCCGCCTTTCTGGTCGCGAGGGACCTGCTCATACTCAAGCTCATAGAGGACCGGGAGCTGGACATAACCGACGAGGAGATAATCCAATACCTGAAGGAGGAGGGGGTGCAGAATCCGGAGAGCTTCCTGAAGGAGGCCAAGAGGCGGGGGAAGTACGACGAGCTCCGCAACCGCTATCTGATACGGAAGGCCTACGACTACCTCAAGCAGACCGTCCAGATAGAACCGGAATTCGTATAACGGCAGTATAATAGCCCGGCTATGTTTCAAATAACGTTGGAAGATATCGCCGGAGAGAGTCAGGTTGAAAGGGATTGGGATGTTGCCATAGTCGGCGGTGGTCCCGCGGGATTGACCGCGGCCCTGTACGCCGGAAGGTCGCTGCGCAAGGCGGTGGTCTTTGAAAAACTCTCCATAGGCGGTCAGATAGCCGTGACGGACGAGGTGGATAACTATCCGGGCATCCCCAGCATCAAGGGACCCGAGCTGGCCAAACGCATAGAGGACCACGCGAAGAAATTCGGAGCGAAGATAGTCTTCGCCGAAGTCCAGAAACTGCGCAAGGAGGGAGAGGGTAAGTTCGTGCTGGAGACCACCGACGGGGAGTTCCGGGCGAAGGCCGTCATATGGGCCACGGGTGCCGAGCCGAGGAAGCTCGGAGTGCCCGGCGAGAAGGAATTTACGGGAAGGGGCGTATCCTACTGCGCCGTGTGCGACGGTCCCTTCTTCAAGGGCAAACCCGTCGCCGTGATAGGGGGAGGGGACTCCGCCTTCACCGAGGCCCTATACCTGTCCAACATCGTATCCAAGCTCTACCTGATACACCGGCGGGACGAGTTCAGAGCCCAGAGGATATACGTGGAGCAGCTCAAGAGCAAACCCAACGTGGAGTTCCTCCTCAACAAGGTGGTGGTGGAGTTCGTGGGGGACAAGATGCTCAAGGGTCTTCGGCTGAAGGACACCAAGACGGGTGAGGAGAGCTTTTTGGAGGTGGCCGCCGCCTTCGTGTATATAGGCCTGAAACCCGTCAACGACGTGATAAAGGACTTCGTGGATCTGGACGAGAGGGGATTCGCCCTGGTGGGCGAGGACACCAAGACCAAGACTCCCGGGCTCTTCGTCGCCGGGGACGGTCGGGTCAAACATCTGCGTCAGGTGGTGACGGCCGTATCCGACGGCGCGGTGGCCGCCATAATGGCGGACGAGTACATAAGGGAAGTTGAGGCGACCGGTCGTTAAATGAGCTCCCGCAAGAGGATAACTGTAGTGGGTGCCGGTCTGGCCGGCAGCGAGGCCGCACTCGTGGCTTCAAGGATGGGGGTTGAGGTTGTCCTCTTTGAGATGCGGCCCAAGAGGATGACTCCCGCCCACTCCACGGGTAGGCCCGCCGAGCTGGTGTGCTCCAACTCCTTCAAGTCCAAGGACCCCCTATCCGCCCCCGGCCTCCTGAAGGCCGAGCTGGAGATGCTGAACTCCCCCCTGCTGAAGTTCGCCAAGGAGTGCGCCCTTCCGGGGGGTAAGGCTCTGGCTCTGGATCGCAACTGCTTCTCGGCCAAGGTTGAGGAGGCGATAGAGTCCGACCCGAACATACATCTCATCCGGGAGGAAGTGAGGGAGATACCCGAAGGCATAGTGGTCGTAGCCAGCGGTCCCCTCACGAGCGACGCCCTATCCGAGTCCATAGGGGCCCTTCTGGGGGAGGATTATCTCCACTTCTACGACGCCCAATCCCCCATAGTGGATGGGGATACGTTGGATTACTCCAAGCTTTACTTCAAGGACCGTTTCGGTCAGGAGGATGAGGCTTATCTGAACGCCCCGATGACGAAGGAGGAGTACATGCGATTCTGGGAGGCCCTCGTCAACGCCGAGATACACCCGCCCAAGGACTTTGAAAAGAATGCCAAGTACTTTGAGGCCTGCCTTCCGATTGAGGAGATGGCCAAGAGGGGGCCCGAGACCCTCCTCTACGGACCTCTGCGCCCCGTAGGCTTGGAGGATCCGAGGACGGGTGAACTCCCTTACGCCGTCGTCCAGCTCCGCCGGGAGGACAGGGAGGGGAAGGCTTGGAATCTCGTGGGTTTTCAGACGCAGCTCAAGTGGAGCGAGCAGAAGAGGGTTTTCAGGATGATACCCGGTCTGGAGAGGGCGGAGTTCCTCCGGTACGGGGCCGTCCATCGCAACACCTTCATAAAGTCGCCGCTCCTCTTGAAACCCACCCTCCAGCTCCGAAAGGAGCCTCGCATCCTCTTCGCGGGGCAGATAACCGGAACCGAGGGCTACGTTCCAGCGATAGCCGGAGGGCATCTGGCGGGTCTGAACGCGGCGCGGATGGCTCTGGGGTTGGAGCCTCTGGTCGTTCCCCCGCACACCATGATGGGGGCCCTATTCCACTACATCACCACGGCCAACCCCAAGTACTTTCAACCCATGAACGCGAACTTCGGCATAATCCCCGACGTTCCCAAGATGCGCAGGGATAGGCGTCGCCGCTTCATCGTGGAGAGGGCCCTGCGGGAGATGGAGGAGTTCGCCTCCGGGATCCGCTGAGGTACCCTCCTAAAACTCCGCCATCTCAAAGACGCCGGCCGCTCCCATCCCTCCGCCTATGCACATGGTTACCATCCCCAACTTTCCACCTATCCTCCTCAGCTCGTAGAGGAGTTTGGTGGTTAGGATGGCGCCGGTGGCACCGAGAGGGTGCCCGTGGGCTATGGCGCCTCCGTTGGGATTGACCTTCTCGTAGGGGAGGTTGAGCTCCTTTATCACGGCCAGCGACTGGGCCGCGAAGGCCTCGTTCAACTCTATGACATCCAGGTCATCTACGCTCAGACCGGCCAGCTTCAGAGCTTTCGGCACGGCCTTCACCGGACCTATACCCATTATCTCCGGAGGCACACCCGCAACGGCGTAGGAGCGCAGATAGGCCGCCGGCCCCTTTATCCCCAACGCCTTCGCCTTCTCCTCCGACATGACCAGAACGGCGGATGCCCCATCGCTCGTCTGGGAGGCGTTTCCGGCCGTAACGGTGCCGTTCTGCTTGAAGACGGGCTTGAGCTTGGCCATCTTCTCCAGAGAGGTGTCAAACCTCACCCCCTCATCGTGCTCAAGGACCACCTCCTCTATGTAGGGATTCCCATCCTCGTCCTTACGAACGACACGGGTCTTAACGGGTATTATCTGCTCCTTGAAGCGTCCCTCCTTTATGGCCCTGGCGGCCTTCATGTGGCTCTCGTACCCGAACTTATCCTGCTCCTCACGGCTTATGTTGTACATCTCCGCGACCCTCTCGGCCGTGAGGCCCATGGACATGTAGGCCTCGGGCATGTTGTCCATAAGGTTGGGATTCGGGGAGGTCTTCAACCCTCCCATGGGGACCTTGCTCATGGATTCAACCCCTCCGGCGATGATCATATCGGCCCAGCCGGCCATGATCCACTGGGCGGCTATGGCTATGGACTGGAGGCCGGAGGAGCAGAAGCGGTTTATGGTCATACCGGGAACATCAACGGGAAGACCGGCCCTCAGGAGAGCTATGCGGGCCACGTTCATCCCCTGCTCGGCCTCGGGGAAGGCGCACCCCATTATCACGTCGTCTATCTCCTTGGGGTCTATCCCCGACCTCCTTACGACCTCCGATATCACCAGTGCGGCCAACTCGTCGGGCCGCGTGTCCTTCAAGGTGCCTCTGGGCGCCTTACCTATGGGTGTCCTTACGGGATAGGCAACTACCACCTTCTTCATATTCGCAGGCATTCTAAGGTTGTAATATCGGGCGAATCCCAAGTTAATCAGTCCTCAAATACGACGCCCCTCCTACCCTTACGCCTCCTGCCCTTTGGGGGCTGGGACGGTTGAGGGCTCTCCTCCCCCTTCCTCTGGGGTATGGGGACGAACATCGGAGGAGGCTCGGGACGCGCGGGCTGCACGTACTGAATCCTAAAGAGCCTCTCCAAGGTGAGGTCCCTTATCCTATCCAATGTCCTGTTGAAGGAGGCGAAGGCCTCCTTCTTGTACTCAACGAGGGGGTCCTTCTGGCCGTAAGCCCGCAGCCTCGTCTCCTCCTTCAGGTGGTCCAGTATGTATAGGTGGTCCTTCCATATCTCGTCCAACGTCGTCAGGAGCACCCACCTCTCGGCTTCCCGCATGGCCTCGCTACCCAGCTCCTCCTCCTTCTTCCGGTAGAGCTCAAGGACCTTCTGCAGGATCTTCTCGCGCAGCTCCTTGCGGTCGTTTATCTTGTCTATGAAGGTGAAGTCGCCCAAGAACATCAGGGTGAGTTTCTCCTTTATGGCCTTCCTGTCCCAGAAGTCGGGGTTGGGGGAGTTGGCATACTCATCTATCAGCTGATCCACCAACTCCTCCATGAACTGCTTTATCACGTCCTGCACGTCCTCGCCGGCGACTATGCGGTCGCGAAGGGTGTATATGACGGTGCGCTGACGGTTCAGTACCTCGTCGTACTCCAAGAGGCGCTTGCGCATCTGGAAGTGCATGTACTCCACCCGCTTCTGGGCATTCTCTATGGCTTTGGTGACCATCTTGGACTCCTGCGGCCACTTCTCCTTGTAGCCGAACTTCTCCGACATCTCCACGGCCTTGTCGGCTCCGAAGAGACGCA
>JAADDJ010000013.1 GCA_013153965.1 Thermotogae bacterium
CGGCCTTTATCGCCGACTGGCGGGCGGGATTCTGCCCGCTCCCTCCCTGAATCACCTGACCCATCATCACCTCATCAATATCGTTGGGGTCCAGCCCCGACCTTCTCACGGCCTCCCTTATGACTATGGCTCCGAGATCCGTCGCCTTGAAACTCGCCAAGCTTCCCAGTATCTTGCCTATGGGAGTTCTGACTCCCGAGAGTATTACGGGCCTCCTCATAAGGAGGTAGTTTATAGCGGGAGGGTCGCGACCTCAAGGTTTAATGCAAACTTAGAATTCACCGATGGTCTTCCTTCTGGCATCCGTGCATTTCAACGCAAACGTCATAGCGAGGGATGGGGAGACGTTGAAGGTGTATGTGTGGCTTCCGGATTCGGCACTATCCGGGGCGGATACCCTGCCCGTGCCCGTTATCCTCGTACGTACGCCCTACGACACTTTCGGAATAGGGCCCAGCTACATAGACTATCTGACCGGTCTCGGATACGCGTACGTCGTAAGCACCTTCCGCGGCTATTGGGGAAGTACGGGCGTGCGAATGCCCTTCCTTACGGATGGATGGGGCACCCTTCAGGACGGGTACGACGTGGCAAGTTGGATAGCCTCCCGACCGTGGTATAACGGGCAGATATGTACCCTCGGAGGCTCTGCCCTCGGCTTCGCCCAGTACTTCCTCGGAGGTACGGGCTTTCAGCTGACGTGCATGGCCCCGGCCGTCGCCGGTATAAACCTGTACGATGAGGTCTATCCCGGAGGGGTCTTCAGGAAGTTCATAGCCGAGTACTGGCTCAACGCCGTGGGTGCCACCCACATGCTGGACACGATAGAGAGGTACTACATATACTCGGATACCACGCCGTGGTTCGCCGTCAACGGCTACAGGAGACTCGGATACTACTCCTCCCCCATGCTGCATCTGACGGGATGGTACGACGCATTCACGGAGGGGGCCATAGGTGGATTCCAGAGGCTCCAGTACGAGGGGGGAGTGGGGGCGGCCGGAAACCAGTATCTGGTCGTTGGGCCTTGGATGCACGACCTGACGGAGCGCACCGTCGGCGACCTGACATTCCCTCCGAACGCCTCCAACGTCTCCGTCCCCGTCTTCGTTCTCAACTGGATCCTGTATCACACGCGGGGGCTCGGCTGGGATTGGGATACCATGCCCAAGGTGCTGTTCTACCTGATGGGCGACGTCTCGGTCCCCGACACCACCCTCTTCAACAGGTGGGTGAGGTCCGACACCTTTCCCCCGCGCGGGGGAGTGCCCACCGAGTGGTATCTGACATCCGACGGGAGACTCGCCGAGGCTCCGGAGGACACCTCCACGCTCACCTACACCTACGACCCCGAGGATCCCGTCCCGTCAATAGGAGGGTACGATTACATAGGTGGCGCCATAGACAGGGATTCCATCCTCTTCGGGCCGAGGGACCTGAGCCCTTGGGACGGCAGGGATGACGTCCTACGCTTCTCCTCCGACACTTTGCGAGAGCCTCTCATAGTCGTGGGGGCCCCCGAGCTTGAGGTGGCGGTATCAACCGACAGGTACGATACGGACTTCATGGCCTTTCTGGCCGACGAGTATCCCGACGGTCGGGTCATCCTCGTGAGCGAGGGGGTCTTGAAGTTGCGCAACCGCAACGGGACGGACCGCGAGGATCCGGTCTCCCCGGGTGAAATTTACAGGATACGGATAAGGCTCCGCAACACGGCTTACGTGTTCAACACCGGCCACCGCGTGAGGCTGTACATCACGTCCTCCAAGTTCCCCTCCTACGAGCCGAACCCCAACACCGGCGCCCCCTTCCAGATTGACGACCCCGTCCGACTCGTCGCCAACAACAGCGTAATAACCGGCCTGTCCTATCTGACGCTTCCCACGTACGGGCCGGAGCTCCTGCTCCGAGAGAGGGAGCGGAGGGGTGAGGTGGTATGCCGAGCGATAGCCGGCTCCGTGGAGTGTGGGGGCGTGGAGCCCGAGGCCATATACGACGTGGCCGGCCGGCGCAGGAATAACCGGGGCCTAACTCCGGGGGTGTATTTCGTCCGTACCGGAGGCCGACTCCTTAAGGTGCTCGTCAGGTAGGCGACGGTGTTAGAATTGCATCCATGCGCATAGCCTTGGGAAGCGACCACAGGGGCTACGCCCTGAAGGAGTTCCTGAAGGAGGCCCTAAGACGGGAGGGGTACGACGTGGTGGATGTGGGTACGGACTCCCCCGAGAGGACCGACTATCCGATATACGCCAAGGCCGTCGGCCGGAAGGTCGCCTCCGGGGAGGTCAGATTCGGCGTCCTCATATGCGCCACCGGCATAGGGATGAGCATAGCAGCCAACAAGGTGCGCGGCGTGAGGGCGGCCCACGTTTGCGACGATGAGTTGGTCAAGCTCTCGCGCCGCCATAACGACGCGAACGTCCTGTGCTTCGGCAGTCTATACACCGACGAGGAGACCGCCCTCCGCTGGGTCAAGCTCTTCCTGACGACCGAGTTTGAGGGGGGGCGCCACAGCCGCCGGGTGGCCATGTTAGAGGAGGGATGAGGTACGCCCTGGTGATCCTCCTGCTGGTGGGATGCGGAGGTGAGAAGGTGGAGGAGCGGCCGCCCTTCGCTCCCGTACCCCACGCGAACGACTTCGTCAGGAGGTACAAGGAGAAGGAGATAGGGGTTCCCATGTACCCGGGTGCCGGTGTGGAGTACTACGAGAACGATTTCGTCATCCGGGGCAAGGCATTGGAGGCGAGGACCGCTCTGCGGACGACGGACCCCATGGAGGATGTGGTGTCCTTTTACAGGGAGGCCTTCCGCTCCAAGTACGGGGAGCCCACGTACGAATACCGCTCCAAGACTTACTACATGGTTGAGAAGAGGCGGGACAGCTCCACCACCTTTCCCTTCTTCGTTCTGGCCGTGGCCGATATGGGAACGTACCGCAGGATCACTATACATCGCCTGTTGAACTACGATAACATTAACGGAGATGGCCGTGTTTTGGTTCCTATTCGTTTCAAATGATGACCTTTCCATCGGGCGGAACCTCTACAGGAGGTACTGCCTCTCGTGCCACGTCCCGGGCAACAGATTCGTCCCACCCGCTCCTCCTCTGGAGAAATACCGTGCCACCGAAGACTTCGTCCTGCGGGTGATGGAGGAGGGCGTGCCGGGGGCAAATATGCCCCGCTTCTCCTATCTGAGCGACGATACCAAGAGGCGGATAGCCGAGTACATCGCCTCCTTCAACCGGGATGTGAAGGTTGATACCCCTCCGGACCTCCTGCGGAGGGGTGAGAAGATATACTACGACGTGTGCGCTCCGTGCCACGGGGACGACGGAAGCGGCTCCACATTCGGGGACGACGTGCCTCCTCCCCCCGACCTCCGATACTTCAATCCCCTACCCGAGCGTACGGTGGAAGTTCTGGATGAGGGGATACCGGGTACGGCTATGTACTCCTTCAAGGACATACTGTCGCCGGAGGACAAACGCGCCGTCGCCCTCTACATCCTCACCCTCTTTAAGGGGCGATGAGGGTGGCGGTCCTGACCGCCCGCTACGGCAGCGGACATCGCATTGCTGCGAGGGGGGTCATTGACGCCTTGGAGCACTTCGGTGTGGAGTACCATCTTATGGATATGGTTGATGAGGGTGGAGCGGTTGAGAGGATATCTTCGGCCATATACGAGTACCTGATGAGGAGGGGGCACACCCTGTGGAGTCTCCTGTACGACAGCCGCCTGCTGGCCTCCGGGCCCATGCGCCGCATCTACGCCCTGCTCATGAGGAGACTCGCCGAGGAGCTGAAGGAGATTTCCCCCGATGCGGTCGTGAGTACGCACTTCCTAACATCCCTCGCTGCCGTCATGTATGGTAGGAGAGCCTTCACGGTCATAACGGATTTCTCCGTCCATCCCCTGTGGGTCTGGGAGGGTACGGACAGGTACTACGTGGCCTCCGAGAGGACGGCCGAGGAGCCTATCCTCAGGGGAAAGGATGTCAGGATCACCGGCATCCCATTGCGCAAGGGATTCTGGGAGCCCATGGCAAAGGATAGGGCGAGGGCGGAGCTGGGTTATCCCCAGAGTTCAAAGGTGGTGCTGCTCTCGGCCGGCTCCTACGCCTCCGTCAAGGTTGAGCCTCTCCTGCGCATCCTCAAGCGCGAGGGGGCATTCGTCGTCCTGCTCGCGGGCAGACGGGAGAGCGCATACCGGCGATTCAAACGTCTCCTGTCGGAGGAGGGAATCGGAGGGGTGGTCTATCCCTTCGTTGATTTCGTCCCCAAGATAATGGCCGCCTCCGACCTCTTCATCACCAAGGCGGGTGGGGTCTCGGTCGCAGAGGCCTTGGCGGTGGGTCTGCCCATGCTCTTTTTGGATAACATGCCCGGTCAGGAGGAGATGAACGCCCGGATAGTTGAGGAGGAGGGGGCCGGCATCAACGCCCGGACGGTTGAGAGGGCCTCCGAGATCCTGCCGTCCCTTCTGGGGGACGAGGGGAGGCTCGGGAGGATGCGGGAGAGCGCCAAGAGGTTGGGAAGGCCGAAGGCAGCCCTGAGCGTAGTGGAGGATATGCTACGATGAATATCCTCTTTCTTTGCAAGGGAAACTCCTGCCGTAGCCAGATGGCGGAGGGTTTCGCCAAGAGATACCTGAGAGGCCACAACGTATTTTCGGCGGGCTTCGCCCCCGAAGGGTACGTGCATCCCATGAGCGTGCGCGTTATGAGGGAGAGGGGAATTGACATATCCAACCAACGGTCAAAGGGGTTGGATGCCCTCCCTCCCCTGCGATGGGACGTGGTCGTTCTGGTGTGCTCGGCCCACGAGTGCCCGACCTACGAAGGGGCCACCGTGGAGGTCTGGGATATTCCGGACCCATTCGGCGGGGATCTAAAAGCCTACAGGCGTGTGCGGGACCTGATAGAGGAGCGGGTCAAACTTCTGGCCCGCAGGTTATCTACCACCTGATATCCACCACCTGGGCGTTCAGGGTGCGATTGAACTGGCTGTGGGCCTCAAACTTCTCCAGAGCGTTGTCGTAGGACCTTATGGCCTCCCCTATGTCAAATCCCTCCTCGTTCAGGTAGAATCTCATCTCATAGACGGCGTACAGGATGGCCATTATCCCGCCCACCACGTAGGGAGAGTAGGGCTCCTCCACACCGACGAGCCTCTGGAAGTCGTTCTCGTAGAAGTTATGCACATATACGACCGCCTGACCCTCGCGCACCTCCTCAACCCTCCATATGCCCATGCCCCAGTACTTCATGCTGCCGATTATGGCGGAGAATAGATCCTCGGGCGTGTCGGGATTTCCGTAGGCTATCTTCCCTATGGGGGTGTAATACAGGGAGACGAAGGTCATGAGGAAGCCCACATACCCGGTGAATTTGAGCATGAGGTCGGCCGTATCCCTGTCTCCCTCGGTCAGAGCCTTCCACGTGGCGTAGGAGAAGTAGTCGGTCGGCATGTACATGTAGGCGGCCCTCTTCAGACCGTGATATGAGGATGGGATCTGGATGTTCCCCGTGTCGTCGGCGGAGGGTATCACCCGCTTCAGGAACTGCACCTTATCCATGAATGTGGGATCCTCCACCCGGTAATAGGGTATGTCGGAGTAGGAGACGTCGGGGAAGTCAATGTGGTGGGGTTGAACTTTGGGTATCATGCGGCAGACGGGGTCCTGCATGGCGACGCACTCAACCTCCTCGGTGAATAGGGATCCCGGGGGACTGTCAAGGGCTATGCTGAGGGAGGCCGATATGAATCCCCTCTGGAAGTTGCAGACGGGGGTTTCGGAGGGGGTCCTATGCACGTAAAGGTACGTGTGGGCTATGGGTGAGGCCACGAGCTTTATGTCCTTGCGGCTCACCTGAACGTTTCCGTAGCCCATGCTCATGAAGAAACTCTCGGCGAAGTCCAAGAATTCCTCCCCCTTGAGCCCCATGGACCTGCCGGCGGCCCTGAGGACGCGGTAGTTCGCGAAGAGGGAGGCGTCGTAGAGGACGTCCGGTCCCTTCGGATGGGAGGATTTTATGGCCTCCTCAAAGTACTGGTTGAGGAAGGCCGAGCGGTACGCGTAAGGATAGCCGAAGACCAAGGCTTTCCCTATCGCGGGATCAAATTCGGCAAAATCCAAGCTGTGTCTAACTGCCTTCATATTCCGAACTCCTTCTTAACGGCACGCTCCAACTCTCTGGGATCGGGGTACTTGGCCATCAGGCGACGCATCTTCAGCCTGACGAGGCTCTTCGGCATATCCTTCACCTCCTCCGTTATCCTCTCCAGTAGGTCAAACGCCTCCTTCCTCACTCCCTCCACCATCTCAACCACCTCCTCCGGAGATTCAAGGGAAAGCCTCTTGACGTATATCCCGCTCTCGTTCGCTCCGAACGTGGCGAGTACCCCCTTCCCCCTGTACTTGAAATATACGGCGAAAGGTCTGCCCTGCGGGGTGTCCGCCGGCCAGGGGTAGGTCTGCAGGAACTCGGGGACGATAACCGACTCTCGCTTTATAAGGGGGAACACCCTTGAGAAGTTGGGCGAGTAGTTCATCTCCCCTATGAACGCGGTCCCCTTGACCTGACCGTACAGGAACACGGCGTTGTGGAAGAAGAGGATGTAGTGTCCCATTATTCCCATGGACCTTATGGCGGTGTGGGCATCCTCCAGAACCTTCAGGTCGGGGTCCGACGGCTCGGTCGTGCCGTCAAGGAGGACCCGCAGAACGCCCATCGCGCTCAAGGATAGGAGGACGGAGTACCTCTCGGGAACCTCCTCCGACAGGGAGATCTCCTTGCCCTTCCCGAACATCTGCTCTATGGCCTCCCGCTTCAGGGGGGTCATCTTTATCTCAAAGTCCCACCCGTTAGCCACCGCCTCCTGCAGGGCCTTCCGCATCACATCCTTGGAGTACCTCTCCAGATGCTCAAACAGTCTGTCGCCGAGTTTCCGGTACGCGTGGGCGAAGAGGTCATCGCGGTTCAGCTCATCCGGCTCCAGTATGCCGCTGTACCAAGGCTCGCTCGTTATGAACGAGTGGGCCAGAAGCAGGCGGCCCTTTATGAAGTACATGGTCAGGAGCGGATCATCAAAATTTTTCCTCCTTAGCTCAACGACAGACGAAGCCTCCTTTTTGGCTATCTCCTGCGTTAGCTCTTGAAGTTTGGCTATACTGTCTTTAACCTTCATAACCCTCCGAGATGGGGATTTTACAGGAGGAGCTTTTGGCGGTGCAACGCCTTCCATCGGCGGACGCCTTTAAAATAAGGAGATGTTAGCACTTCTGTCCCAGATAACCCTACCCAACTGGGATGCCGTACTGACCGAAGATAAGAAGAAGGCGGTGGTGCGCATACTTGCCTTCGGACTGCCCAAGCTGAGAAGCATGGGGGACGTGGTCGCGGACTGGAACGTATCCTTGGGGAGCGGCTTCTTCATAGATAGCACCGGAAGGATAATTACCAACAGTCATGTGGTCAGGAAGGCGAAGGTCATAGCAGTGGTTCTGAGCGATGCCAAGACGAGCAACTTCAAGGAGTTCATGGAGAGTCTGTACTTCGCCGAGCTCCTCTACGACGACCCGGATAACGATATCGCCGTCCTCCGGGTGATAGGTGAGAACTTTAAGTATCTCAAACTTTCGGACAGAAAGTACCTGCGCCAGGGGGAACCGGTGGCTGCTCTGGGTTTCCCCGGAACATCCTACCACGACAACAAGCTGAAGGTGGTCTTCGGTTTCGTAGCCTCCGACAGGGATGACAATCCCATCCTCCTGAACATGAGCGTAAATCCGGGCAACTCCGGCGGTCCCCTCTTGGACGGCAAGGGTGAGGTCGTGGGGGTGGTCTTCGCCAAGGAGGGTGAAGGTAGGGAGGGACTGGCGTACGCCATACCCGTGTATGTGGTCAAGAAGGTTCTGCGGAACATAGAGCTGCGGAAGATAACCAAGGGGCACTACGCGGGGACGGACATATACGAGGCCTATGAGGAGTTGGGGAGGGGCCTGATGAAGGCCCTCATATTCAACGATTACGAGGCGGCCATAGACCACGCGCAGAGGGCGGTTGAGCTGGATCCGGATTACGCGGAGGGGCACTTCTTCTACGGCTTTCTGGCCTACAAGTACAAGGCTTACGAGATAGCCCAGAGGGAGTACAAGAAGGCCTACGAGCTCAAGCCCTCCCTATTTGACGACAACTACAACAAGGAGACGGTAGAAAAACTCCTCAATCCGGACACGACGGAGGCGGAGAGTGAGGATGAGGGGTCCGAGTACTCGGAGACCGCCTCGGAGGACACCACGGCCGCCGCCGAGGAGATATCGCCTCCATCCGTATCCATACAGCTGGCCACCGAGCGCCCATGGTGGAAGAGGCATATAACCTCATGGCAGATAGGCCTGTACTTCCTCCGCGGGAATCCCGACGAGCTGATTCAAGGGCAGAACACCCTACCCACGTCCGACAGGTACGAGATAACTTTGGCCGTGCATACGGACCTGTGGAGGACGTCCTTCTATCTGGTGAAGAATGCCGGTTGGGGCTTCGGTCTGGGGGCGCCCTTCATGAGCGTTGTAGCCTTCTCGGGGGGGAGCGAGGTTGTGAGGGTTGAGGGGCTATACAGGAGGGGGAACTTGCGGCTCACTTTGGGAGGGGCGGTCCTGCGCGAGGACGAAGCCAAGCCGCTGGCCCTACGCACATCCCTATGGTACAGGTGGAGGAAGACTCCGTGGATGTTCATGGTGGCTCTGGAGAGGATGAGGTTTGACGAGATAGGTCGCGCCCTCTCCGCGAAGGACAAGGAGGAGAGGAGGATAAACTCCGTGGTGTCCTTGGGTCTGGGCCTGTGGTTCTAAAAGCCCCTCGCCGACAGGCTTAGAAAGGGCACCCCCTCAACGTCCCTGATTATGCCGGTGCGGTCGTACGGGCGGTACCCCAACGCCAGGGTGAGGTCCCCCGATTCGCTCCAGAATTCAATACCCACCCGAATATCCAGCGAGCCATAGATTTTTCTGTAATCCCTACCCGCCGCCACGAATACCCTCATATCGGCGAAGAGGTGTATGCTCTCTCCCAAGGGTTTCCGCACCCTCCTGAACATCTTTAGGTCCGTACTCCAGTCCGTCCCCCTCGCCAAGAACTGGTATCTGTCGCTGTGGATGTACTGGGCCACCGAGATCTCCAGATCCCTCTCCCGGTATGCGACCCGCAGGGCGTTCCAGTAGAGGGGCAAAGTGTCCAAGCGGTCTATGTAGTGGAAACATGGATGCTCAACCAGCAGGTACGCGACACCCTTTCCCATCTCACGGAAACCACCGAACCAAACGTAATAGTCCGCGTATATGGGGTCCATCTGTATCGGGCCCACGTCGTACCCGAACCACACCACGAAATCGCCACCGAAGGCGACGCCGTACCTCCCCCATCTGAACGCTCTCACGTACCCGCCTATGTTTGCCACGGCGCTCTTATCCTCGTACCTGTAGGAGAACTTGGCCAAGGAGGCCCAAGCCTCGTGCTTCATATAGACGAAGGCCAGAAGCGGGAGCATTCCGCCTATTTTAGAGAGGATGGAGGGATTGCACTATGGTGGTTATCCGTGCGTCCCACGTGGGGAACCCTTCCGAAGATATGCGTGCCGCCCCTCCCATAGTTTCACGCAGTATGGGATCAGTGGCCAGCCGAACGGTGTAGTGGGCGAATTCCTCAACGGAGAAGTTTTCGGCCAAGAATCCGTTCCAACCGTGCCTTATTATCTCATCGCTGGAGTGGGCGCGAAACGCCACGACCGGCACACCCAAGGTCAGCGATTCCACGACGACGGCCGTCTTGTTCCCGTAGAGGTAGGGAGCCAGGACGAAATCAACGGCCGAGTAGAAGAGGTTCATCCTCTCGTAAGGCAAGGGTGTCAGTATGAAGACCCTGCCGGGGTACCTCTCGGCCAATCTCCTAACCTTGGGCAGAAGGGGACCGTCCCCTATGACGGCCAACTTGTAAGTTCCCCTTGACCTCTTTAGGATGTTCTCAAGCATGTGCGCCCCCTTCAACTTGTTGAGAGCTCCGGCGAATCCCCCTATGGGACCGTCCGGCGGCAGACCTAAGGCGGTTCGGGCCTCAAGACGTCCCACCCTCCCCCAAGGGGGCTTGGGAACTGGAAGCATCACGTAGGGACGTCCATATCTTTCGGCCAACCGCTCCCCTCGTGAGCCGTCGTCCGTTATCAGGTAAAGGTCCGCACCCCCCTTGAAGGCCGCATCCAGATGGCGGTACCTCCACATGTGCAGTGGCCAGAACACCCTCCGCAGGGGAAAACGCTCAAATACCCCGTAGATGGCCACGACGAATCTGCGCGCCCCGACCTCTCTCCGGAGTTTCCTGCCGTGCGAATACGCCCTCTCGGATTGGACGAATATCACGTCGTACCTATCCTTCGGAGGTCGCTCCCCCGGGGCCACGACGTCGTAATCGTAGAGGCTCTCCAGCTTCCTCTTTAGGAACTTCACCTCCGGGAATCGGCGTACCCTCCCCATCCAGTCGTCCGTCCAAGGGGTTATGACCAGAAGTTTTAATCTCATCTCTGAAGGGAAACCACGATGGCGAATAGGGCGCCTATTGCGGCCATACCGCACCCAAGACCGGCGGCGAAGGTCTCCCCAAGTCTGTCCTTCCACCCACGCTTACTGTCAAGCTCTTTCAGGACCATACCCTCAAAGTAATCGGGAGTATTGTCTGGCAGCTTTATGGCCACGGGGGACCTGTACCACACCTTATAGCCGGACGGTAGGACGACGTACCATCGTCGTTGATAGAGGAGATATTTCCCCGTGGAGTCGCTGTAGAGTTTGACGTCCAGATAGTCCCCGTGGCTGTCCTTGTAGATGCGATTTGCGAGGCGTTTAGCCAGTTCCCACCAATAGGATGTATCTTGGGGTGAGACCCCCAAAAGGAGCAATATAGCCATGCTTGAGAATGTATTATACCCCGGAAAGGGAGACGGCAGGACTTGGGATAGGGAAGAGGGGGAGCCGGAGTATCCTTTATGGAGAAATCACTCCGCCAAGTCCTTAAACACTTCTCCCACCTCCACCTTCAAACCCTTCAGAACCTCACTCCTCACCTTCCCCTCTCCCTCCGCCACGCTGTGAAGCTCATACTTCCCATCCTTCAAAACCCACACCTCAACAGCCCTCTCGCCGGGATAGACTATCCAGTACTCTTTAACGCCGAATCTTTCGTACATTTTGAACTTCTCAATCTTATCTCGCACGAAGGAGCCACGAGAGACTATCTCAACTATCAGGTCGGGAACTCCGAATATCCCTCTGTCGTAGTTTATCATGTTCATTCTCTCCTTGGCTATAAAAACTACATCGGGTTGCACGACAGTGTGGGAATCCAAAACCACATCCACGGGGGCGTAGAAAATTTCCCCTAATCCACTCTCCTTAACGAACTTAAAGAGGATAAATCCCAGTTCCCTTAAAATGGCCTGATGATAGGGACTCGGTGCCGGCATCTTCTCCAACCTCCCGTTTATGAGCTCATACCTACCTTCATCGGTGCTATGCAGATAGTCCTCGTAGGTCCAAACCTTCTCCTTAGGCCTCTCAAGTACCGCTTCCTTCATTTCCCACCTCCTTTAGCAGAGCATTCAACTTGAACTTGACTCCTCCCAAAAGCTCAACCTCCTCGTCTCCGGAGTAGGTCTTCAAACCTTCGGACGTTATCACTACCACCTCCCTATCCTTGGGGAATATCCAAACCTGCCTCTTTACTCCCCAATCCTTGTAGTCGTTCATCTTCCTTAGGATGTAGGGGAGGGTGTCGTCGGGTGAGGCTATCTCAACCACCAGGTCGGGGGGGATGTCAAGGGCCTCACCCTTCAACTTCCATTGCTTGCGCTCTATAACCACTATGTCGGCCCCTCTAAGGTGCAAGGGGGTGCGGGAGAGCAGAAGAGCCACCTCACCCACTAACACCCAAACATCCTTAAGGCTTCTCCTGATTATGTAGGCTATCTCACTTTCCAACCATCCGTGCAGGTCTCCCGTAGGCATCTTTCTAACCTCCTTGCCGTCTATGACTTCCGAGACCTCCGGCGGAATGCGACCGGCCAAATAGTCCTCATAGGTCCAAA
>JAADDJ010000046.1 GCA_013153965.1 Thermotogae bacterium
CCTACTTCGTTGATGCGGTGAAGGTGTATGCCACCGAGGGGGAGCTGATGGATGCCCTCAAGGAGGTGTATGGCACCTACAGGGAGAACCTGATACTTTAGACACCCCCCTTAGAATCGCCCCCATGCATAGGAGTCATACCTGCGGTGATGTAGATGAGAGCCTGTTGGGCGAGAGGGTGGTGGTGGCCGGTTGGGTCGTGGCCATGAGGGAGCTGGGAGGTCTGACCTTCGTGGTGTTGAGGGACAGGTACGGCAGCGTGCAGGTGGTGTTTGAGGGCGAGAGGCCCGACATAGCCCACGGGTACGTTGTGAAGGTGGCGGGCAAGGTGCGCATGCGGCCCCCGGACCAGTACAGGGAGGATTGGAAGAGCGGGAAGGTTGAGATAGCCGTTGAGGATTACGAGATACTGAATCGGAGTGTTCCCCTGCCTTTCCAGCCGGAGGATGACGTTAAGGCCTCCGAAGAGGCCCGCCTACGTTTCCGCGTGCTTGACCTCCGTCGCCCGAAGATGCAGGAGAACTTCCGCGTGCGGCACGAAATAAACCTCTTCATACGGAACTGGCTCTCCGAGAGGGGATTCGTGGAGTTGGAGACTCCCATGCTGACCAAGAGTACGCCCGAGGGAGCGAGGGACTTCATAGTACCCTCCCGGCTGCAACCGGGCAAATTCTACGCCCTCCCCCAGTCCCCCCAGCTCTACAAGCAGGTCCTGATGGTGGCGGGCTTTGACAGATACTTCCAGATAGCCCGATGCTTCCGCGACGAGGACCTGCGCGCCGACAGACAGCCGGAATTCACCCAGTTGGATCTGGAGATGTCCTTCGTCTCCGACCCGGAGGACGTCCTGACCCTGATAGAGGACCTGATAGCGGAGATATTCAACCGGTGGGCGAATGCGGGGGTGTCCGCTCCCTTCCCCCGATACACGTACGATGAGGTGATGGAGAGGTTCGGCTCCGACAAACCGGACCTCCGCTACTCGGTTGAGTACGAGGATTGGACGGAGAGGCTGGCCGGTTTGGGGAACCGCATAATAGACTCCAACGTGGAGAGGGGGGCCAAGGTGAAGGCCCTCGTCCTGCCCGTAGCCCTGAGCAGGGGACAGATTGACAGGCTCCAGAGGGAGTTCCAATTCCTGTGGTTCAAGGTATCCGGAGGCAAGGCGAGCGGAAATCTCGCCAGATTCGTCAGGGGGTGGGACCTCTCACCCTACGAGGGGAAGACGGTCTTCGTCTTCGTGGGGAGCGGGAGGCCATTCTTGGAGAGTCTGGGGGACTTCCGCAGGACCATCACCGCCGCCTTCCTGAAACCCGAGAGGGATTGGGCCTTCCTGTGGGTGAAGGACTTCCCCCTCCTCCAGTGGAACTACGAGGAGGGTCGCATAGAGCCGGCCCATCACATCTTCACCTCCCCCTATGAGGAGCACGTGCCCCTTCTGGACGAGATTGAGAGGGCTATAGCCCGCGGGGCCGAGGGCGACGAGATTGACCGTCTGGCCTCCAAGGTTCTGGGCAAGCAGTATGATCTGGTTATAAACGGCGTGGAGATAGGCTCGGGATCCGTGCGTGTCCATGACGCCCAACTTCAGACCCGCCTGTTGCGGATGATAGGCTTGGGGGAGGAGGAGATAAACGATCGCTTCGGCTTCCTTATAGAGTCGCTGCGAATGGGAGCACCTCCCCACGGAGGCATAGCCTTGGGGCTTGACCGGATAGTCGCCATGTGCCGGGGGGAGGAGTCCATAAGGGAGGTGATACTGTTCCCCAAGACCACGGCGGGAGTTGCCCTCTTTGAGGGGGCCCCATCGGACGTATCGCCCGAGCAGCTGGAGGAGTTGGGCCTGAAGGTTATCAGGTGATTTTCGGCTATAAAATACCTACCTGCGGAGAGGTGGCCGAGCGGCCGAAGGCGGTGGCTTGCTAAGCCACTGAGGGGAGGTAATCCCCTCCGAGGGTTCGAATCCCTCCCTCTCCGCTTTTTTCTTATGGAGGTTTTTGACATATACGTTGAGGCTCTGGCGGAGGAGATGCTGCCCTTGGAGGAGTTCCTGCGGCGTCTGAAGGAGGGCAGATACGGCCAATTCTCCGAGGACGACATAAGGGAGTTTCGTGAGATACTTGAGCGGAACGTCTCCGAGAGCGCCCACGTTAAGGGTGCGGAGTTGGGCATACCGGAGGGTGAGGTCTATCGGGTGATAGAGGAGAACATCCTTGACATAAGGGCGACGTTTGAGAGGGTGTTCGGGTGGCTCTGATTCGGGTATAAAATACCGTACGATGTCGTTGAGAGAGAACGTCATCATCCCGGACGAAGAAGAAATGATGCTGCGGATCCTCCTGCAGAAGGAGGATGAGGACGATGAGGATTGGGAGGAGTGGGAGGACGAGTGGCTGGATGACGAGGATTGGGAGGATTACGACGAGGATGAGGATTGGGAGGAGGAGTGGATAGTTGAGGACTACGATGAGGATGAGGATGATTGGGATGAATAGTCATTAGATGTTTCACATATTCCTTCTCCAGTACGTGATGCCCCCCGTTGAGGTTGAGGAGGACGTGCCGCCCATTTGGTACGCGGAGGATAGCATGAAGGCGGCGGAGGCTTGGGAGGCTCTCTACTCCTTTCCCGGACTTATAGGATACTCTTACGGCTCCTTCGCGGATATGAGCGGCGTATCGGTGAAGGGGGGACATCCGAAGGGGACGGCCGTCTATCTTGAAGGTCTCCTCATAAATCAACCGCAGGGTGGCTACGCGGACCTCTCGGATATTTCAACCTTCCTGTTCTCAAGGGCGGAAGTGTGGGAGGGGGGTACCACCCCTTACTCCATATACGGAAATCTCAACTTCAAATACGTGCCGGATACCTCCGGCTACGTGTGCGTGGGCTCCGAGGGGAGCCTTAGGGGAGGGGCCAAGCTGGGCGGGTTGGGGGTGGATGCGGGGAGGGCGACGAGGGGCAAGGGGGTACTCCTGTACGCGGAGGGTTTCTGGACGGGTAAGTACGGGAAGATTGACGTCCGTATCGCCCGCAAGAGGACGTCGGGTATGGACGACTTCCCCTCCACGTCCGGACTTCAGGAGGACCTGCGGGTCGCCGCCGCCACCCCTGTAGGCTCCATCCTCCTTTTGAGCAGGGAGTGGGAGGACTGGACGGGCAGATACGTGCATCGGAACTTTAGGCTCTCCCGCAACGTATCCGTTCGGGGTCTTCTGGTGGGACTGGCCCTTGAGGGGGTCAAAAGTACCAACGTGGGGAGTCATCTGCGACCCATACTATCCGTGGGTAAGGATGCGGCCGTGGGGAATCTCTACATAAGCGGGGGGATATGGACGGATACCCGGCGTTTGGGGTACTCGGCGGCGGTCGGATTTAGAAAGGATAAGGCCTACGCCCAACTGCTCCTGTCAAACCGCATCCCCTCCTTTGATGAGCTCTTCTGGGAGGGGTACATGGCCAGGGGGAATCCGGACCTGCGGAATGAGAAGAGCTTTGGGGGTAGCGTGGGATGGATATCCGACATCCTGAAACTGGACCTCTTCTACAGGCGTATGTACGACCTGATAGAGTGGGAGCCCGTCCGGGGGATATGGATGCCTAAGAACGTCCCGGGTGGGAGGGTGTGGGGATGGTCTCTGGGCTTGAGGTACGGATGGCTATCCCTCAAGTACGATAGGCTGTGGGCTTACGACGATGAGGGTCATCGGCTCATATATAGGCCCCGCAACACCTACCACGTGCGCCTATCCCCGTCGCTCGGACCTGTGAGTCTCGCCCTGGAGGGCACCTACATAGACCCCCGCTTCACGAACAGGGCGAACACCCGCTTCGTGAATTACGTTCTGCTTATAGAACCCTCGTTGGCGTACTCGCTCGGGCGTCTGTCCGTGGTGGTATCCGTCTTCAACCTCCTCAACGGCAGGTACGAGTTCGTTGAGGGATACACGCTGCCCGGAAGGAGCGTATCCCTAACGCTTCATCTTAGATAGGGCCTCCCGAAGGATCCGGTTGAAGTTGTCTATGTACCGCTCAGCTATGGACGGAGTGAAGAATATGACCACGTTCTCGTCGTTGCGCTTCCGGGCCGACGTGGAGAAGTTGTAGGAGCCGGTGATGACTATGGAGTCGTCTATGATTATGTACTTGTTGTGCATTATGTAGGGGTTTCCGTCCTTATAGACCTCAACTCCCGCCCTCCTAAGCCTCCTGTACTCCGAGCCCTTATTCCTGACGCTCCGAGCCTCTATCACACCCACCACTTTCAGGCCCCTCCGATGGGCGTCGGCTATAGCCTTCCCTATATCGTCATCCGTGAAGGAGAAGGCGGCGAATCTCACGCTCCTCTTGGCGTCCCTTATCAGCTGCACTATCCGGCGTGCTATGCTGTCCTCGGGGGCGAAGTAGTTCTCAAGGTAGTTTCCGGCCACCTTGAAGCAGCAGTGGGTGTTGCGTGGGGACTCCGGACCGAAGAGTCTGTCCCTGAACATCTCCTGAAACTCCTTCTCGTAGTTCTGGGCGACGGCGGGCGAGTATATGATGAAGGCGTTGTTGTCGTTGCGGAAGACGGAGCTCTCCTTGAAGTTCATTGAGCCCGACCAGACGGCCTTCCCATCCACCACGACGAACTTGTTGTGCATGTAGGGCTCGCGGTTGTCAAACACGACGGGGATGCCGGCTTCCTTCAACCTCTTGGCCGCCCACTTCCTCTTCATCCTATCGTCCATCACTACGGCGACGTCCAAGCCCCTCCGCTTGGCGTCAATCAGGGCCTCAACCACGCCGTCCAGCTCCAGCTCAAATATGGCCATATGCACGTATCTTTTGGCCGACCTTATGAAGCTTACGAGTTTCCTGTCGGGATGCTCACCCGAGCGGGTGAAGAAGACCTCAACGGGGAGGTTGCCCGCTCCCCCCTCCTCCCTCACCGGAGCCGGAGATTCCCTCCGGCATGCCTTAAGGGCAAAGTACAGGACGACGACCAGCAGCAGGAGGACCGGCCACAGATTCTTCAGTCTATTCACGGCGGTGAATATAAGGCGGATCAGGCCTCCAGATTCTCGGCGATTATCTCGGCTATGTCCTTAACCATCGTGGGCTCCTTACCCTTGGTCTTCACGCCGTCGGTTATCATGGTCATGCAGAAGGGGCAGGCGACGGCTATCTCCTCGGCCCCCGTCCTCAGGAGCTCCTCCGTGCGCTCAACGTTTATGGCCTTTCCTATCTTCTCCTCCAGCCACATGCGGCCCCCACCGGCTCCGCAGCAGAAGGCTCCGGCCTTGGTGCGCTCCGGCTCCGCCATCTTGGCGACGAAGTTCAGGGTGATGCGGGGCTCGTCGTACTTGCCGTTGTGGCGGCCGAGATAGCAGGGGTCGTGGAAGGTTAGGAGTTTATCCGCCCTCTTCACCTTGAGCTTGCCCTCGGAGAGGAGTTTGGCCAAGAATTCGCTGTGGTGATAGACCTGAATGTCGGGCGAGAGCCCGAAGTCGGGGTACTCGTTCTTTATAGTGTGGTAGCAGTGGGGACAGGAGGCGACGATGATCTTGGGCTTGTAGCGATTCAAGGTCTCCACGTTCTGGGTGGCGAGCATCTCAAAGAGCAGCTCGTTGCCACCCCTGCGTGCGGAGTCTCCGGTGCAACTCTCCTCGTTCCCGAGGACGGCCACCCGCAGGCCGGCCTTCCGCATCAGTTCCACTATGGTGCGTGCGGTCTTGCTGTACCTCTCGTCGTAGGCGGCCGCGCATCCTCCCCAGTATAGCACGTCGTACTCCTTACCCTCGCGCGCTAAGATGACGTCCAACCCCTCCAGCCACTTCTCGCGGTCGGATGCCGGCATATTCCAAGGGTTGCCCTGATTCTCCATGCCCCTGTAGGCCTGACCGAGGCCTCCATCCTCCCCCATCATCAGGACCTTGCCCCTGCGAATCTGCAGTATGGTGTAGAGTTGCTCGTTTCCGACCGGGCATATCTCAACGCAGGCCCCGCACGTGGTGCAGGACCATAGGGCCTCGTCGCTTATGGCGAACTCCGTCAGGGGGCGAACGCTACCTCCGGAGGCGAACTCCTTCAGGTTGGTGTTGAGCTCGTAGCGCATGTTGATTATCAGGGCCGACGGGGATAGGGGTTTCCCGGTGTTGTAGGCGGGGCACACGTCCTGACAGCGGTTGCACATGATGCAGGCGTACGAGTCCATTATCTGGGCCCAAGGCAGGTCCTGAATCTCCAAGGCCCCCAACTTCATCTCCTCAAACTCCTCCTCCTTCTCCATCATCTCCATCAGGTTCATCGGGGGCAGGTACGCGTAGGGCTTATCCCTGCGGACGGACCACTTGACGGGGGCGAAGAAGAGATGCACGTGTTTGGAGAAGGGGAAGTAAGGGAAGAAGGCCAATATCACGCCTATGCCGATCCACCAGAAGAGATGCTCAAGCAGGGCGTTGTTCCCCACCAGAGGGAAGAAGGCGGATGCGAAGGGCATGGCGGCGTAGGGCTCCTCCATGGAGGCGGCCACGTGCAGGACCCTGAAGAGTACGTGGGTGAATATGAAGGCCAGAACTATGGCCGAGTCCTTCGCTATCCCCGGCAGGGCCTTCTCGTGGAGCATCACGTTGTCCCGGAAGGTCAGTCTCCTATCCTTGAAGACGTAGCGACGCAGGGCGAAATACACCACACCGACCAGAGCCAGAAGGCTCAGTATGTCGGTGGCGAAGTCAAAGGCGACCTGCAGGGGAGTCTCTCCGAATATCCTGAAGTGGGGGACGAAGGCGGCTATCACATCCTGCAGATTGACCAGAGCGTACAGGATGAAGGCGGTCATGACGAACGAGTGGAATATGGAGGTTATGGGACGGGCTTTGAATATGGGCTTCTGGAGGAAGAAAGCCTGAATTCCCCACCAGATGTTCAACTTCCTATTCTCGGCCTTACCCCTCCGTATGGCTGCCACCGCCAAGGAGAAGTTGCGATACGTGAAGTAGGCCGAAACTCCCAAGACTATCAGAAAGATTATTCTCTCCCACAGGCTCAGCATAGGATTGGATTGTACGGTGGCGAGCGCCCCTCAACGGGGGTCGTAATTAAAGTCCCTCCTCAATGAAGCTCAACTCCATGTATGTGAGGGTGGAATCTTTGTATGCGGCCGCCTCGGGAGTATATACGTACTTGACCTGACCGACCCCGTCGCACCACCACACGTCCATGGCGTGGAGGGTTATATCCGGGATGGAGCTCCCGCTCATGTATATGTAATAGGAGGCCTTGGCGCAGGCCCTGAACCTACCGTATGAGGTCTCCACGTCCTCAAAGCCGGGTATCTCGGCCGTTATCCGGTAGCTTATATCCACCGTCAGGGTTGAATCCCTCGTGCTGTCGTAATCTTCGGGCCAGACCTTGACCGTGGCCTCCCCGCGCCTCACCTCCCACATGCTGCCGGGGTCCGCCAGCGTATAGAATATGGGCATTTGGACGAGCGTATCGTGGGGAATAACGGATACGAAGTGGCTTCTGTCGTTGTAGAAGATGCGGAACTTCGGCGGTATGAGGAGCGAGAGCTCGGCCACGAAGACCAGCGTATCCTCCTTCAGGTAGTACAGGGCCGTATCGGCGACGCAGTAGCACTCGGGGGACGGGTCGTAGGGGTTGCACACGCCCTCCCGGCATTCGTACTGCTTCTTTATGAAGACCTTGCGGGCTTCGTAGCCCTCGTACGATGTGTCGGAGAGTATCAGGAGGGAGTCGGGGGTGTAGTAGCGGCCCATGGGTTTCTCGTACTCGCCCGTGAGGACGTATCGGGACGTGTATCTGTAGAGCACTCCCACCTGGAGGGGGACGTATATGCCGGGGGTGAATCTGTAGCGGCACCCGAGGGCCGCCACCACAAGGAGGATGAAGGTAGCCCGCCTCATCTCACCACTTCGTATATGAGAGGTTTCGGCTCGGGCCGCTCGTCCCCCACGGTGAAGGATTCCCGCAGGAGGGTCAGGGCCTCCTCCAGCCTCCTCTCATCGTTGGCCAGCACCCGGAAGATGGTATCCCCCTTGAGGACCCTGTCCCCCGTCTTCTTTAAGGTGAAGACGCACACCTTGTGGTCCACCTTGTCCTCCTTGCGCATCCTCCCGGCTCCGAGAACGACCGTGGCCCACCCTATCTTCTTGGTGTTCATGGAGGTTATGTACCCGTCCTCCTCCGCCTTCACCACGGCCTCGTACTCGGCGGATACGAAGTCTTCCCGCTCTATGGCCGAGAAATCTCCGCCGTGGGCCTCAACCATCCGCCTGAACCTCTCCAGCCCGCGCCCATCCTCAATCGCCTCCCCTATCATCTCCTTACCTTCCTCCGGCGTCCTCGCCTTTCCACCCAGATGGAGCATCCATCCGCCCAGAGCCTCAACTATCTCCCTGAGGTCCTCCGGTCCGTGTCCCTTGAGGAGTTGCACGCTCTCGCATATCTCACAGGCGTTCCCCGCCGCCCATCCGAGCGGAACGTCCATGTTGGTTATGAGGGCAACGGTATCCACGCCGTATCCCCTCCCTATGCGCACCATAGTCTCCGCCAATTTCTTGGCATCCCCGTAGTCCTCCATGAAGGCTCCGCTTCCGGTCTTCACGTCCAGAACGAGGCCTGTTAGACCCTCCGAGAGCTTCTTGGACATTATGGAGGCGGATATGAGGGGTATGCTCTCAACCGTGGCCGTGGCATCCCTGAGGGCGTAAATCTTGCGGTCGGCCGGAGCCAGCTCCTCGGTCTGTCCGATTATGGAGGCACCCACCCCTATAACTATCTTCTTGAACTCGGGTATGCTGAGGTCGGTCCGGTATCCGGGTATGCTCTCCAGCTTGTCCAGCGTCCCCCCCGTGTGTCCCAAGGCTCTACCCGATATCATCGGTACGAGGACGCCGTAGGAGGCGACGAGGGGGGCGAGGGGTATGCTAACCTTATCCCCGACACCTCCCGTGGAGTGCTTATCAACTCTCGGAAGGTCGGTCTCCCACGTTATGGGCTTCCCGCTCTCTATCATGGCTCGCGTTAGGGCCAAGGTCTCCGAGTCGCTCATCCCCCGTATGAAGATGGCCATGAGCAGGGCCGCCATCTGGTAGTCGGGTATCTCTCCGACCGTGTAGCGCTCAACCACGTACCGTATCTCCTCCTCGCTGAGGGCGTAGCCGTCCCGTTTCTTGGCGATTATCTGCAGGATATTCACGCTTGGATTTTATGGCGGTAGCCGTCGGCGTTCCGGGGTAAAATTCCCGTCTATGTTCTACACGAGCGTTTATATCAGCCTCCAACCCGACGATAGGGCCGACAGACCCCCCAGGTACCTCATCCGCATCAAGGACCTTATAAAGAGGTACCGGGAGTTTCTGAAGTCAAAGGACATTGATCCCAAGCGTCTTCAGAGCGTATTTGAGGACTTCCGCAAGATAGAGGAGTTCTTTGAGGATCCGAAGAACTTGGAGAGCGAGGAGGGGATCCCGGTGGGTGGGGTGGCCATATTCTCCAAGAGCGATGAGGATTATTGGGAGGTAGTGAAGCTCATATACGTCCTGCGGAACGAGCTGGTGGTGGATATCCAGCCCTACAAGCTGGGGGTGTATGCCGTTGAGAGCGACTTCGGCAAGAATCTCGTCGCCAACTTCAGCAAGAGGGCCATAGACGCCTACATGCTTGACGCCAGATCCGTACGCCACATAACGGACAATCTGGACATAGAGGAGGTGGCGGAGAAGCCCGGCGTCTTCAAGACCTCCGTGGCCGACATGCCCGTATTCCGTACCCTCCGGGCCAAGAATATGGAGGCCCTCAAGGCGGAGGAGAACAACAGGGTGGCAAAGGCCGTAGCCGACTACCTGTTCCAGATGTACAAGAAGGAGCCTTATGACAACCTCTTCCTGTCGTCCCCCAACGAGAAGCTGGTACCCCTCGTCTATGAGAAACTCCACACGTACGTGAAACGTACCTTCCGAGCCGAGCTCCAACTCTCGTGGCCGACCAACAAGAGGGAGGTGTATCTGGCCGTCATGGAGAAGACGCGGGAGTTGGACGTTGAGGACGAGAAGAACCTGCTCCAGCGCTTCAAGGACGCTCTGGCTCTGGAGATGGCCGTTAGGGGTCTCAGACCCGCGGTCTTCCTCGCCATGATGGGGAACGTGGATACGCTCATAGTGGACCCCGACTTCTCGCGCGAGGGGTTCATCTGCCATCCCTCCGGGTACTTCTCCTTTGAGGGTGAGTGCCCGGCCGACACGGAGATAACCGTCCATACCCCCGACATAACCGACAAACTCGTTGAGGAGGTTCTGCGGATGGGAGGCCGGGTTGAGGTGGCCAACACGCCCGAGCTACGCCAGGCCATAGACCACAGCGTGGGCGCGATAATGAGGTGGAAGATGGAGGTACAGGTCTAAGGTCGTGAAGAGGCAGTACAGCGAAGTTCTGGAGAAATTCTCCGAGCTGGAGGAGAAGCTGGCCTACCCGCAGAATTACTCGCAGGAGGAGTTCCAGAGGATCCTCAACGGCTACCGCAGGCTCAAGCGCCCCGCGGAGCTCATAAGGCGCCTCAAGAAGGTTGAGGAGGAGATAGAAGCCGTTGAGGAGCTGCTTGCCGAGGAGAGGGACCCTGATCTGGAGGAGGAGTTGGAGAGGCTAAGGAGGGAGAGGGAGAGGCTGGACGAGATGATATTCCTCGCCCTGATACCGAGGGATCCGAGGGATGAGGGGAACGCCATACTGGAGATAAGGGCGGGGGTGGGTGGGGAGGAGGCGGCCCTCTTCGCGGCGGACCTCGCCAAGATGTACGTGAGATTCGCGGAGCGCAAGGGTCTGAAGGCGTCAATAGCGGACTTCACCGAGAGCGACCTCGGCGGGTACAAGGAGGTCGTCCTGCTCGTTGAGGGGAAGGGGGCCTACGGCCTCCTCAAGTACGAGGGTGGAGTCCATCGCGTCCAGAGGGTACCCATAACGGAGACATCCGGTCGGATACACACGTCGGCCGCCTCCGTGGTGGTTCTGCCCGAGTACGAGGACGTTGAGATAGAGATAAAGCCCGAGGATCTGAAGATTGATACCTTCCGCTCCGGGGGGGCCGGAGGCCAGCACGTGAATAAGACGGAGTCGGCCGTCAGGATCACCCACATACCCACCGGCATAGTCGTGACGGTTCAGGACGAGCGCTCCCAACACCAGAACCGTGCCAAGGCGATGCGTATTCTCAAAGCCCGCCTGAAGGAGTACTACGAGAGCCAGAAGGAGGCGGAGCTGAAAGAACTGCGCAAGATATACGTGGGCTCCGGCGACAGGTCCGAGAAGATAAGGACCTACAACTTCCCCCAGAACCGCGTAACGGACCACCGCATAAACTTCACCGTCTATAACCTTGAGGGTGTCCTGAACGGCGAGCTTGACGAGATAATAGAGGCCCTGATGGAGGCGGATCTCAAGGCGAGGGCCAAGGAGATGGGTCTGGTTTGATTCACGCTTAAAATGGTGCGCTTGAGACGTCTTCTCCTCGTCCTATCGGGCGTACTCGTGGCCTGCAACTATCCCTATCCCCCCGAGGGTAGGGTGGGGGATTACGTGTGGTCCACGGAGATGTGGGCGGACACGTTGGACACGTGCGTCTCCTACATAGATTCGGTCTATAAGGGGACCGACAAGCTCGGCCCCGGCGTAAAGAGCGGCGTCGTGTGGCTCGTTGAGGAGGACATCAGCGACACCGCATGCCGGCGTGAGGGGGATGATCCGGCCGTCCATTACTTCAAGCGGGACGATAGGATAGACGCCCTGTACCGCCGCCTCTTCTTCAACTACGATACGGCGACGGGGGAGCCGATAGTGGCCCCGGGGGAGGACTACTCCCTTTGCGCCGCCATAATCATAAACGACGTTAGGCTGAAGGAGTGGCATCTGTCCCTGAGGATGCCCTATCCCCCCGAGAGCACCTACCTTGACTCCATACCCGACACCCTGACCGTGGATTCCGCCTACGTCATCCGGTGGGAGGAGGAGCCCACGGCCAACGCGTACATGCTCCGCCTCATCGGCTACGACGATTTCTCTTACTACTGCTATCTTGAGATCATAGTGGATTCGCCGGCCGTCGCCTTCTATCCCCCATCCTTCCTGCCCGGATACTGCCACCTCGCCGGCAGGGACAGCGTGCGCATTGACATAGTCAATCTGTACCGGCTGACGTACGACTACGGGGATATGTTCGGCGAAACCCGGAGTATGGGGAGACTGACCAAATGGGTAAAGTTAAGGGATCACTGATAATCTCCCTTCTCCTCCTCACCTCGTGCGTGGAGAGATTCCAGATCGTTGAGGAGGTCCCACCGGTCTTGGGAGGGCGTGCGGAGGGGGTGTGGGTCCTCACCACCCTGTCGCCGGAACTCTGGTACGTTGAAGATTCCTCCTTCAGGGTGATGCTCGCCGGCAGATGGGCCAACGACCTGACGTTGGCGGGGGATACCCTCTACATAACCAACTCGGGGGATAACAACGTTCTGCGCTACGCTATGGCGGAGGGGAGAGTGGATACCCTGTATGTGGGGCCGGACCGCAACCCTTGGGCCTCTGCCTACGACCCACGGACGGGCCGCCTCTTCGTATCCAACTTCCTCGGTAGCACCGTCTCCGTATTCGTCGGAACGACCTTGGAGGCGGAGGTGCCCGTCGGTCCCAACCCCGAGGGGATAGCCGTACTGGGGGATAGGGTGTTCGTCGCATGCACGGGCTACTCCGAAGGATACCGGAGTCGCCTCTACGTCCTCTCGGCCGACAGCCTGAAGGTCTTGGACTCGCTCATCTTCGGCACCAACGTCCAGGCGGTCGTACCCGACCCCGAAGGGGACATATACGCCGTTGCCACGGGGGATTACTCCTCACGGGAGGGATGGCTGTTTAGGGTCAGGGACGGGAGAGTGGCCGACAGCCTCTTCGTGGGAGGTACCCCGGGGGACGCCTGCATCTCATCCGACGGCATCCTCTACCTGGTGGGATGGGATGGGAGGATAACCCTGTACGATTGGGCGGCCGAGCGGGTGGTGGGCTCGTACGATACGGGCCTGAACCTGATGGGATGCGGCTTCAAGGGGGACACCCTGACCGTCGCCGACTTCGGAAACGACAGGTTGCTCCTAATAAGGGACGGGGAGGTGGTCGGAGATTACCCGGTGGGGGACGGCCCGATAGACGTGGTCCCCGACGTTAGATAGTACTATCCGGCTTAGAATACTGCGTTGAAGTGGGTCTTCCTTGATATTGAGACGACCGGAACCGACTTCCGGAAGGACAGGATAGTTGAGATAGGGTTGGTGGTCAAGGGGGAGAGAGGTAGGCCTAAGGAGAGGGCTTTCCTGTTGAATCCGCAGGCCCCCATAAAGCGTAGAGCCTACCGCGTCCATGGGATAGGGTACGATGACGTGAAGGGCTCTCCCACCTTCTCGGAGGTCAAGGAGGATGTTATGGAGCTCATAAGGGGAGGGGTGATAGTCGGTTTCAATCTCCTCAGTCTGGACATACCTTTCTTGAACTTTGAGCTGTACCGCCTCGGCGAGCCGCCCCTTCTCAATCCGGTCGTAGATGTCAAGCAGATAGCCAAGGTCATATACGACGATGCCCCCAACTCCCTGGAGAAGCTCGCCCGTTATCTCGGCATAGAGGTGAGGGGAAACCACAGGGCCCTGGCGGATGCCCGGATAACCCGCAAAGTCTTCCGGGCCCTGAAGGAGCGGAAGCCGGAGATCTTCGCCGACGTTGAGGGACTGGAGAGTCTCACCCTCTCCAACTTTCCGGCCAAATCCGTGGATATACTGCGGGTGGCGAGGGAGCACGGATGGGTCAATATCAAGTACTACTCCCACAGGTACGGCCTCTCGGAGTGGAATATCCGTCCCATCACCATCCTCAAGAGCTACGTGATAGGGGACACGGGGGAGGGGAAATTCAAGTACTTCAACATAATGCGAATAGTCCGGATCTCCCCTCCCAAGTACGGCTGGATATAGTCCTCACTCGCCGGACTCCAAGACGAAACCTTCTCCGGACCGCTTGACCTTCACGTACCGCTCCCTCTTCCCCTCCCTAAAGAGTAAGATGGCGACCCAATCTTTCAGCCCCTCCTTCCCAGTGGATAGCTCGCGCACCATGTGAATTCCGGAGAATTCGCCCCTCACATCTCTGGACACCCGCTTCAGCTTCCGAATCCCCCTTCGGGAGCCGTCAAATATCACCAGCTCATCCCTTCCGGGCAGGTAGGCCACGACGACCCCCTCGCCGTTGGATGTCAGGGCCGGAGGCTCGGGGAATACGTATATTTCAACCAGCCTCCCTTGCCTGTACGCGTAGAGGGTGTCCCCATCCGAGAACCACAGCTCCTTCCCCGTCCATACGAAGGTGGGGTCCTGTAGGGACTTTCCCAGACGGAAGACCTTAAGGTCCCTCTCCTCGCACGTTATCCGGCTTCCCGCGAGCTTGAGTACCTCCGTCGTATCTTTGACCTTTATCCGCTCCCCCGCCGACTCCAGCCTGAAGGAGGGGAGGTGATAGACCAAGGTATCCTTGCGGATGCTTGAGGCCAACCTTAGGATGACCAGCCTGTCGGGCGCACTCTTGGACCACACGCTGAGGGTGATGTCGCCGTCGTATCTGGGGGTGGCCAGAAGTCTCACGTCGGCCGGCTGCTCCCCGTAGAGTACCTTCAGGTCCGAACAGGGGGCGAACGGGCTGGCCATCCAGAACCACACGTTGGCCCTCCCCACGAAGACGATGCCCTCCACCTCGTCAAATATCCGACCGCTCCTTGAGGCGATGTACCCGCTCACGCTCCTGCCTATCAGCATCTCCGAGAGCCTTATCTGTAGGCGCACCTCGGATAGCGACGCCAGCAGAAGAATCATAATCCGACCGCCCTCCTAAGGTAATCTACGAAGGCCGGCCCCGCTTTGCGTGCGGCGAATAGGAGAAGGTCGGGGGCCTTGGTGAATATGTACCGGGCCCACTTGAAGGCGTCTATCTCATCCAACTCTCGCCCGTCAAAGAGGGGCTTGAGCTTGGCAAAAACGTAGCGCAGGTCCTCATCGTCCATACGAAGGAAAGCCCTCCTCACCTCGTAGGCCAGCTCGTACTCCCTCCGATTCATAATATCCCAGAACCTGTCGTGATACTCCTTGAGACGCCTCGCCGATAGGTCCCCCTCCTTCAGGGCCTCGGCCCCCACCTCGCCGGCCACGCTTCCGGAGATGAGGGCGGCGGGTATTCCACCTCCCGATATGGGCTCGGCCAGGCGGGCCGCATCCCCGACGACCATTATCCCGTCGGAGTATATCTGCAGGCGATGTCCCCCCACGGGCACCACGCTGCTCGTAAATCCCATCACCTTGGCCCCCTTGAAGTAGTGGCTCACGAAGGTCTCCAGATAATCCCTCGGGGACTTTCCCTCGGGCAGGAGGGCCACGCCCACGCCCACGTTCCCGTAGTGTCCTCCCTTGGGAAAGCTCCAGCCGTACCCCTTCCAACAGCACCAATCTCCCACGAAGAAATCTATGCGACCATCCTCAACGGCCGGATGGACGAGAAAGTACTCAAGGGCGTAGTGGTAATCCTCGGGAGGTATATCAAGATTCAGGCCCGCCTGTCTCCCCACCTTGGAGCCGGGTCCGTCCGCCCCTATCACCAGACGGGCCTCAACCCTCTCCTCCCTGCCTCCGTGTATGAAGGAGACCTCCCACAGACCGTTCCTACGGTTGAGGTGGGTGAATTGGGCCTTCGTTAGGAGCTCCGCTCCGGCCTCGGCTGCCGTTTGGGCCACGTACCGGTCAAATATCTTCCTCTCCAGGACGTATCCGACGCCCTCCTTACGTACGGTGAAGTGCTCCCCGTCGGGGGAGTAGAATCGGGCCTCGTCTATGACGGAGGCTATGAATCTCGGCTCGGGCTCAAAGTACAGGGTCAGGGAGCGGTGGGATATGCCCTCGGCGCACTGGACCACCTGCCCGAACTCCGGCCTCTTCTCAAGGAGGAGGACCTTCGCCCCACCCTCGGCCAACCTCCGGGCGGCCATGGAGCCCGCGGGCCCTCCACCCACGACTACGGCGTCGTATCTCTCCATATCCCGCCATTTTAGGGCGGTAAGAAGTGGTTCCATCAAACGGATGGGGAGGGGACCTTTCCTCCGTATAATCCCCGCTTATGGTTGAGGTTAAGATAACCCTCAAGGACTATGACTACCACAAACCCACGTGGTGTCCGGGATGCGGTGATTACGCCGTTCTGCTCGCCCTGAAGAAGGCTCTCGTGAGCCTGCAGATACCTCCCCACGAGGTCGTGGTGGTCTCGGGTATAGGTTGTAGCGGGAAGATAAGCGATTACGTCAAGTCCTACGGATACCACGGGATACATGGCCGTGTCCTGCCTACGGCCACGGCCGTTAAGATAGCCAATCCCACTCTCACGGTCATAGGAGCCGGAGGGGACGGGGACGGCTACGCCATAGGCGGGAACCACTTCCTCCACGTCATGCGCCGCAACCCCAACATCACCTACATCGTGATGAACAACATGATATACGGTCTGACGAAGGGTCAGACCTCCCCCACCTCCCTGCCCGGTTTCAAGAGCGGTACCTCCCCCTACGGCTCCGTTGAGGGCAACATAGAGCCCCTGTACATAGCCCTCTCCATGGGGGCCCCCTTCGTGGCCCGCGGCTTCGCCGGGGATCCCAAGCGTCTGACCGAGATCATAGCCGAGGCCATAAAGTTCAAGGGATTCGCCTTCGTTGATATCTTCTCCCCCTGCGTGACCTTCAACCGTTTCAACACCTACGACTGGTTCAAGCAGAGGGTTAAGTACATAGACGAGAACGGTCCCTATCCCACCCGGATGGAGGCCCTCAAGGCCATAGCCGACACGTGGGCGCAGGACAAGCTCCCCCTCGGCATAATCTACCGGGAGGAGGGCCTACCCACATACGAGGAGCTCCTGCTGAAGAGTAAGGATACCGTCCCCGTATATGACGACATCACCTCCGACGTCTGGAAGGAGAAGGTCAAGCAGATAATCCAAGAGAACTTCGTTTGATTCGCGAGGTGGAATAAAAAAAGGAGGGGGGCCGAGCCCCCCTCTTTTTATTGGCCGGTGTAGTGTCTCACCACCTTCTCCACGTCCTCGGGAGAGCGCATGGCTCCCACGTGCTTCTGGCCGTTTATGAAGAAGGTGGGGGTACCCTGAACCCCGTACTTGAAGCCCAGACGGAAGTCCTCCTCCACTATACGCTTGCCCTTGCCCGACTCCACGCACCTCTTTATCTTCTTGACCGTCTTCTCGTCCAGACGGGCTATCCACGTCCAGTCAAACGGCTCGCGGGGCGAGTGCTCCTCCATTATGGAGAAGACTGTGGGAAGGTACTCCTTGGGCGTGCAGGCCAGAACCTCGGCCTTCTGCTGGGCGTAGGGGTGTATGGTCCTCAGGGGGAAGAACCTGATGTATAGGGCCACGTCCTTGCGTCCCTGCGCGAAGGTGAAGAGATTCTTGTGCGTCATCCGGCAGTAGGGACAGTCGGGGTCGGTGAACATCACTATCACCACCGGCGCGTCCTTCACACCCATCACCGGCTCTCTCCCCTCGGTCAGAGCCTTCACATCCACCTGCTGCGCTAACAAAAGCGGAAACATAGGCTATTATTTTACCGCAGAAACGGGATCCATGCCACTAAGTTTCAACCCTCCAGCGGTAGGCCCCATACACCAGCCCCAGCCAAGCCCACTCCGCCAGCAGGTGGCTACCGCCGTACGTTATGAATGGCAGGGGTATCCCGGCTATCGGGAGGAGACCGAGGACGGACATGAGATTGACGGATGTCTGATACAGGAAGAACATCCCTCCCGCCGAGGCCATCATCCGCAGATAGGGATCGGGGGAGAAGGACATGTAGAATAGGCTGAAGGGAAGCATGAACAGCAGCAGAAGGAGGAGAAATCCCACGACGTACCCATAGACCTCCACGATGGACGTGAAGGCGAAATCCGTATGGGCGGCCGGGAGGAAACCGTAATTCTTCTGGGTCGCTCCCCTTATGCCCTTGCCGAAGGGCCCGGCGTTAGCCAGCGCTATCCGCGACTGGTACGTCTGCCATAGGACCTCCGAATTCTCCTGCGGATTCAGCATGGCCAGTATGCGCCTGCGTTGGTACTCCTTAAGACCCCTATTCCACAGTATGGGCGTGATTAGACCTATGGCTATCACGAGGATGAGGGTGCCCACTATCCAACCCAAGGATGCGCGGAGGATGACGAAGGATGAGGTTATGGCCGCGACGAATCCCCAGAATAGCACCTTGGAGAAGGAGGCTATCGGCGCGATGAGGATGGAGAAGAGCAGAAGCACGAACTTGAGGTCCTCGGCCGTTATGAAGATCACGTAGAGGGTCAGAACGAGTATGACGCTGCTCGTGGCCAGATCCGGCTCCACGAGGATGAGAACCCAAGGTATCAGACCGAAGATGAGCTTCTCAACCGTCCCCCTAAGGCTCATCAGGTAGAGGGGAACCGTGACCTTGGCGATCTCGGAGGGTTGGAAGTTTATAAAGCCGAGGTTGAACCACCTGCGGACGCCTCCCCCTCCTCCGAAGAGCAGGACGGCCACCAGGAGGGCCAAGGTGATGTAGTATGCCACCTTGGAGTTCATCACGATGAGACGCACGTTAAAGCGGGAGATGTAGAAGAATAGGATGACACCCACGAGGGTGAATAGAGACTGCCGGAGGGCCAAGCCCCAGTCGGGCAGCAGCCCCAACACGCCGAATGCCGAGAGGAGTAGGGCGAGGTAGAGGGGAATCTCCGGTCTCCTCAACTGACTAGGATCCGAGCTTCATCCACTCCTCAACGGCGTTTATGTCGTGCCCACCCTTGCGGGCGGACGATAGCCTGAACTTCACCAGCAGGGGGACCCGGACGAATGGACCGATGAGGATGGCCTCGCCGGGATTTAGGGCGGGAAGGTACTGGAGGAGCTCGGCGCTCAAAGTCTCCGACGCCCTCTGCACGTGCCTCTGGTCCTCCGGCTCAACGATGCGCATTATTATCCAGTTGTTCATCTGGGAGAGGACGTTCTCGTCCAGACCCTTGGGTCTCTGGCTCACCAGGACGATGCCGAGCCCGAACTTCCTAGCCTCCCTGGCGACCTTTGAGAGGGCGTACTTGGTCTTCGTGGAGGCTCCCTTCGGGGCGAATATGTGGGCCTCCTCAACCACCACGAGGATGGGAACGGGCAGGAGGCCCTCCCTCTCTTGGACCCATCTCTTCCGCTCCTTCAGGGCGTTCAGGAGTATGTGGGATACGATCACGTCCATCGCCTCGTAGTCCAAGCCCCGTAGGTCCAGAACGTTTATCTTCCCTATGCCCCTCCTTCCGAGGATCTCAACGAAGGAGGGTACGTTGTCCTTCAGGCGGTCCCCTATCTTACTCTTGAGATTCATGAGGCGTATATAGGTGCCTATGAGCTCATCCGGCCTCGTGGTATTGACGAAGTCGCAGGGAATCTCCTCCAGATCGTTGTCCGATTTACCCCCCCTGCGGTGGGCTATGAGGTCGTGGAGGGTATCTATCAGGTCGTCTATGAAGGGCTTTCTCGGTAGGGGCTCCGGCGAGAAAGGGTCAACATCGGCCGCGTTCATCACCGTCGTCTTCCGACGTTTCTCCTTCACGCACTTGACCAGCTCCATCATGACGTAGTACTGGCGGCTGCTGTGCTCGTAGTCTATGTTGCACATGGCGGCTATGTCGGAGGCCGACAGATTCTGCAGGTCTATCTGGGTGTCTATGACGTTGGTAACCACCTTCCCCCTGCCGTTTCGGAAGTCGGAGTTCAGGTATTCGCCATGTACGTCTATGACGAGTACCGTCCCGTTCCTCCGGGCTATCTCCTCTAAGAGGACGGCCACGGCGTTTGACTTACCGCCTCCCGTGACCGCCAGCACGGCCAAGTGTCGGGATACTATCTGGTTTATATCAACCCCCACCTCAACCTCCGGAGAGGTCAGGAGCGTTCCCACCCGCGCCGACGAGAGCTCATCCTCCGCCCCGAATATCTCCCTGAGGAGCTCGGGAGGGGCAGAGAAGACC
Source organism: Thermotogae bacterium (assembly GCA_013153965.1). Lineage (GTDB taxonomy): Bacteria > Hydrothermota > Hydrothermia > LBFQ01 > LBFQ01 > JAADCS01. Next base: position 20,116 of record JAADDJ010000046.1, read on the forward strand.
TGGGCTCCCGGCATAGGAGGATACTTCAGCCTCTCCAACCGACGCTCCTTCATCTCCCCCAAGAGGGTGGCACGGGCCTTGAAGAGCCCATTTATGTTGTATATCTTCCGCATGGACTCAACGTGAGCCGGGTTGTTGTCCTCGGGGAGGAACCTGTCAAACCTCTCTATGTGGCTCACCATCCCCAGAACCCTCACCTCCCGGCCCCCCTCGGTGTAGGAGATCACGACGAACTCCCCCATCTTCGGGGGAACGAAGCTGGTGAAGGTGACTTCGTTGGGTTGAAGTATCCCGACGCAGTAGCCGAGCTGCCGGTTATGGTTCATTTCTTCATCATGTAGAAAGTTCCTTCCCAGACCTTCGTCCCCTTAGGTCTGTACTTGCCCTTCATCGCCTTGGCGCCCCTTATCTCCGCGAAGCCCTCCAACTCCTCGGCGCTGAAGGAGGCGTTCTCTATGGTGAAATGGACGGTATCGTTGCGTATGACCCCGACGAACTTGCCGCTGTTGGCCCCCACGAACTCCCCCTTTAGGGAATCCCCCACCTGGGTCAGCTGTAGGGTGCCGAATCCGGTCTCCCATGTCCCGGAGTAATCCGTGCTCTTCTCGGAGCTGCCGCAGGAAACCATAAGAAGGCCAGCGAGAATGACGAGAGCGTACCGCATAGCATGTTATTATAGAGTAGCAAGGCGATTTATGATGGAGTTCATCAGCTCTATATCTCGCCTTATCTGCTCCCGAAGGGCCTCCGGGGAGGGAAATCTCATCACACCCCGTATTCTGGCTAAAATATGCACCTTCAATTTTTCAGGCACTTTTCCCTCAAAGTTCAATATATGCACTTCAACGCTCCTGCGCAGGTTAAGGGTCGGCCTGGCGCCGATGTGCATGACGCCGTAGCGGCGTACCTGCGGCACGAGGACCGCATAGACTCCGTCGGCCGGAAGGAGTTTCTCCGGGGGGACCTTCAGATTGGCCGTGGGGAATCCGAGGCGTCTGCCCCATCCCTCCCCCTTGACCACCTCTCCGGTTATCCTGTAGGGGTAGCCGAGGAGCAGGTTAGCCCTCTCCACCTTCCCCTCCTTCAGAAGTTGCCTTATGCGGGATGAGGATACCACCTCCCCGTCGTACTTGAGGGGAGGGAATACGTAGGTCTCAAACGAATAGTCCTTCAGGCGGGCTACCAGCCAATCGGGGGAGCCCTCACGCCCCCGGCCGAATCTGTGGTCGTATCCCATGAGGAGTCTCCTGACCCGCAGGTGGGTTATCAGGAGGCTTACGAACTCCTCCGCCTTCAGGGCCATATCCTTCCGCTCAAGGAGGAGGACGGCATCCACCCCCATCTCCTCCAAGGCTTCCAGCTTCTCCTCGGTCGTAAATAGGAGGTCCCCATCCCGCCGGGGGTGCTCGCCGAATGTGATGACCAGAGTCTTGAGCTCGTCGGATAGGACGCCGCACCTGCCCAGTATGTACCTGTGGGCCCTGTGGAGTCCATCAAATGACCCCACGGCCGCGCACGTGGGGTGCGGATATACGTCTCCCACCCTAAGGATTTCCACCGTACTCCTCGTAGGTGGAATAGTACGCCTCCGCGAGCTCGTCCTTGAGCAGGAATATGCTCCTGCCCGGATGGTAGGACACGTCAAGGACCGGGTCCGGAACGGTCCTCCCTATACGCTCGTAGGGGAGATCGTTCCTTGAGAGGAGGGCCTCCAGCTCCTTTGGCATGGAGGTGGTCAGGACGACCTTGGGGACGGTCTCGGAGAAGAGCTCGCCGAAACCATCAACGGTGGCCGATATTCCCACCTCCCCCAGTATGACCATCTCCGCCAGCGTTGAGAAGAGACCCCCTTCGGATACGTCGTGGGCGTTTATGACGAGGCCGAGGCGAACGGCCTCCCGGAGGGTTGAGACGAGGTCCAGCAGGTACGGAAAGTCGTAGTGGTAAGGCTCGGGCTTGCGGTAGAAACGGTAGAGGAGATTCTCATCTACGTTCTCAAGGGGAAACTCCTCCAGAAGGGCCGAGAGGAACTCGCTGCCGCCGAGGTCAAAGTCCGTGGCGTGGAAACCCACCGTATAGACGTATAGACCCTCGCGCACGACCCCCACCTTGGGGACGGAGAAGACGTCCTCAACCACACCCACGCCTCCGACCATTAGGGTGGGGAATATCTTGCGGCCCTCCGTCTCGTTGTAGAGGCTCACGTTCCCCGAGACGACCGGTATTCCGAATGCTCTGGCGAAATCTCCGAGGCCCTTAAGGGCCATCTGGAGGCGGTGGTAGGTGTCCGGGTCCTCCGGAGAGGCGAAATTGACCCCATCCGTGAAGCCTATGACATCTCCTCCGCTCAGGGTGATGTTCAGAACGGCCTCCAAGGCCACCCTCTGGGCCCCCCAGTAGGGATCCATGGCGAGGTACTTCCCGTTCCCATCAACCGTCAAGGCCAGAGCGTAGTTCTTCCCCTTTATCCGAAGTATGGCGGCGCCGCCCTCGCCCGGAGGGACGACCGTATCCGTACCGACCATGTGGTCGTACTGGCGATATATCCACCTCTTGGACGCCACGTTGGGATGAGAGAGGACCTTAACCGCCGCGCTCTGGACGTATCTCTCGCTCAGGAGAGCCTCCGGCTCCTTGCGGGAGGAGGCTATGCGATGTATGAAGTTCTGGTAGGCGTTTATAAGGTCGGCCATCTCCTTCACGTGCGCGTTCGCGCCGTCCTTGAAGGCTATCCTCTGCAGCCGGAGACCCAACCTCCTCAACTCCACGTCCGACCACTGGATTCCCACGCTGTCCCCTATGGGGTAGGAGGAGAATCCGAAAAGCTGCATTATGGCCCGCAGGCGTCCCTTGCGCCTCTTGGACGCCCCCTCGTACTCCCCCATCATGGCGGCCACTATTCGGAAGTAATCCTCCAGCTTGAGAGGGGCCTCCTCGGCTATCCACTCGGGGACGGGCAGACCCTTGAAGAGGACGCCCAGCGGGATCTCGGCCACTGTGCGCTCCCCCTCCTTTATGCGGAATACCCTCTCGGGTATCACCCTCCCTATGACGGCCGCCTCAAGGCCCCACCTGCGGTATATCTCAATCACCTCCTCCTCTCTCCCGGCCTCCACGCACAGGACCATCCTCTCCTGACTCTCGGATAGGACGACCTCGTACGGACTCAGTGGCTCTCTGGTGGGTACGCGGTCGGTGAAGAGCTCCACGCCCACCCCACCGTTCTCCGCCATCTCGGGCAAGGCGGTTGATAGGCCCCCGGCCCCCAGGTCCTGCAGGCCCAGAACTTGGGGCAACTTCACGGCCTCCAACGTCGCCTCTATCAGGAGCTTCTCCATGAAGGGATCCCCTATCTGGACGGCGGGTCTATTCTCGGATATGTCCCCCTCAAAGGTCTGGGAGGCGAACGAGGCTCCCATTATGCCATCCCTGCCGGTGGGTGCTCCGACTATGAGGATGCTGTTCCCCACCCCCTTGAGAACACCCTCCTTGACGTACTTGGCCTCTCCGACACCCACGCACATCACATTGACCAGAGGATTGTCCTCGTACGTGCTGCTCACGAAGACCTCACCGCCCACCACCGGCACCCCTATGGAGTTGCCGTACCAAGATATCCCCTCCACGACCCCTTTCATCAGACGCAGGGATTTGCGACTCCTCCTGAAATCTCCGAATCGCAGGGTGTCCAGCAGGGCTACGGGCCTGACGCCCATACTAAGGACGTCCCGCACTATACCCCCGACACCCGTAGCAGCGCCGTGCTTCGGCTCCACGGCGGAAGGGTGATTGTGGCTCTCTATCTTGAAGGCTACCACGAGCTCGTCGTCCAACCGAAGAACGCCGGCCCCCGCACCCGGGCCCTTCAACGTCCTCTCCGACTCCGACGGCAGTCTCCTCAGGAATCGGCGACTGGACTTGTAGGAGCAGTGCTCCGACCAGTTGAGGGCGAATATCCCCAGCTCCAGCTCGGAGGGCTCGCGGCCCAAGAGCGCCACTATGGCCTCGTACTCCCGCTCGGTCAGACCCATAGCCAAAGCCTTCTCCAACATGAAGACGGGAATTCTAAGGTCAGTCTCTACAGGTTTCCCCTGATGACCGCAACGCTCGTCTTTCCATCCTCCTCCTTGGCGATATTCACGCCTATGCGGGGGTTATCCCAAATGAGGGTTATACCACCCTCATTCATGACTTCCGAGCTGGGTGCCCCCAACTTATCCTTGTAGAATTTCTTCACATCCTTCGGGTCCTTATCCGTCATGTAATTTAGAAGGATCGCCTTACCCTGTCTGGCGACGGCCAGAACTTTGCCTCCGGGAAGGACGAGGTCCTTCATCTCGGGTGGAATATCAACGGATGTCCCATTCATATCAACATCCACTCCGGTGGTCTTCTCAATCACCTCCTCCGTCACCTTCTCCTGACATCCGGGGGGCATGCACGAAAGTACAGGTAAAATGAGAAGTATCGCGATTCTCCTCATAGGAACGTATTTTACCCTCGCGGTGGGTCCCGAAGGGGCCCTATCCCTTGAGACTTTTCGCACGATGCCGAAGACGTGGAACGGGGGTAAAATTTTCTCCTATGATGTGGATGGTGCTACTCTCCGCGGATACGAGCGTGAGGGAGGTCTTTGATAAGGGCGAGATAGATTGGACCCACGGCGTGGTCCTCGCCAGAGGCTACGGCTTCATGGATCCCAAGAGACCCAAGGGTCAGGCCCGCCTTCTGGCCGAGAGGGCTGCCGTCGTGGATGCTCGGCGCAACCTTTTGGAGATACTCAAGGGCGTGCATATTACCTCCGAGACCGTGGTTGAGGATTACATGACGACGAATGACCTGATAGTCCAGAGGGTGGAGGGGATAGTGAAGGGGGCGAGGGTCGTCGGGAAGCCCAAGTACTACGACGACGGCCGCGTTGAGGTGATGGTTGAGGTCCGGCTGGACACCTTGGCCAAGGAGTTGGGGCCGGGAAAGCCCAGAAAGAGCCCTCCCAAGGATGAGACTCCCCCCGATGACGTGAAGCAGGTGATCGTGAAGACGCCGAAGGGCGCCAGAGCGTGCCTGTACCCGCGCATAGTGGATGAGAAGGGAAACGTCCTTCTGGACTTCGCCGATTACCCGGAGGTGAGGAACGCTTGGAGCAAGGCGGTCAAATTCGTCAAAGGCAAGGTGTCCCGCAACGAGGCCGGCCAGATGGTGATAGAGGCCGCCGAGGCCCACGGATGCGACATAGTGGTGCGCTCCGACCAGAGAAGCCACGTGGAGAAGCTGAAGAGGTGGGCCCGCTACCTGTTTGAGGCGGGCAAGTTCATAATAGATCTGGTGATGTAGCCTTGTTCGTGGTGGATGCGTACAACCTTGCCTACTCCACGGGGAGGGCCGTCTCCTTCTCCGAGGCCTATCGGATGGCCTTGGAGCTGTCCGAGATACTACTCAAGAGTGGTTATCGGGTTCTCTTCGTATTTGATGGATTCGCCGATATACCCCATCCCACGTACATAAAGTTCTCGGGCGAGACGGAGAGGGGGATGTCGGCCGACGAGTGGATAATCCGGTACGTCTCCTCCCACACGGGGGATACGATAAAGCTGATAACCCGCGACAGGTCCCTCGCCGACAGGGCCCGCCACGTGCATCCCAATCTGTACGTCATGGACCCGCAGGACTTCCTGCGGTTCGTGGATAGGCTGGAGGCCTCGGCTAAGAGCTTTCGGGGGAAAGAGGCCGTCAATACGTACGACCTGCAGATGGATATGATGAGGGAGTTGGATGACTTCATCACCTCCCTACGCCGCAGAAAGCGACGCAAGAGGAGGCGTTAGCGCACCTGCCGCACTATCTCCCTCAGATAGCGGGGCCATACGGCGTACCTGCGATAGCGCACCTCGTCGTACTTCCAGCGGAGCCGGCGCAGCTCGGCCCTCCGACGGGAAATCTGACGGGTCAGGTGCGTGACGGTGTAGGAGTTTAGAATGACGCTCACGAGGATGAGCAGGGACACTATCACGAAGTGTAGGATGTAGCGCATCTTCATCCTCTTCTCCTCCTGCGCGGCCTTCCACGGCGGCGCGGCCGCGGGAAGGGATTCGCGAATCGCTCATCGGCGAGGAGGGATGGAACATCCACCTCCGCCGTCTTCATGTAGGCCCGCAGCTTGGCGGACCTGCTCCGAGGATTCTGGGCTATCTCCTCCTCCGACGGGACGATGGGTTTCCTCGTCAGCGCCCGCACGAAGGGATATTCACGCAACGTCTTCACCGCCCTGTCCTCCAAGGAGTGGAAGGATATGACGGCGAGGATCCCCCCAACCTTCAGGTGCTTCAGGGCCAAGGCGAGTCCCCGGCGCAGGTTGTTGAGCTCGTCGTTTATGTATATGCGCAGAGCCTGCCACACCCGGGCCTTGGCTTTGGTGCGCATCTGCGGCGGGTATATCCTATCAACTATGGCGGCCAAGTCTCCGGTGGTGCGTATGGGCCGCGACTTCACTATCTCCCTCGCTATCCGCCGGCTGCGCCTCTCCTCCCCGTACCTGCGCAACACCTCCTCTATCTCCCTCTCCGACGCCCGGTTGAGGAACTCGTAGGCGGGTATTCCCTCGTTGGGGTTGAACCGTAGGTCCAGAGGCTCATCCCTGCGGAACGTGAATCCTCTGCCCGTACCCTCAAGGGAGAAGGAGGAGATGCCGAGGTCAAAGAGTACCCTATCCACGGATAGGAGACCCACCTTCAAGAGGCCCTCGTCCATACGCTCGTACCCCATATTGAGCAGCCTTATGTTGGTGATAGGCGGAAGGGAGGACACCACTATGCGGTAGGTCTCCGGATCCTTCTCAAAGCCGATGAGGATGCCCGGGTCCACCCGCTTCGCCATCTCAAAACCGTGTCCTCCGAATCCGAACGTGGCATCCACCACCACCAGGTGGGGCTCCAGCTGGAGCAGGTCTAAGGTCTCCTTCAGGAGGACGGGGCGATGGTACCGCCGGAGATTCAGAAGGTTATCCATAGGGAGAGATTTACGTCGTTCCACTCCACACGCATATTCTCGTAATCGTACTTCGCGGGGAAGACGTTCAGGTCCGCGCCGAGGAGGTACCTGCCGAGTCTCTCGCTCTCACCCAGAGACAGGACGGGGGCGTAGGTGCCATCGTATATGAATCCGCCGCCGAGCTTGATGCGACGGTTGCGGGTTATGTTGGTCTCGTACCGCACCATATAGGAGGGTTTCCAACGGTTGGAGGCGTAGAGTCCCAGAGAGGACATGCGGGGATCCGGGAGGGCGACGAATGCGGAGACATCCCACACCACCCTCTTGGAGTTCAGCATGTAGAAGAGCCCACCGCTCAGGTGGGCCAGATACTCGTACCGGAAGGTGAAGTCCATACCTCCGCCCCTGTCATCGGGCGTCAGTACGGCATCAACCCCCAACGACATCCATCCGGTGGGAGCGAAGGCTATACCCCCACCGTAGGTTTTGAAGTTGAAGGCGTAGGAGAGGGTATCCACCTTCACGCTCCCGCTGAGGGCGTTGGTGTAGAAGAGGGAGATGGCGAATTTCCCGGTGGAGTAGGCCAGATAGGAGTTGCCCAGCGTGAAGAGGTAATTCTCCCCGAAATCCGTCTGCTGGTACCCGGCGAAGCCGTAGCGGTCGTATGCCGGAACGGACACGCTCCAGAACACCATCCGGACGTCCGCCTGAACGTGGCCGGAGAGACCGCCCTCGGCGACGTGGAAGGACGGAAGGTAGGGGTAAAAGGCGAACATAGGGGAGTATTATACGAGAGGGAGAGATGGATGGTCGGCGTCCAAGGACTCTATCGGCTCCAGAACGGCCGTACCGTCCCCGAAGAGCACCTTCACCACCCTGAAGCGGTACCTACCGCCGTATCGGAGGCTTCCCTTGGCCCTCACCTCCATCAGGTATCCCGGAAGGAAGACCTTGCGTTTGCCCGATGCGACCCCCTCAACCTCACCGGAGAGTCGCAGGTGGTGGAGGAGCAGGAAGGTCGTCCTTTCCCTCTGCGCCTTGTGCCGTTTGAGCTCTCCCGCGAGGGCCTCCCCCATATCCCTCTCAACCACATCGGGAGGCAGGGGAGGGAGTACCCGGAGGCTGGCCAAAATCTGGTGCTGGTTTATCACGTCGGAGTAGCGGCGTATGGGGGATGTGGCCCGTACGTAGTAGGGAACGCCCAACCCCCTGTGGGGTCCGGGTTTTATGGATGTCCTAACCGGGCGGCCGGCCGCCTTCAGCTTTAGCAGATAGAGGGGATCTCCCGGGAGGGGGTGGGGTGTGGGGGGAGGCTCCTCCTGAATTCGGAATATCCCCACCAGCCCCCTGCGGGCCAGATGCGCTCCGGCCACGCTGTTGTAGAGGATCATCATCTCCCCCACCAGGGCGGTGGCGTCGTTGGGCGTGAGGAGGGAGACGGTGATGCTGCCGTCGTGGAATTTGACCTTTAGGAAGGGGTGGTCGTAGGCCATCCCTCCAGCCTTGAGCCTTCCGGCCCTAAGGTTCTCCTTCAGGTGCATGAGCCCCTCCCATAGTCCCTCCTCCCGCAGGATGCGCTCGGCGTTGCGGTAGGCCAGTCTCCTCTTATTCCTTATCGTCGCCAGCATGAAGTCGTAATCCCTAACCTCGCCGTAAGGGGTGACCACCAGTCGGAGGGTGAGGGTGGGCCGCTCCTCCCCCTCCTTCAGCGAGAGGGCCTCCACGGCCTCCTGCGGGTACATCGGCCAGATGCCCTCGGGGAGGTAGAGGGTGGAGCCTCTCCCCCTGGCCAGAAGGTCCGCCTCGCTCCCTCTCCTGACTAAAGCGTAGGGTAGGGCTATGTGTATGAAGAGCTCGTATCCGGAGGCCGTGGGCACTACGCTTATGGCGTCGTCTATGTCCCGCGTCTCCTCGTCGTCTATGGAGAATGTGGGTAGGTCCCGGAGGTCCTCGTACTCAAGCTCCAACCCCTCGTATCCTCCCGTATTCATCGTCTTGAGGGCGTTTATGTGGGCCGGAACGTCCTCCGGTCGCACGTGCCCCGCGTTCAGAAAAGCCCTCCAGAAGTCCTCGTGGGATGATATGAGTCTGAGGAGCCTGCGGTCCTCCCTCTCACCCCTGTATATGGCCCTCAGGATTGGAACTATGGGGGTCTCCTCCCCCTTGAGAGTTCGGGCCAGCTCCGCCCGCATCTCCTCCTCCTCCCTCTCCGCCCGCTCCCGGGCCAGTATGCTCCTGACGTCATCCTCGCTCCTCGGGATGAGTCTCTCCCCCTCAACCTTGAAGAATGGGGAGCGTAGGGCCGAGAGGAATATGGAGGCCTTATCTCCGGGGGAGTTGGAGCCGAGGAGCAGCTCCGCGGCCGTATCCAGATCCAGCTCCTCCCCTAAATCCCAAAGCTCCCGCAGGTCCAAGCCATCGTGCGGTGAGATGGAGGCCTTTGACCGTACGGGCCCGAAGTCTATCAGACCCTTCACCTTCATCCGCAGAGGCCTTCCACCCACGTCCTCCCCCACGAAGAACCCCTCCTTGACCTCACCTACGGCTAAGACGTACCTACCCTTTACCTTTAAGGCGACCAACCTCAACGGCGGGTAATATAAGGTCGCCGTACGTGATTAAAAGAGCAGCCCTACGCCGAAATCCACCTCGTGCCAACCGGTGTATCCGTCGGAGAAGCTCCCCAACGACTCTGTGTTGTACTCCACGAGGAAGTAGAGGGGCTTGAAGCCCTCGTAGGCGAAGAAGACACCGGCGAAGACCGAGGGCGAGAACTTGGGTGGACGGTGTCCCCCCTCCAGCGTATTCTCCCCCGTGGGCTCGTACTCGTTGAGGAGGCCCAACCCGATGTTGAGCCCGTACGTGTAGCTCTGGGAGGAGCCCATACCCATGCGTCCCCCTATGCCGAAGTAGAACATGTTCCCGGAGCGGACGGTGTCCCCATCCTGAACCTCCCACACGATTTTCTTCAGGCTATTCCAAGTATGGTACCCCTCCAGATAGGGGGAGAAGGATTTCATGCTCCCGAGGGGACCCAAACTTCTCTTTATGGCATCCGGGATGGATATCTCAAAGGTGGCTCCCAACCTGACATGCCCCTGAAATCCGAAGTTGTGGTTGGTGTTGAAGGCCCCGAAGAAGGGCATCCACGGACCCACCACCACCTCCGTCCATACACCGGCGTGGAGGAGCGGAGGTATCAACATAAGCGAAAGTGCCGCGAACATTCTCCTCATGGCTCTTTTGGAATTCTACGCGGCGAGGGTAGGGGCTATCTTGAAATTTTTAAGAATTTCCCCTCCATCCGTCTATCCAATCCCAAGGATGCTCCCCCAACATCTCGGCCATCCTGACGACGTTGTGGCCGAGGGCGGCCGCGTCCTCCAACGCCTCCGTCTTGCGTGAATCGTCCCATCTGCGCAGCATATACGCCACGCCGAGGGGCGGTATGGCGAATCCCATGTGGGTTAGGGTAATCAGCAGGGATGAGGCCGCCATTATGGCGCCTCCCTCCTCACCCACGACAACGATCCCGGCCACCTTGCCCCGCAGCATGAAAGCCCCCATATTCTCCAGAGACGTCATCCTCTCTATCAGGACCTTCAGGAGGGCCGACGGGCCGTACCAATAGACCGGCGTGGCGAAGACGACGGCGTCCGCCTCAAGGAGCTCCCAGACGATGGATGAGAAGGAGTCCCCAAAGTCGTCTCCTATGCAGGCCTCAAGGTTGCACAGGGCCGGAAGCTCGCTGTAGCTGCCGGTGCAGAAGTTCAGATGGGCGGTCGCCAGATTTATGAGCTTGGTGGTCGCCCCCTCCATTCGCGAGTGCCGGAGGACCTCCTCAAGCATGCGGCGCGTCCATCCGTGCGTACGTGCGGAGGCGTTTATACCCAGAACCTTAACGGCCATTCAGACGACTTTCCTCAGGGCATCAACGGGTTTGAGTCGGGCGGCTATGACGGACGGGATGAAGGCGGCGAGCAGGGAGATTATGAATGTGAGGATGAGGACGACCACCCAGTCGCCTATCTGCGGCTTTATGGGGACGTAGTCTATCATATAGACGTCGGCGGGAAGCTTCACCAGCTTGTAAGTGTCCGTGATGTAGGAGATGCCCCATCCGAATATGGACCCCACGATAGCCCCGAGGAGGCCCAGAATCCCGCCCACACCCGTGAAGACGGTGGTTATGTCCCACTTGGTGAAGCCGAGGGCCTTCATCAGACCTATCTCCCATCTCTTCTCAAGCGTGAGCATCGTTATGGAGACCACGACGTTTATGGCCGATATCAGGAGGATGAGGGCGAAGGATAGGGTGATGGCCAACCTCTCCATCCGGAGGGCCGAGAAGAGGGTCCTGTTTATATTCTGCCAGGAGGTGCAGCCGTAGTTCCTCTGAAAGACCTTCTTGCAGTACTCGTTGGCCTTGTAGGGGTCTGGGACGTATCCGAATATTAGAGGCGTCTCGTCGTCCTTGAGGCCAAAGAGCCTGCGGCCGTTCTCCAGATCAAGGATGACGGTCTGATCATCGTGCATCATCAGGCCCGTCTCAAATATCCCGACCACCTTAACCTTGTAGGGGACCATCTGGGGCCCGAATGGGGTCTGGCGCAGGCTCACCAGCTCCAAGTTCATCCCCGGGTCTACGCCGAGGCGTGAGGCCAAACTCATGCCCACCATCGCCCCCTTATCCACCTTTCCCCGCACCATGTAATCCTTCAGCTCTTTGCGTACATGCTCAAGATCCTGTGCCCTTATGACGACGCCATCTATCGTGTTCCCCTGATAGACGATCACCTTCCCCAGTATGGCCGGGGAGGCGTCTATACCCAACGATTCCAACTCCTCTATGACCTCCTCCACGTTCCTGAAGGGTATGCCCATCGGATGGGTTATGTGCAGGTGGGGCTGGAGGATGAGGATGCGACGTTTCAACTCGGACTGGAAGCCGTTCATTATCCCCGTCACGATTATCAGGATGGCGACGCCCAAAGATATGGACAGGACGCTGAGGAGGGCGAACACGGAGACCACCCGACTTCCACTCGTGAATATGTACTTGCGTATGAGGAAGAGATGGGCGCCCACAGAGTCCCCTATTCTACGGCAGTTTCACCCTCTCGGCGATCCGCGGGTTGGACCTGATGGCCTCCAGCTCCTCCTCCGATAGGGGGGACGGTCTGTCCCTCTCGGCATCTACGATGCAGAGGAATCCCAGAGGCTCCTCCTCGCTCGCCATCAGCTGGTGGGGCGTCCATGGGGGGATCCACACGACGTCGTAGGGTTTCACATCGTATATCCGGTCCTTCACGAACACCGCTCCCCTCCCCTTGAGGATGAGGACCGCGTGCTGGTGCTCGTGTTTCTCCAGAGATGAGGCGTGTCCCGGCTGTATCTCAAAGTATCTGACCTCAAAGTTCAGGCCATTCTTCTTGCCCAGAAGTACTATCTTCTTAACGTGGGGCCTGTAATTGACCGTCTCGCCGTCGGGCCACGTCTCACCGTCGTAGGGAAGGTGAAACTTCTTCACGCCGCGATTTTACCCCCGTAAAATCCGACGGATGCTCCTGTCTCTCTTGGGATATTTCACAACGTTTGACCTCAAGCCTTGGAATCCCACGGATGGGTATGCTCCCCTGTGGGACGATACTACCACCCTTCCGGTTGATGTCAGACGCTACATCCTGCGCTTTCGCCTCACGGACAGGTATCTGGGCTTCGCCCATACCACCTTGGTTGGAATCGCGAGGGAGGATCTGGACAGCCTCGTTTTGGACTTCTACGGCTACACGGTTGATAGCGTGAGGGTGGCGGGTCTGCCATCTCCGTACATTCGGGACAGCAGCCGTCTGATCGTATATCCGACCCCAACGCTGGGGGCGGGCGACAGCGTAGTCGTTGATGTCTTCTACCACGGAAGCCCCGATTCGGTATTCTGTCCCTCCTTCTCGGGTGGTATATACGTCCGCACGGACGGCAGTTTCAGCACGTTGGGTTATCCGGAGGGGTTCAGGTGCTGGGTACCTTCGTACGACCGCCCCTGGGAGAAGGCGGACGATGGAGTTGAGTTCTGGATAGAGGCGGATACTTCCCTGACGGTTCTGGCCAACGGCCTACTCGTGGATACCGTACCGACGGGGACTACCCGCATATGGCACTACATGCATGCTCATCCCATAGCCACCTACCTAATATCCATGGCCGGCCGGACGCTGGCGGCCAACCGCTGGACTTGGACCTACGGCTCCACCACCATGCCGGTGATGGCGTGGGTGTATCCCTCCGATACATCGCTCGGATGGGGCGTAAGGCTGACCGACATGCTGACGGTCTTCTCCGATAGGTTCGGGGTGTATCCCTTCGCCGATGAGAAGTACGAGCAGAGCGTGGTGATGTTCGCCTTCTCGGGGGCCATGGAGCATCAGACCTCAAGCCATTTCTCCTCGTACTTGGGCAACTACACTCAGGCTCACGAGCTGTGCCACCAGTGGTGGGGGGACGACGTTGGATACGGGACGTTCAAGGACACCTGGCTGGGTGAAGGTTTCGCCACCTACTGCGAGATGCTCTGGGCGGAGGCGGAGGGCGGTTTCGCCTCCTACGTGCTCTACTACGGCAACACCGTTGAGCGCACCTTCTTCACGTACGCGACGAATCCCGGCAAGCCCGTCTATGATCCCGGACCCGATATAGGGGACATCCTCTCGGTCTATACCTACCACAAGGGGGCGGCCGTCCTGCACATGCTCCGCTACATCTTGGACAAGGACACCTCCCTCTTCTTCGGAGCGCTAAGGCACTACAGGAGCCTACATTCCGGCTCTTACGCCCTGACGTCCGACTTCGTAGATGCGGTTGAGACCTACACGGGGAGGGACCTGGACTGGTTCTTCAACCAGTGGGTGTATGAGCCCGGATGGCCCGTCTATAACGTCCGTTGGAACGCATATCCGGATTCGTCCGGAATGTGGAATCTCACCCTGATAGTTGAGCAGACGCAGCCGGTCGGAGCCCCCACCTTCAGGATGCCCATAGAGGTGCGATGGGTATCCGACTCCGCCGATACGCTCTTCGTTATATGGGACAGTCTGGACGTTCAGAGCTTCACGCTCCGGTGGAGGAGCGCTCCCGACAGCATAATCTGGGACCCCGACAACTGGATTCTGGAGAGGCACACCGTCCTAAAGGACCCGAGCATCGGGGTGGAGGAGGTCGCTCCCGTCGGCTCAAGGGACATTCTCGTGGCCATCTCCGGTGGGAGCGTCCGGTTGGAGGGATTGCCGAGCCTCCCGCTGAGGGTGTACGCGTCGGACGGGAGGCTGGTGGGATACGGAAGGGGGAGTTTGAGGCTGCGGTTGCCGGGCGGTACGTACTTCGCCGTACAGAGGGATAGGGTGAGAGTTTTCGTGGTGAGATGAAAGACGGGGCGGCTCCGCCGTTAGAATATCCCATATGGGACTTTTGAGGGACTTTTTCATCGCCCTGTCGCACAACAAGACTCTGGAGCGATTTTTGACCAGCACCCGTCTGGGACGCAAGATATCAAGGAGATTCGTGGCCGGCGAGACGTTGGATGAGCTGGTTGAGGTGGTGAGGAGACTCAAGGAGGAGGGCATATACACCACCGTGGCCTTTCTCGGTGAGCATTACAAGGCCAAGGAGCCGGCCCTCCGCAGCGTGGAGGAGTATCTGCGTCTGGCCGATGCCCTCGCCCCATTCAGGGAGTACTCCGAGATCTCCCTCAAGCTGACCCAGCTGGGACTTGAGATTGATAGGGACTTCACCTACGAGAATCTGAAGCGTATAGCGGAGAAGGCTAAATCCGTGGGCCTCTACGTGAATGTGGATACGGAGGAGAGTCGCCTCCTTGACGATACCCTGTGGATAGTGAAGCGAATGAACGACGAGGGATACCCCGTGGGGACGGTCATTCAGGCTTACCTCTACAGGGCGCGGGAGATTCTGGATGAGCTCTCTCGCTATCGCATAAATCTGCGTCTCGTGAAGGGTGCCTACAAGGAGCCGCCCGACGTGGCCTTTCAGGATAAGCGGAAGGTTGATGAGAACTTCAAGAGTTTGGCCGTTGAGATGCTTCGCAGGACCGACAGGATATACCCGGAGTTTGCCACCCACGACGAGAGGATCATCTCCTTCATAATGCGGAAGGCGGAGGAGCTCGGCGTCCCGAAGGACAAGTACGAGTTTCAGATGCTCTACGGCGTCAGACTTGGCCTTCAGAGGAAGGTCAAGAGGACCCACAGGCTCCGCCTGTACGTACCTTACGGCTCTCACTGGTACCCGTACTTCATGAGGAGGCTCGCCGAGCGTCCGGCCAACGTGTGGTTCGTCCTGCGGGGTCTCTTCGGATGAGGGGAAGGTACGTCGTTTTAATCCTCCTGCTCGCCTTGGGTTGCAGGAGCCGAGGCGCTCCCGACGTTCCCCCACCCCCATCGGGGGATGGGGGGGTGGCCGTGGTCTGGGAGGGGAGTCTGGGGCGGGAGGTCCTATCCGTCCCCGCCGCCTTGAACGACAGCGAGGTCGTGGTTCTGACGGAGGGGGGAGGGGTATTCTCGTTGGGCGCGGGAGGGAAGCTTAGGCTACTGTTTGAGACCGACGAGCCCATAACCTTCGGTCCCGTGGTCTCCGGGGATACCATCCTCTTCGGGACTTTCTACGGATACCTTCTGGCCTTCGCTCCCGATGGGAGGATGCTCCTGCGGGACTCCCTCGGCTCGGCCTCGGCCGTCAGGGGTATAACGGTGTGCGACGGATACTACGTGGCGGTTGAGGATGGCCATCTGTTCGCCACCGGGGATGGGGGTGTGCGATGGGTGGGATATCTGGGGGATTGGGTGCTATTCCCGGCAACGTGCCTTCCCCGGCGCGGGGTGGTGGTCCCCACCATCTCCGGCAGGCTCCTGATGTACGACTCCTCCGGGAATTTGGTTTGGTTGGTTGAGGGGCTGGACTACCTGCCGTCCGCCCCATCCTACGACGGCGCGCGCATCGCCGTCGCCTCTCCGGAGGGAAGGGTCCTCTTTCTGTCGCCCGACGGCCTCCGGGAGACGGAGTTCTCCATCTCCGCATCGCCCATGGGGGAGGTGTTGGCCTCGGAGGGTAGATATGTGGTGGCGACGACTTCCGGGAGATTGGTCTCCCCGGGTGAGTGGGAGGTGGAGGTCCCCTTGGACGCCCCTCCGCTCCTGACGGATGTCGGCATAGTGGCCGTTGGGGGCGGTCTCTTGAGACTCCTCTCGTACGATGGGAGCGTTATGGACTCCGTGGAAATAGGGGAGGGCGAATGGTTGTCGCCACTACCCGTGGAGGGCGGCTTGATCGTAGTATCGCGCGAGGGGAGGGTACTCTTCGTCGGGGGAGAATGGCATCCGGCGGGAGGTTGGCCCACGGTCAGGGGAGACGCGGCTCGCAGGGGCGTCCCAACATCCAACTCTTCCGCCTTATAATACCTACCTCAAGTGGGGCGGTAGCTCAGGTGGGAGAGCGCCTGAATGGCATTCAGGAGGTCGGGGGTTCGAGTCCCCTCCGCTCCACTTTTTTTTTATTTGAAGCCTCACCGACCCCATTACAATAGCAGGCTATGGCCAAGAGACCGAGGCAGCACTGGGGGTCCCGTATCGGCGCAGTCCTAGCCACCGCCGGCAACGCCGTGGGTCTCGGAAACCTCCTGCGATTCCCCTCCAAGGTGGCCCTGTACGGCGGAGGAGCCTTCATCATCCCCTATCTGATCTCCCTCGCCCTCCTCGGACTTCCCCTGATGTGGATAGAGTGGATGGCGGGAAGGTACGGCGGAGCGAGGGGGCACGGCTCAACCGTCGGTATAATCGGCACGCTCTTCAAATCCTACAGGGCGAGGGTCATAGGGCGTCTCATAGGAGTCATAGGTGTGGCCGCCCCCGTCCTCATCATCATGTACTACATATACATAGAGTCTTGGACGCTCGGCTTCTCCCTGAGTGCCCTATTCGGATGGCTCCCCAAACCCATCCCGACGGCCGACACGGCCGAGGCCCTCAGGCCCTTCGGAGCCTTCCTGCAGGAATACACCCGTCCGACCCTCTTCGCGTACATCGTCTTCTGGATAACGGTCATCCTCAACTGGTACGTCCTTCAGAGGGGAGTGCGCTACGGCATAGAGGTTCTGGCGAAGTACGGCATGCCCCTCCTCATAGTCATGGCCATCTTCTTGGCCATAGTGATATTCTTCTCCAAGGGGCCGAACGAGCATTGGAGCGCCCTCAAGGGGTTGGAGTTCATCTGGAAGCCGGATTTCTCCAAGATTCTGAACGGAAGGGTTTGGGTGGAGGCGGCAGGTCAGATATTCTTCACCCTATCGTTGGGGATGGGGGCCATAGCCACCTACGCCTCCTACGTTAAGGAGAAGGACGACGTCGTCGTGACGGGAATGGCGACGGCGAGTACCAACGAGTTCGTGGAGGTGGTCTTGGGCTCCTCCATAGCCATACCGGCCGCC